>JBIIJS010000089.1:0-10274 GCA_044233605.1 Cyanobium sp. | reverse complement strand
TGGCCTTGATTTCGCGGGCCTGCTCACGCCAGATGCTGGTGGCCAGGGCGCCGACGCCGGGGGAGCCGATGTTGAACACGAATTCGCTCATCCGCAGCGCACCGGTGTGGTGCGCCGCCATCGCGTCAAGCCAGCGCAGGTCGTAGGTGGCGCCGGCGGGGCCGACGTCATGGCTGTGGCTGGCGTGGCTGCCGTGCCCATGGCTCTGGGGAGCGACAGCAGGGGCGGCCTGATGGTGCTGGTGGTGGTTGTGGTGATGCTGATGGGGATCGCCCTGGGCCAGGGACGGGGCGACCCAGATGCCTGCCAGCAGGAGCGACGCGGCGAACGAACGCATGGGAAGCAAGACATCAGTGCCTTTACAATGAGGTCTCCCCTTGGTGGAGAGTCAAGTGGCTACGCGGCAGCTGGCGGAGCTCCCGGGTCGGCAGCTCCGGGGTGTGTCAAGCGACTGGCACCAGCGCGGTCGTAGCGCTTCGGCTTGAAATGGAGCACCTGGCGACCGTCGCTGATCCAGCCCTCCTGAGGCGAGAGCGGCAGGCGAGCGGGCCGGTCGACGGCATTCATTGAGCTCTGCTCAGGCCACTTCCGGCGCCCAGCCGTTCTGTCGGACCATGTCATCGGTCCAGCCTTGGCAGCGAGACACCAGGTGCTCGCCGTGCGCAATCAGGCCCTGGTGCAGCTGGCAGGTGAGCACCGGGATGCAGTTCACTCCCGCGTGGTGCCTGAACCAGTGGCAGGTCATGCAGACCTTGCGGCTGCGGGTTTTCAGCAGGGTGCCTTCATCAAGGTAGGGCCACTCTTCGACCGGGGTTTCGAGCCGGGCGGCCAGGGCCGCTGGCCGCGGCAGAGGGACAGCCATGGAGCGCTTCAGATGCATACACCTGTACTAGCACAGGCTCGAGGTGATGGCTGCCTCGGCCTCTGGGGCTGGATGCGCTTCAGGCAGAGGGGGGAAGCGGAATGCAGATCGTCGCGCTGTGATGGGTTCAACTCACCGGCCAGATACGAGGTACGAGCGGGCCTGCCGGAGCACCGCTGAAGGTCGCTCACCAAAGAGGCGCGAGAAATCACGGGTGAAGGAGGCCACATTCACAAAGCCAAGACCTTGAGCCACCGAGCCAACTGAGTCACCGAGCGCGGGGTGCTGGAGACGCACACGCGCCTTCTGCATCCGGCAGCGTTTCACCCATTGCATCGGGCTGCAGCCCAGGTGGGCGCGAAAAGCCAACTGAAGACTGCGGCGCGAATAACCCGACTGCCGTTCCAGATCACTCAGCGCCAAGGGTTGATCCGCATGGGCATCAATCCAGGTCGCAAGCGCTTTCAGCCAGGCAGAGCCACTCTCCCCCAGGGAAGACTGGTTTGAACGTTCATCATCTGCTTGCAGCTCTGGGATCAGGAGCAACACCCACAGGCGCAGAATCTGATCATCAATCCGGGAGTGGCGGAGAATATCAGCACCGGCAGACAGTAGAAGATCAAGATTTTGATAAGTTGAATAGAGGACATTGGCGAGGCGTTGATTGCAAGGCCCCTGGACTGGGATCAACTGCGGTGACGAAAGAATTGCCTTGATCATCACGTTGCTTTCATTGACACCCGCCATCGAAAGTGCTGTTTGCAGCAGAGCTTCGGGATCAACAAATGTCACGATGCCAGCCGTCACCGTATTCTCGATCCGGAGCGGCCCAGGCGGCACGTACAATAGAGATTCGTGGGTCCAGCCATCCAACCAATGGCGATCCACATACCAGCGCGTGAGACCCCGATAGGGCATCACCAGATGGGCGAGACCAGAACTCCTGCTTTCCAGTTGAATCGCACTTCCATATGTGCTCAAAATCCGCATGCAGCCAAGCGGGAGCATGGCCATGCGATTGCCGAACTGCCCCTGACGCGCTTTCGGCTCGCAGATATGGCTCGGCGTAAACGCGTTGAGCTGTTTAGCCCAGGATTGCGGGCAATCAAAATAGGTACTCAGGCCTGGCTGACCCAGCAGGGGGATACGCGCGGAGTCAGAGGCCAGGATCAACACGCGTCTGCGCCAGGTATCAGGGGAGAGGAGTCGGTGTCGGCAGCTTATAGGCGCCGCTGAGCACCGAGGGCCCCGGACGATAGATCCGCATCAGCAGATTCCAGCCCGGTGCCACATCCACCCGATTGGGACGCTTGCCGCAGGCCTGCTCAGAGCCAAAGGCCATGGTGAAGGTGCCATTGGGATTGAGCACCACGTTGCTGGAGTTCACTACCGCATTGGCATGCTTCATATAGCCGTCCTCGCCGTATATGGTGATTGACCAGAAGGCCTTGTTCTCCGGCACCGCATAGGTGGCGGTGTGGCACAGGCGGTGATCAAACGCACCGGTGCTGCTCAGGTAGGTGGCATCGACTTCAGGATTGAGGCCCCAGCCAGCAGCGGCCGCCAGATGGCGGGTGCCTTCATCCACCGTGCCGCGCGGACCCATCATGCCCTTGTAACTGGGATAGGCCTTGGCCTCCTGCTCATACCGCTGGGTGAGGGCCTTGAGGGAGGCCTGATCCCAGCGCTGCGGCGGCAGTGGGTCGCCACTGGCCGCCTTCACCAGCACCGAATCCTGGAGGCGATTCACTTCGGCGATCTCAGCCGGATCCTTGGGGTTGAACAGCTGGGTGCGCACCAGCACCGCCAGATACTTGGTGTCTTGCGGCAACGGATAGGTACCGGGCGCGTAGAACACGGCCGGAGAGTAGTGGTCGTTGTCGACCAACTGCACCGACATGAAACGCCCCTTGGGCAGAGGCGGGATGGTCACCGTGGCTCCCTTGGAGGTGTCCACGATCGAGGCGGAATAGAGGGTGTCGAGATTCATCCGCACCACCGTCTGCTGATCGAGCGGTGTGGGCTTGCGAATGACAAACCAGCGGTTCACGCCACCGGCCTGCCGGGCGATGTTGTGGAAGGTGCGATCGGTCTCGGCACGGATGTAGGTCTGGGGTTTCACCACCTCGCCACGAAGCGATGGGGCCTGAGCCTGAAGGGGCTCAGCCTTGAGCGCCGGCGGTTTCCACTGCCCTTGAAGCGCCGCCGCTTTCGGCCAGTACAAGCGCAGGGTCAGCGCAAACGGGCCATCGGGAGCAGGCAACCAGTTCGACTCCAGGGCCTTGCTGGGGGCCTGGTGTTGCATCAGCAGAGTGAGGCCGCCGTCGGGATCCCGTTTGAGCCCAGGCAGCATCGACGAATTGATCAGGTAGCGGTTGAGCGGGTTGGCATACAGCAGGCTCTCCGGCATGCGGTAGAGCGTCAGCGACCAGAACGAGTTCACCGGTGGCAGCGCGCCCGGTGCGAAGCGCAGGCGGTAGGCATGGCGGCGGCCGTCGAGCTTGTTACCGCCCTCATCCACGAAATACACCGGATAGAGAGCCTCCTCACGGCTGTTGCCGTAGATGCCGAGCACGGCGGCCGCCATGCGGTTGAGGTTGTTATTGGTCAGAAACTCTCGCGTGCCAAACAACTCACCGGAGGTCACCTCCCCCTTGTCGATGCGGCCCTTGAGCGTGGCGAAATCACGCCAGGCATCCGCCATGCCCGCCTCCAGGGCCGCGCGGGTCTGGGGGGAGAGCTTGCTGGGGTCAAAGGGCTGGCCAGGCACGATGCCAATGCGGGCAAACGCGGCGCGCTGCTTCTGGTCGGCGGGATGGGTGGGGGCGTAGGGCAGCAGAGCGTTCATCACCGCGAAGAAGCGCAGCGAGGTTTTCTGCTCCTCGGGAGTGAGCGGCTGCACCAGGCGCAGGGCCGGCACGGCCGGCGGGGCCGGGCGGCCAAGGAATGTCGAAAGCGGCTGCACCTTGTATTGGGCCTGAATCGCCTGCACCGCCTTGAGGTCTCCGGCGTTGAACAGCTGGGTGCGGTAGAGGGCCAGAGCCAGATCCGTTTCGGAGCGAATCACCTTCGTGATGCCCGGAGGTGTGCTGCCCTTCCAGTTGGGACCAGCTATTAGAAAGGAGCCACCGCCGTTACCGGTGGTACGGCTGCCGAGATAGGCGAAGTTGTGGGTGTAGAGATCGATCAGCTGGATGCTCCAGTAGCGCTTCTGCTCGATCGGGGGCACGGTGAACACGATCGGTTCCCGGCGCAGATCCAGGCCCACCCAGGAGTAGGGGGTGTCGGAGTTCGGGGTCTGCACGGCCGTGTCGGCTGGGGTGTAGACGCGCGGAACGTTGAGGAGCTGGTTGTAGGGCGCCTTGTAGTCGGGGTTGGCCGGATCGACGAAGTAGGCGTGTTGGATGCGGTAGTTGTCCACCATCGGGAAGCCATACACGTAGGCATCCCGAGCGATCTGACGTATTTCAGCCGGCGATGGAGCCTGCTGGGCGATCACAGGCGATGCGGCCAACACAGGCACGGCGGGCATCAGCCCGGGGATGGCCAGCAGAACAGGCAAACCGGCGCGCCACATTGGCAATCGGGTGGATGGGTCATCCGATTGTGACCGCGGCTACAAAACGAGACCATCGGACCATGCCAAAAGCGCAGCGGCGCCGAGATCTTTTGCGTTGCGTGCAAAGAACACACCCGACCTGGCTCTGGAACGCCGGCATCGCGCTGATCATCGGCCCGTCGCTGCTGCGTTGGTTGCTGCAGCGCTGAGACTCAGGGAATGGGCAGCTCCTGGTAGTCACCCGCCGTGATGGCGGCGACTGCCGCCTGGATATCACTGGTGACCTGGCGAATCCGTGACCAGCTGGTGGTGCTCAGGGCGAGCTCGTAGGCCGTGGCCACGACATGACCGTTCAGGGAGCGGCGCAAGGGAACCGGCGTTCCCTGGTCAAACAGGATCCGCACTCAAGCGACAGCCTGAGCCGGGGGCTCTGCTGGTGTCGATGCCCTTGCCTGGTGCTGCGCAGCTGACTGGGCCTGGCGGGGCTGGAGCGCTGGGTGGACAAAAGCGAAAGCTGGTCCTGATCCACGGAAACAGAAATTCCCATTTTATTTCAACCAATTCATTTCGCATAACCCGCCTTTACCATGATTTGATTGGCAAGATATGCAATTGCCCATCCCTGAAGATGCCCTCCGTCGACAGTAAACGCACCATTGCAAACACGGCTGTCGCAAACTCCCGTTGACAAGGAATCAATTAATACTTCACTTCCAAACTTATCGGCAAGTTCCGTGATATTTTCTTGAAAGAACTTCCTGTATTCGAAGAACACCTTGCTCCTAGGAACTAAACACTTGTCAGGGCGTGTTAAATTATTAAGCCTATCAAACCATTCGCCATTCCAGCCAGAATTACCCTTGTAGTCAATGCGGGGATTATCGATTGGATCAAATCGGTCGGGATTGAAGTAAAAGAAAACATTTGCTCCCCTTTTGCGCACTTGATCAAAAATATTCACAATCTCTTCGAAGAATAATTCCTTGGCGATATAATTTGAGACAGGGACTCCGTTTTTTTCTCGATACTTTATTTCGCTTTTAGGCAGAAGCATGTTTATCGAACTATTAGCAACCACAAGTGCATCGCGTTTCTTTAAAACAGATTTCACCAGCCCAATCGCATCCGACTGTAATTTCCTGCAATCTTGACCCTTATAAACAGGATGGACAAAAGAAGAACTAACCGAACTAGTAAATAAACAAGCGTTACCCCAGATAGTCGCAACGTTAAACTTTTTAGTCCTAAATGAAAATTCATTGAGATATTGACCCAACCCTAAACCATGGCTATCTCCAACCACATAGACAGTTGGCAGGGCCGATGAAATAAAGTTTCCGCATTCTTTTTGTATATTTTTTGGGCTTGGAACAGAGTTAAATATGCGACAATTCTTTTTGATGGGCTCGATACCCACAAACTCCAATAAATTGTCTGGTGCAGTCACGTTCTTGCGCCCTAGAAACAAATTATCGCTCAAGTTTTTAGAGAAAGTAACCAATACTATGGATGCCAGACCTGATACTACAACTCCTCCGCCCAATACCTTTAACCTTGCTTTGGCGTATGATCCCTGCCTCGCCGGTTTTTCAACATATTGATAGGATCCTATCGCCATCAGCAATATCAACCCAACTTGAATTGGCACCGACCACCAATGAATTCCAATCGTCCAGCGACTGATGGAGAGCACAACCCAATGCCATAAGTATAGGGAATATGAGATCAGTCCCACATAAACAATCTTCTCAAGAGTAAAAAACTCATATGCAGCAGTGCCTTTTTTAAGGCAGGCAATCAAAACTGCTGACAGTGCAACCATTGCTGTGGTCGCAGGGACTGCTGCTGATACCGGAAGGAACATAATCACGACCATCGCCGTCACCACCAGCAGGGGGGGCAGTTGCTCCAGTGATTGCTCTATCTTTGCTCGTTTCCGAAAACCAATGAAAATCAGGCATCCTGCTGCCATTTCCCAGAAACGAGGCGGCATCAGGAAGTAGGCAGCAGGTTGATTGACCTGATACAAGTAAATGAAAGTGATCAGTGAAAAAACTGTCAGTGCTCCAACCCAGAAAAATAAATTTCGTGCACCTTTAACCTTCTGCTGTCCGAACCCTGAGAACCAGATCAGGAATGGAAACAGCAAATAAAACTGCTCTTCAACGCCCAGCGACCAGGTATGAGTAAATGGATTAAGTTCTGTGGCTTCAGCGAAGTAGTCGGTCGCCGATCGAAAAAGAAAGATATTAGAGATCCCAAACAGCGATCTCCATCCCAGATCTAACGCCACATCAGGTTCAGGATTAAAAAGTGAAATCAGAACACTGGTGATCAGAACAAAGACCACCAGCGCAGGCACAAGGCGCTTGATCCGCCGCTCATAAAACCCCGTGAGAAAATCCAGAAGATTCTTGGACTTCCTGTCAGCCAGCGACGAAGTGATCACATACCCCGAAATCACAAAGAAAATATCAACACCCAGATATCCGCTGGGCAGTAGATCCTTGTTGAAATGATTGATGATGACAGCAACCACGGCAAACGCCCGCAGTCCGTCAATCTCGGGACGGTATTTGCTATTGACTGAGCCATTTTGTATGGAAGTTATTGGGGCTGCTGGTACCATCGCTCCCTCAAAATTGAATCAAACTCTATCGTCTCTCCATGCACCTCGCGAATCAGCCCCAGTGCCAGTGCCCTCTCCCTGAGCGCTTTGCATTCCTCCTCTCCTAGTAGCAGCGGTTGCACACCAGCCATTCGGCGCCGCGGCACTCAATGCAGGCTCCGGGGCGTGAACGGCTTCTGGCATCAGCATTCAGCTTCCAAAGACTGGTCGTGAGCCAGAGAGACCATCGCAAGGTGGTGAAGGTGTCGAAAGTCAGTGTGCATGTGGCAGCCACTCGTGGGAACCGCCAGCGCTCTGCATGGATCCTGAACCTGCATCGCTATGCACCTGACGCATACTTCTGGGCCGGGCTGGTGACCAACCGCTCGGCGGTGTGGGCCAATACCGCCTGGTGTTGCCAACCCTGCGGCAACACCAGCCAGAGCGGCACCCGGATCGGCTCTGACAGGGGCAGACGGGTAAGCAGTTGCCACCAATCGGCAGGCGCCACCCGGGGGAAAGGCATCGCCAGGCCGGCCTGCTGCAGCTGCGTCAGCCACTGGTCCGATGTGTGGCAGGTGTTGCTGGCGATCTTGAGAGTGAACCCCCGTTCCAGCACCTCCCGCAGCAAAGCCGGTGCCACCGCCCGATTCGGCACCAACACCTCCAGCCTCCCGCCATCAGGACGGTGATGGCGAAGCGAGACCGCCGGATCGAGCGGCACGGCGCCGAGGGGCAACAGCTCCAGCTCACTGGCCTGCGGTGGCCAAGCACCCTGGAACTCAAGCCCCGACACCAGGGCGCCATCAAGCACCCCCTGGCGCACCAGGTCCAACCAGCTTTCCAACGGCCGAAACCGCGGCGGCGCCGGCAGCAACCAGCTGCAGCCCGCCAGCAGCGGCTGGAAGATCACATCGGCGCCCAGCCGCGCCACGCCGGCTGAGAGCCGATGGGCACGGCAACCCAGCCGCAGCAGCTGCATCGCGGTGGAGGTGCCGTAGCGACAGCCCACCTGCCCGCGTCGGTTCATCCGCAGGTTGAAGTCTTCCACCAGAACGCGTGTCCGGCGGCTCACGGTGGGCTGGCTGAGGCCGCAGACTCGGCTGGCCCCCTGACTGGTGCCGCTGATCTCGAGGAGATCCAGCAGGCGGATGTCCTGCAGCAGGGCAGGCAGGCGGTAGCTGTGGGCAGGCTTGGGACTTTCCGCAGCGGAGACGTCCATCGGGGATCTCTGGGACACTGCTGGAAGCCTCTGGCCCCCAACCGACCTTGGATGGGTTTCTTCTGCGAAAAAGCAGCAACGTCTGGCTGAACCCCTTTGGCCGCCTGAACTTTTCTTTGCTCATTCGCAGCAAGGCCTTGCATAAGGTGGCTGTTGCGGTCAGCGTGTGGCGATGTCGAGATCCCCGTCCAGGCCCCTGCGCTGCCACCTGCTGATCGGCCCGCCGGCCAGCGGCAAGACCACCCTGGCCGGAGTGCTGGCCGAGCTGACCGGCGCTGTGGTGCTCTCCACCGACCTGGTGCGCCATGAGCTCTTTGGTGACGCGGCCGTGCAGGGGCCCTGGCGCGACATCGAGGCGCTCTTGCACCAACGCATCCGCAAGTCGGTGGCGGCCGGGGTGCCGGTGATCGTGGATGCCACCCATGCCCGCCGCCCCTGGCGCCTGGCGATCACCCAGGCCCTGAGCCTGCCGGCACCGGTGGAGTGGATCGGCTGGTGGCTCTACACATCTTTGGGTACCTGCCTGCAGTGGAACCAGACCCGCAAGCGCCTGGTGCCCGAGCCGGTGATCCGCGAGATGGCCGCCGCCCTGGCTGATCCGGTCTTCGGGCCCAGCCGGGCGGAGGGCTTTGCCGCCGTGGTGGCCGTCGTGCCCACCCACCAGCGCGAGCTGGCACCCCTGCTGCGCGATGAACTGGCTCGCCTCGATCACCGCATCCGCTCAGCCCGCAACCGCGAGAAGCACTTCGCCCTACACGGCTACTCCCGCCTGCTGGATCTTGAACGCCTCCTCTACCTGCTCAGGTTGCTGAGCACCTACCCGGAGCTGTCCACTGCCGATCCCGCCAGCCGCGCCGAGCTGGAGGCGATCGTGTCGCCCTTGCCGGAAGGCGACCTGGCGGAGCAGGCCGCCGCCTACCTGCGCCGCTTGCACGGCGAGTGCTACGGGGATCCGGCGTCCATCCGTTCGGATCTGGCCTGGCTGGCCACCAGCGGCTTCTGCCAGGGCGAACCATCGTTCGCACCGATTCAGGTGGCGCCGCCCCACCCCGCACCCGCCACAAAAGGCCCCTGGACCGGCGGAGTTCACGGTGGTTTCCCACCCCTGGGTGATGCGCCGGTGTTCCAGCGGGTATTCATCCTGCTGCGCCACCTGCTGCAGCAGCCCTTTGATCGGGAAGCCGGCACTCCCCTGCCCGAGCACCTGATCGCCCAGCTTGATGTCATCCCCGGCGCCTACCTCCCCGGAGAGGCGGCCACCCTCCGCAAAGATCTCGAGAAGCTGCTCACCCCCTATGGCTTCCGCCATCGCAACGACAACGTGCGCCACGGATATGCCCTGGGCACGGCGCTGCTCTCAGCCCACAGGCTGCGCGAGATCCATGGGGTGGTGAGTCAGGCCGCCGGCCGGCTGGCCGACCCCACGGCGCAGGATCTGCTGGTCGAACTGGAGCAACGGCTCCAATGGGTAGGCATTGCGCTCGATACGGCGACACCGGTGCGGGCGTTCGCCAACCGCTCGATCGTGAGCAGCGCCCTGGTGCGGCCCGATTCATTGGCCGCCGAGCGCCAGGCCGAGGCGATGGAGACGGCGATCGTGGAGCGGCGCCGCATCGAGCTGGAGCGCTACGCCTCGGTGGGCTCCTTTGCCGACAGCCCCAACGGCTCATGTCGGGTGTGGCCGCTGCAGCTGCTCTTCCACAACATCGGCTGGTATCTGGTGTTCGAGGAAGACGCCATCGGCACCGGCGTGGGCCTGATCCGCAGCGAACGGATCGACCGTCTGGCCCTGCGCCGCAGCGAGCGGGGCAACCGGCGTAGCGATGAGGCCCACAGCCAGGCCCTGCGGCGTCTGGAGCTGTTGCTGCATCACAGCGGCGGCATCTACTTCGGCAGCGACCTCAAAACCCAGCTGCGGCTGGCCAGCCCCAATGCCCGGATTCGCGCCAGGCAGCTGGTGACGCTGCGCTTCTGCTGCCAGGGCTGGTGCTTTGCCTTCATCCGCGAGGGCCTGCAGCGCTAC
>JBIIJS010000002.1:0-35732 GCA_044233605.1 Cyanobium sp. | reverse complement strand
GATAGGCGGTGGGGAACAGGAGCAGACCGGACCAGCCCACGAAAACGAAGCGGTCGCGCTTGAGCCAGTCGTCGAGGACGTCGAACCATCCCCGCTGCGGCAAGCGCCCTGCAGCGATCGTCATGAGTGGAAGCGGTGCGGGAAACCCGCTGGGCTGTGGGATACCCGGTGATGGTAACAATCCTTTCCTGCCAGGTGCGGTGCGTTGACATGCGCTGATACGCCTGGCCGTGCGGCGGGTCAGGATGGGCGGTCTTCACGTCTGACCCAGTCTCCATGGCGTCCCCCGCCGCTTCCGGTTCCGCCCCCGGTGGTTCAACCCCGTCAGGCTCCTCCGATGGGGTGCTCGAGCAGCCGGTGCTTGGCTCGCGCCGCCTTTCCAACGTGCTGGTGGCCACCGCTGTGAGCCTTGGCGGCGTTGGCTTCCTGCTCACCAGCGCCTCCAGCCGCTTCGGTCGCGACCTGTTGCCGGTGGGCCATCCGGCTGATCTGGTCTGGGTGCCCCAGGGCCTGGTGATGGGCCTCTACGGCCTGGCGGCGGTGCTGCTGGCCACCTATCTGTGGATTGTGATCGCCATCGACGTGGGTTCGGGCAGCAACCGCTTCGACCGCCTCTCCGGCGAAGCGCTGATCAGCCGCCAGGGCTTCCGCCAGCGCATCGAGGTGGCGATCCCCCTGCGCGACATCCAGGCGGTGAAGGTGGAGATCCGCGAGGGACTCAGCCCCCAGCGGCGGCTGGCCCTGCGGGTGCAGGGGCGGCGCGAGCTGCCGCTCAGCCGCGTCGGTGAACCGATCCCCCTGGCTGAACTCGAACTTGCCGGCGCCCGCCTCGCCCGCTTCCTCGGCGTGCCGCTCGAGGGAATCTGAGCCAATCGCCCTACGTCAGGGCCACTGGATCGGCCTGAGACAATGCCTTAAGACTTTTTCCGCTTCTGCGTGTCGTTCCCCCTTCCCTGGCGCCGTTCGCTCACCGCGCTGCTGCTGGCTTCCTGCTTCAGCTTCGGTCTGGCAGCGTGCGCCGCCGATAACGGCGGCCGGCAACTCGGTTGCGCCACCTCCTCGGTGCCGTGTCTGAGCGGCAAGGCGGTGGTCAGCCTGGAAACCAGCAAGGGCCCGGTGGAGCTGAGCCTCGATGGCGATGCAGCGCCGCTTACAGCGGGCAATTTTGTGGATCTGGTCAAGCGCGGCGTCTACGACGGCACCGTGTTCCATCGCGTCGTACGTGAGCCGGTCCCGTTCGTCGTGCAGGGCGGCGACCCGCTCAGTAAGAATGCGAAAGTGTCGCCGAGCCAGTACGGCACCGGCAGCTTCATCGATCCCGCCAGCAATGAGGCCCGTCTGATTCCGCTGGAGATCGCCGTGGAAGGTGACAAAGAGCCACGCTACGGCGAAGAGATCACCGCACCGGCACTCAGCCGACTGCTGAGCCTGCGCCATCAGCGTGGTGCCGTTGCGATGGCCCGCTCCAACGATCCCAACTCCGCCAGTTCACAGTTTTATATGGCCCTTGAGGCCTTGCCGGAGCTGGATGGCCGCTACGCCGTGTTCGGCCGTGTGAGTAAAGGCATGGAGGTAGTCGATCGCCTGCAGCAGGGTGACAGGCTGACCCGCGCCCGCCTGATCGAGGGAGGCCAGCTGTTGAAAAGCCAGCCCTAGGCCGGTACGCGCTTTTCGGAGCTGGTGGCCTTGAGCCACTCGGTGTTCACGCCCGAGGCACGCTCCAGGGCCACCTTGCCGGTGCGCGCGATCTCGAGGATGCCGTAGCCCTCCAGCAGACGCTCCAGCGCCACCAGTTTGCCGGGGTCGCCCACCACCTCGAGAGTGAGGGCGTCGTCGGCCACGTCCACCACCTTGGCGCGGAAAATCTGTACCAGATCAAAAATGGCGCTGCGATTCTTGGCAGGAGCCGCCACCTTGAGCAGCATCAATTCGCGCTCCACAGCCGGCACCGTGGTGAGGTCGATCACGCCGAGCACATTGATCAGCTTGTCGAGCTGCTTGGTCATCTGCTCGAGGGTGCGGTCATCTCCCTCCACCACCATCGTGAGCCTCGACACGCCGCGATCTTCGGCCGGACCCACGGCCAGGCTCTCGATGTTGAAGCCGCGGCGGGCGAACAGGCCGGAGATGCGGCTCAGGGCACCGGATTCGTCTTCCACCAGCACCGAGAGGGTGTGCTTCATGCCTGGGGGCTCGCGGGATCTTCGGGGCACTTGGCCTGGGAAGCCCCAAGGTACGCGCCCGCCGGCTCCAGCTGGGCCAGCCAGCCCAGCAGGGTGCTGTTGAACGCTTCGGAGTTCTCGTCGTGGGGACAGTGGCCGGCAGCTTCAAGCACCGCCAGGGGCAGGTCGGCGCGGTGGCGCCGGCACTGGTGCCCCACATCAAGGGGCACCAGCTGATCGTGGCGCCCCCAGATCAGCAGAAGCGGTCTCCTTAGCCTCTGCAGCAGCACCGGTGCGGTGGCCCGGTGTGGCCGCAGCGCCATGGCGATGCTCATCGCCCGCAGGGCGCGCACCGCCCCTGGCCGGCGTGCCGGCCGGGCGATCACTCTGTGCAGTTCGGCGTCGCCCAGCACCGGCTGGGCATAGGCCGATTGGATGCCCAGATCCAGCAGCGGTGAGTGAGCCAGCAGCGGCACCACCAGCTCCAGCGGCAGCAGCCGGCACAACACGATCACCAGCCAGCGCTGTAGCCGCCGCCGCCAGGGCCGGCGCCGGGGCCGCCGCCGCGCCCGCACCGGCGAGATGGTGAGCAGGGTGGGATCGGGCAGGGGAGCGGCCACCACCGCCCGCACCCAGTGGGGGAAGAAGACAGCGCAGCTCAGGGCCACGAGGCCGCCGAGGGAGTGGCCTACCAGTACCGCCTGCCCCTGCACCACCTGTTCGAGGAAGGCCTGCAGCTGGCGTGCCCAGAGGCGATTGTCGAGCCGCAGGGCCGGTTGACTGGAGGCGCCGAATCCGATCAGGTCGAGGCCGTAGACGCACCATCCGGCGGCGGCGAGGCGGCCGGCGTTGTGGCGCCAGTGGCCGCTGCCGGCGGCGAAGCCATGCACCAGCACCAACGGCGGATGGTGCGCTTCGCCCAGCACCCGCCAGTGGCAGCCCTGGCCGCGCCAGAACCACTCGCCGTGGCGGCCCCACTCGCTGCCCTCGATCGGCGGCTGCGTGGTGGGCACCTGGTGTCCGCTGGGTGAGGCGGCAGGCTGGGGGCCGGCGGCGGGCGGTGATGGGGGCAAGGAGCCGATGACCACGGAGTTGCATCACTATTGCGAAGGAGCGGTGCGGCTGCAGCTCGGCAGCGGCTTCTTCCGGCCGGAATCCCGCCCATCTCGCGACGTTGGTGTGCTGCTGGCCCGCCATCTCGGCGCCGCTGCTCCGGTGCGCATGCTCGATGCGATGGCCGGCTGCGGAATCCGCGGCCTGCGCTGCGCAGTGGAGGGGGGCATCAACTTTCTCTGGAGCAACGACGCCGACCCCGACCGGCTGCCCCTGCTGGAGGCCAACCTCGCCGCCTGCCCCGCAGCGATCGAGCGCCGGCTCAGCAGCCACACCGCCCAGCACCTGCTGGCCGGCTGCCTGGAGCGCCGCCAGCGTTTTGAGCTGGTGGATCTCGACGCCTTCGGCTGCCCCACTGCCCTGCTGCCCCTGGCCTTGGAGGCGGTGGCGATCGACGGCGTGCTCTACCTGGCGAGCAGCGACGGCCGCTCGCCCACCGGCCACGACAGGGCGGCGGCGGTGCGCCGTTTCGGTGCCGCCGCCCGCGCCCACCCGGCCAGCTGGGAGCTGGCCCTGCGCCTGCAGCTCGGTGCGATCGCCCGCGTCGCCTGGGCCCTGGGCCGCGGCATTGAGCCGCTGCTGAGCTTCAGCGAGGGGCGCACCTTCCGCACCGCCGTGCGGCTGCGCCGCAAGCCGGCCGCCGGCGAGGAGGCCTGGCTGGGCCTGCTGGCCCACTGCCACGGCTGCGGCGACCAGCAGCAGCAGCCGCTGCTGCGCCTCGGCCGCTGGGCGGACTGTTCCTGCTCTGGCTCGGCCGGGCCGGCGCCGCTGGCGGTGAGTGGACCGCTCTGGCTGGGGCCCCTGCAGCACCCTCCTAGCCTCGCGGCCCTGCTGGAGCTGGCTGGGCAGGGGGCCGCCAGCCTGGCGCCCGCTTCGCGGCTGCTGCTCGAGAAGCTGCGTGCCGATACGGGTGTGTCCGCCCGCTGCTGGCCCATGGCCGAGATCGCCCGTCGCCTCCACAGCGGACCACCCCCGCTCGCCTGGCTGGTGGCCGAGCTGCGCCTCGGGGGCTGGTGCGCCGAGGCCAGCGGCGTGATGTCCGGCCAGCTGCGCAGCAACGCCCCCTGGCCGCTGATCCTGGCCACCGCCCGCGGCTGGGACGGTGGCGGTGGCGGCTGAGCCCTTTGATGGCCGAGCCTGCTAAATAAGAAGTTCTTCCCGCCCGCCCGGACGCCCATGGCCTCTGAAATCTTCGGCACTGCCGCCCTGTTCTGGGTGCTGATTCCGGTGGGCTTGGCCGGTGGCGCCCTGCTGCTGAAGCTGCTCAACGACTGAGGCGGGCCGTTCGATCCAGGCGCCGGTCGCGTCGCCCGCGGCCGCACCCTTAGGCTCGCCCGACCCTCGTTCTTCCGCCATGCAGCTCCTGGTCGTCGGCGCCACGGGGGCCCTCGGACGTCAGATCGCCCGGCGCGCCCTCGACGCAGGCCACGAAGTGCGTTGCATGGTGCGATCCCCACGCAGGGCCGCCTTTCTGCAGGAATGGGGCTGTGAGCTCACCCGCGGTGATCTGCTCGAGCCAGACAGTCTCGACTACGCCCTCGAGGGCCGCGAGGCGGTGATTGACGCCGCCACCGCCCGCGCCGGTGATGCGGTGAGCTCCTGGGACGTCGACTGGGTCGGCAAGCAGAACCTGTTCGCCGCCTGCGGCCGGGCGGGCGTGAAGCGGCTGGTATTCGTATCGCTGCTGGATGCGGTTCAGCACCGCGGAGTGCCGCTGATGGACATCAAGGCCTGCACTGAGGAGTGGCTCGAGGCCTCCGAACTCGACTACACGATCCTTCGCTGTGCCGGCTTCATGCAGGGTCTGATCAGCCAGTTCGCGATCCCGGTTCTTGAGCAGCAGACCGTGTGGGTGAGCGGCTCGCCCACGCCGATTGCCTACATGAACACCCAGGACGTGGCCCGTTTCGCCGTGGCCGCCCTGGAGCGACCCGAAACCGTGCGCCGCGCCTTCCCGGTGGTGGGCCCGAAGGCCTGGACCACCGGCGAGATCACCCAGCTGTGCGAGCGCTACAGCGGCAAGGAGGCGCGGGTGGTGCGGGTGCCGCCGGCGCTGATGAAGCTGATGCAGGGAATCACCAGCTTCTTCGCCGCCAGCCTGAATGTGGCCGAGCGGCTCGCCTTCGCCGAGGTGGTAAGTGCAGGCGCCGCCTTCGACGCGTCGATGGATGGGGCCTACGCCGCCTTCGGTCTTGATCCGGCCGACACCACACTCCTTGAGGACTACCTCAAGGAGTACTACGACACGATCCTCAGGCGGCTGCGCGAGATGGAGGCCGATCTCGACAAGGACGCCAAGAAGAAGCTGCCCTTCTGATCGGGATATCGTACTGGTGTACTATTTTTAGTGTGTTGTCAGCCCGCTGGCCATGGCTATCGCCCAGATCAAGAACCTGCAGCGCCGTCTGGCCAACCTGGAGGAGGAGGCCGTCGCCGAGGTGAATCGGGCCTGTGGCCATGAGCTCTGGCAGAGCGTGGGTTTCGATGCCCTTGATGCGCTTGAGGATCCCGACCGCCGCGCCCGCGCCAACTACTACTACGGCCAGCTTCAGACCGCCCGCGAACTCATCGACGTCCTCGGCTGAGCAGGGCGGCCAGCCGCTCAGCCTCCGCCGGGCTTGCGTCGCGCCAGCGACCGGCGGGTAGGCCCGCCAGGTTCAGGGCCGGGCCGCCGTCCATCAGATCGATCGCCGTGCGCACCAGCCGCAGGGTGGGAAGGCCCACCGCGGCGCTCATGCGGCGCACCTGGCGGTTGCGGCCTTCGCGCAGTTCCAGTTCCAGCCAGGCCGTAGGCACCCTGAGCCGCTGTCGGATCGGCGGCTGCCGCTGCGGTAGCGGTGGTGGATCGATCGCCCGTGCCCGGGCCGCCAGGGTGCGGCGGCCCTGGATCTCCACGCCCCGGCGCAACGCATTAAGGGCCGCCTCGCTGGGAGTTCCCTCCACCTGCACCCAATAGCGGCGCCAGTGGCCCCAGCGCGGATCGGTGAGTCGTTGCTGAAGCCGGCCATCGTCGGTGAGCAACAGCAATCCCTCGCTGTCGGCGTCGAGCCGACCGGCTGCATACACCGCCGGCCGCTTGATCCAGTCGGCCAGGCAGGCCCAGCGGCTGCCTGGCTCCGGCGTGAACTGGCTCAGCACCCCGTAGGGCTTGTGAAACAGCAGGCTGCTCACCCCGGCCGGCGGGCACGCCAGATGTTGACCACGCCGATCGAGATCAGCAGCAGGCCCAGGTCCATCGTGAAGGGCGGCAGGATCATCGGGGTTCGGGCGTTGCTTAAGCTGAACCTCACAACCTTGCCGCACCAACCGCCCGCATGATCGAAACGTCCGGAGTGATCGAGAAGGAACAGGGCAACGGGTTCTACCTGGTGACCCTCGAGCAGCCTGCCGGTCACCAATGCCTCTGCCGGGCGGCGGGCAAGCTCACCAAATTCCGCATCAAGCTGCTCGCCGGCGACAAGGTGCTGGTGGAGATCAGCCCCTACGACCTCTCCCGCGGTCGCATCACCTATCGCGAGCGCAATGCCGGTGCCACCGGACCTCGGCCCGGCGGCAACCGCCCAGGCGGCCCGCGCCGGCGTTGAAGATCCGGCGGAGCTGATTCTCAGGCCGGCACGCCCAGTAACTGGTCGATTGCGGCGCGGAACTCGCTGCGCTGCTTGACGCCGCGCCACGTGTGCTTCAGCTGCTTGTGGAAGAACAACTGGACCGTGGGGGTGCCTGTGACGCCCGCCTGCTCGGCGATCTGTTGGTCGGCCTCGATGTCGATCTCGACCCCCTGGGCGCGGCCGCCGAGCTCATCGAGAACTCGCTTGAGCTGTGGTTTGAGCACGTGGCAGGGCCCACAAGTGGGGGAGGTGTAGACCACCAGAAGCGGCTGTTCGCTCTCGTGGTATAGCTTGCGCAGGGCGTAGCCGCCCTTCTGCCAGAGGGCGGAGGGGTCGAAGTTGGCCTCGTCGCTCACGACGGTGCGTTGTCGCTCGCCCACCTCGGCCGGTTCCACAGGATCCTGGCTCACGGTGACGGCGAGGCCGTGGTGGCTGAGCCAGCGCTCGGCGGCCAGTGCCGCCTGGCAGCCGCTGCCGGCGGCGGTGATCCCCTGCCGCCATTCGGCATCGGCCACGTCGCCGGCGGCGTACACCCCCTCGATCGAGGTTTCCGGTCGGCCCGCACGGGTGACCAGATATCCCTTCTCATCGAGTTCCAGCTGGCCCCGTACCAGGCGGGTGTTGGGTGTGTGGCCGATCGCATAGAAGAGACCCTTCACCGTCAGCTCCTCAGTGACGCCGTTGCTGCTGTCGCGCAGCACGATCTTCTCGAGCCAGTCGCCACCGGCGGCATCGGCTACCTGGCGGTTCCAGTGAACGGAGATAGCTGGGTTGGCCATCACCCGGTCTGCCATGGCGCCGCTGGCCCGCAGTCGCTCGCCGCGCACGACCAGGTGCACATGGCTGCCGTACTTGGTGAGGTACACAGCCTCCTCACAGGCTGAGTCTCCGCCGCCTACAACTGCCAGATCGGCTTCGCGGAACTGGGGTGTGGCGCCGTCGCAGATGGCGCAGGCGCTGATACCCCGGCTCCAGAAGCGCTCTTCGCTCGGGAGGTGCAACCGGTTGGCGCTGGCCCCGGTGGCCAGAATCACCGTCTGCGCTTCGATCGTGCGGCCCTCGGCTGTGATCCGGTAGGGCCGACGGCTGAGGTCGATTGCCTCGGCGTCCGCCTCCAGCAGGCGTGTGCCCCAGCGCAGTGCCTGGGCCTTGCAACGGTCCATCAGCTCGGGGCCGAGGATGCCGTCGGGGAAGCCCGGGAAGTTCTCCACATGCGTGGTGGTCATCAGCTGTCCGCCCGGGATGCCGCCATCCTGAAAGCCGGTGATCAGCAGCGGACGCAGGTTGGCGCGGGCGGCATAAATGGCGGCGGTGTAGCCCGCCGGGCCCGAGCCCACGATCACGAGGTTCTCGACGGCCGGATCGGTGCTGCTCTGGGGGCTGGCGGATCCCTCGGCCATGGCTCCAACGCGGAATGAGTACGAGTTAAGCCTAGGCGATGGGGGCCGCTTGCGGGCCGAGTTCAGATCTCCAGCAGTCCGTCGCTCTCGGGGCGCAGGTTGAGATGCAGGTCGTGGGGCACCATCAGCACGTTGGCCTGCAGGATCTCAGGGTGATCCTCCAGGCAGAGAAGCCACTCGCGGAACTCCTCGCTGAGGGCGAAACTGTCTTCGTAATGTTCGCGGCTGTCGAGGGCAGCCCTTCGTGCAAGGGCCCAGCACACTGCTACCTCAATGCGTCGGTGCATGGTTGGGGGAAGGCCCGCACCGTGGCCATCTGAGCGATTGGAGCTGTTGAATTTGTACTGATCAGATCTGAAGCTCATCGTCGACCCCCCGGATGGCGCACAGGCTGACGCCTAGGGAGCATTTCGTACGTATTGGTTGACACAACGTCGCAGATGACCGATTCAACACCTGGCGGCCTCCCTGATGGCGGCGATCAGCTGGTATGCACCAGAAAATGGGGCAGTTCGGGACCGGACAGGGCAATCACCGCGCCGGCATCGTCTGCCAGGGCCTGCAGGGAAAGCCGCAGGTCGGTCCGGCCGGAGCCCGCACACGCCTCCGGCTCCGTCAGCGTCCGCTGACGGATCAGGTATGGCTCGCTCAGCGACCAGCTGCGGGCATGGCTGATCAGCAGCGGGTCGGCCGGGGCATACACGTAGGAGGGGTGGCGCGGCACAGGCTCAACCGCGCCGCGGCCTTCGTCGATGCGCACGGCCCGGGTGATCGCCTGCACGAAGCGGCTGCGGGTGACCACGGTGGTGAGGTATGCAACCACGCGGATGCGCGGCGCGTCGAAGCCCTCGGCGCACATGTCGATGCTGACCAGCCAGTCGGCCACGCCGGCGCGGAAATCGGCCAGGTGGGTGGCGGCGTCGGGATCCTGGGAGTGGGCCAGGTGCACCCGGTCGCCCTGTTCCTGCAGCAGGGCGGTGATGCAGCGGGCGTGGGCGATGTCGCGGGCGATCACCAGGCCGCCGGCGCCGGGATGGTCGCCCCGCAGCCGCTCCAGCCTCTGCCGGGCCTGCAGCAGCAGCCGCATGGCGATGCCGCCTCCGTCTCCCAGCCGGATCGCCCGCCGCAGGTTGCGGGCCCGCCAGCTCTCGCGCTGCTCGGCCGAGAGGGGCGAGGTCTCGGCGTTGTCGTCGGAGCGGCGGCCGTGCTCAACGGTGCCGTCCTGGAAGCGGAACTCCAGCGGCCTCACATCTCCGTCGATGATCAGGCGCCTCGGTTCGACGCAGAGGTCGGGCACGATCCGCTCGGAGATCGTGCCGTGCTGCTCCACCCGCAGCCGCCGGGCGGCGCAGAAGGCCAGGCTGTCGGCCCGGAACGGAGTGCCGGAGAGCCCCAGCCGCAGCCGCGCGCCCGCCGTAAGGCCGGTGAAGGCATGGCCCCAGGCGGTGGCCTCCGGCTCGTCGGGATCCAGGCCCAGATGGTGCACCTCATCGGCGATCGCCAGCCAGGTCCGACCCGCCAGCAGCCGTGGCCATTCCCGCTCCAGCCGGCTGCGATGTCGTGCCGCCGACTGATAGCTGATCAACAGCCCTTGCAATCCTTCGGTGCCAGACTGCTTGCCAGTCGGCAGGGGCCATTCGCGCAGATCCAGATCGAGCCGCTCGGCGGCGGCGAGCCACTGGCGCGCGATCGAGCTGCGGTGGGTGAACACCACGAACCGATCCAGCCGTCCCTCCCGCTCCATCCGCTGGAAGCCCAGCAGGGCACCCAGGGTCTTGCCGGCGCCGGGGCCGGCGTGGATCAGCACGTCGTGACCGCCTCTGCCGGCCTGAACCAGCCGGGCGCGCAGCAGCTGGATCAGACGCCTCTGCCAGTCGCGCGGCTCAATCCCTGCCGAGCTTGCCGCCTGAGGGGCGGTCGTCGCAGGTCTTGGGGAGGCGGCACCGCCGCGGTGCGGCACGCGCAGGTCGACGGAGGGTGGCGCCATCGGCCGATTCTGTCGGCTTGCGCCAAGGGGAGCTTTGGGGCGGAACTGCGCCGGGGAGAAAGTTAGGTATTGCTTCTGATTGGTTTCGCCCCGGTTCTCCCTACCTTCCGGCCATTACCCCCTGCGGGCGCCCTACCCGCTGACTCCATGGCCTCTGCGCGTGAGCCGTTTCCCGATCCCCGCCGACATTTGGAGCGCTGCTGGTGTCAGGAGTGTGATATCGATCCGATGATCCTCCGCATGCGGCTGCTGCGGCACCGCGGCTCCCTGCCTCAGGCCCGCAGCCTGGAGCAGGAATTGCTGCCGATTCTCTGAGAAGCCGCCGGGGGGGGGGGGGGGCCGGCCACAGCCCACAGCGCCCCGGGCCGCGCGGCGCGGGGGGGGGGGGCCGCCCCCAGGCCTCAGCCCACTGCCTCGGCGTGGTTGTGCAGGAGGTGCTCCACCTCGTTGAGGTCTTCCGTGGCGCAGCCGCGCGCCCGCTCAAAATCGCCGTTGCTGTCTTCCAGCAGCTCCATGGCCAGCCGGTCGAGCAGGGCTTCGCGCTCCCGTGCGATCCAGCCGAGCATCTCCTGCTGAATCAGCCAGCGCACACCACGACCCCGATGCGGATTGTTGCCCGTTTCCGCCCTGGTGCCCTGCACCAGTTCCGTGACGAACAGCTGTTGCACCTCGGTGCTGCGAAGGAAGCTCGCCATCGCGTTGATGGCGCCATCGACCACGGTGCGCTCCACTTCGGCCGGCGGCTCATCAAGCTTGAACTCCCAGTCGAGGTGGCGTCTCTGCCAACCCTGTTGCTGCAGATCGGGCATCACGGTCTGACAGAAGCTGTCGACCGAGATCTCATAGACCCGCTCGGCCATCCGCTCGCACCAGTCGGGCCCATGGGCTTCGAGATTGCGCTGCACATCACCAACGGCCACGGCATGGCCGCCGCGGTGGCTGTGGCAGATGCCGTCGGGGCATTCCAGGGCGCTGAGGGCCATCGTGGAGAGGGAAATCAGACAGATTCAAGCCTTAGCCAGGCCTGCGGTCGATGCCGCGCCGCTTCAGCAAATCTGCGTTTTCCCACGGCGGCCTCCGGTGGGGGTGTGCACACATGGGCCGTGTCCGGCTTGTCGCCACGGCTCCCGTGTTCCTAAGCAAGTTCAGATCCACGATCAGGTGCCGGTGCCGACATTGCTGGTCCCACGGGAGCGCGCTCCCGGTGAACGAAGGGTGGCCGCCACGCCCGAGACGGTGCGGCGGTTGCAGGCGAAGGGATGGAGCCTTCAGGTCGAGAGCGGCGCCGGCCAGCCGGCCGGCTTCCCCGACTCCGACTACATCGGAGCCGGTGCCGAGCTGTTGGAGGGTGCCCTGCCCTGGTCGGCGGCCGATGCTGTGCTCTGCGTCAACGCCCCGCCGAGCTCCGATCTGCTGGCGCTGAAGGAGGGCAGTCTGCTGCTGGGCATGCTCGCCCCCCACGGCGCGACCGAGCTGGTCGACACCCTCAACGCCCGACGCGCCGCCTCCATCTCGCTGGAGCTGCTTCCGCGCATCAGCCGCGCCCAACCGATGGACGTGTTGTCGTCCCAGGCCAACATCGCCGGCTACAAGGCGGTGCTGCTGGCGGCGGCCGCGCTGGATCGTTATGTGCCGATGCTGATGACTGCGGCGGGCACAATTCAGCCTTCGCGGGTGCTGATCCTCGGCGCCGGCGTCGCCGGCCTGCAGGCCCTGGCCACCGCCCGCCGTCTCGGAGGGGTGGTGTACGTCTCCGATGTGCGCGAGGCGGTGAAGGAGCAGGTGGAATCCCTCGGCGGTCGCTTCATCGATCCCCCGGAGCAGGAGGAGCGACCCGCTGAGGTGGGGGGCTATGCCCGTCAGGCCAGCGAGGCTTTCCTTGCCGCCCAGCGCCGCCAGCTGGCCGAGCAGCTCGCCCTTGCCGACATGGTGATCTGCACGGCCCAGGTGCCGGGCCGGCCCGCGCCGCGGCTGATCAGCGAGGAAATGCTCGACGGGATGCGCCCCGGCGCGGTGGTGGTCGACCTGGCAGTGGCTCAGGGCGGCAACTGCTTCGGCACGCTGCCGGGACAGACGGTGGAGCGCAGGGGCGTGCAGCTGATCGGCGCCGATGCCCTGCCCAGCAGCGTGCCCAACCACGCCAGCGCCCTCTACGCCCGCAACCTGGCGGCCCTGATCGAGCACCTCCACGACGGGTCCAGCGAGGTTGGGTTCCGGCTCGATCCCGAGGATCCGATCCTTGAGGGCTGTCTGCTCACCCTCGCCGGCCAGTGCCGCCGCGAAGACGTGGTGCGGCCCGCCGCACCAGCTCCCTCCCTGTCTTCCCCCACCCCCGCCGCCGCCCGCCCATGACCCCCCTTTCCCAGGCCCTCTGGGTGCTGCTGCTGGGCAGCCTCCTCGGCCTTGAACTGATCGGCAAGGTGCCGCCCACCCTGCACACGCCGCTGATGTCCGGCGCCAACGCGATCAGCGGCATCACGATGCTGGCATCACTCACTCTGATTCAGAAGGCCCAGGGCAATCCGGCCCTGCTGGTGATCGGCGCCCTTTCGCTCGGCTTCGCCTTGTTCAACGTGATCGGAGGCTTCCTGGTCACCGACCGCATGCTCGCCATGTTCCGCCGCCGCTGAGCACCGCCATGAACCCTTCCATTCTTTTGTTCCCGGCGGTTCTGCCCGCCGACTTGCTCGGCTCTGATCTGATCACTCAGGTGATCGACCTGGCGGCTGTCCTGCTGCTGGCCCTGGGCATCAAGGGGCTATCCAAGGTGCGCTCCGCGCGCACCGCCAACGGTCTGGCCGCCCTGGCCATGGGGTTGGCGGTGCTTGGCCTGCTGTTGCAGATCCGCCCCGACCCGCAGGCCTGGCTGTGGATCGTCATCGGTACCGCCTCCGGCGGACTGGCCGGCCTTGTCACCGCCCGGCGCGTGCCGATGACCGCCATGCCCGAAGTCGTGGCCCTGTTCAACGGCTGCGGCGGTATGGCCTCCCTGCTGGTAGCCCTCGGCGTGGCCCTGTTCGATTCGGCGGATGCCGGCATCGTGGCGCTGGTGTCGATCGCCATTTCGGTGTTTGTGGGGGCGATCACCTTCAGCGGTTCAATCGTGGCGATGGCCAAGCTTCAGGGCTGGCTCGGCACCCCCGGCTGGACCCAGAGCCGCGTGCGCCATGCTGTCAACATCACCCTTGCTGTGCTGTCGCTGGTGGGGGCAGTTTCGCTGCTGTCGGATCCCGCTGGTCTGCCCCTGTGGCTGCTCGTGATCGGCTCCACGCTGCTGGGCGTGGGCGTCACCCTGCCCATCGGCGGTGCCGACATGCCTGTGGTGATCTCCCTGCTCAACAGCTATTCCGGTGTGGCCGCTGCAGCCGCCGGCTTCGTGGTGGGCAGTCAGCTGTTGATCGTGGCCGGCGCCATGGTGGGCGCAGCCGGCTTGATCCTCACTCAGGTGATGTGCAAGGCGATGAACCGCTCGCTGGTCTCGGTGCTGTTCGGCGGTGCTCTCGGGGTCGCCCCTGCCGTGGGCGGTGGCGGCAGCGAAGCCGGTTATACCCGTATCACCAGCTGCAGCCCTGAGGAGTGCGCCATGGCCCTTGAGCAGGCCGAGCGGGTGGTGTTCGTGCCGGGCTACGGGCTGGCGGTCGCTCAGGCCCAGCACGCCCTGCGCGAGCTCTCCAAGCTTCTGGAAAACCATGGCGTTGAAGTCAATTATGCGATCCACCCGGTGGCGGGCCGGATGCCCGGCCATATGAACGTGCTGCTGGCCGAGGCCGACGTGCCCTACGAGCAGCTGCTGGAGATGGACACCATCAACCCCGAGTTCCCGCGCACCGATGTGGTGATCGTGCTCGGTGCCAACGACGTGGTGAACCCAGACGCCAAAACCGATCCGAGCAGTCCCCTGTTCGGCATGCCCGTGCTTGAGGTGGATCAGGCGCGCCAGGTGTTTGTGGTGAAACGTAGCCTCGGCGCCGGCTATGCCGGTATCCCCAACGCTCTGTTCGAGCTGCCCCAGACAGCGATGGTGTTCGGCGATGCCAAGGCTGTTCTCAACGGCCTGCTCTCCGAACTGCGCGAAATGGGCGTCGGCAAGGTCTCCGCCAAAAACTCTGGAGCCAAGCCCCAGGGATCCAAGACCCCAGCCGGGTCGGCGGCCTGATCGTCGTTGCCCTTGCAACCTCAGGATCTGCCCCAGTCTCTGGGGCTTTCCCCCTTCCGCCAGCGCCTTCCGTGGCTCGGCGCCGATCTGCAGACCCTGCGCGATGTGCTGCGGCCCGAGCCCCTTCCGCCCGATCGCTCCAGCGTTCTGCTGATTCGAGTGGGTGCTTCCGATCAGCTGCATTCCCGACTTGAGCTGCCGCCTGGAGACCCGCCCCGTGGCCTGGTGCTGGTGCTGCCGGGCCTGGGCAGCGGTGCCGCCGCCCGGGGCCCTCGAAGGCTGGCGCTGGCCCTGCAACACCAGGGTTTCGCTACGCTGCGCCTCAATCCGCGCGGCGCCGGTGAGGGTCGTTCCCTGGCCGGCGGCAGCTATGCTGCCTTTTGCAATCGTGACCTGCTGCCGGCGCTGAGCCAGGCCCGCGCTCTGGCGTGTGAGCTCGGAGGGGGTGGGCAGGTCCTGCCCCTGGCCGCGGCCGGCATCTCCCTCGGCGGCACGATGCTGCTCAACCTCTGCCGGGAGGATGGCTCAGCAGCAGGTCTCGATGCCCTGGTCTGCCTCAGCAGCCCCCTCGATCTGAGCTCCTGCACCGCATGCTTCGAGGAGCCCCGCAATGCCCTCTATCAGCGCTGGCTGGTGCGGCGTCTGCGGCAGCAGGTGCTCGCGGATGGGCGGGGGCTTTCCACAGCGGAACGGTCTGCTCTGCGTGGACCGGCGCGGCCCCGCACGATCCGGGCCTTCGATACACGGATCACCGCGCCGCGCTGGGGCCATGCTTCGGTAGCCGACTACCACCGCGCCGCCAGTCCGCTGCCGGCCCTGCGCGAGCGGGCGCTGGGGCGGATCAGTGGGCCGCCCACCCTGCTGCTGCACGCCGACGACGATCCATGGGTGCCGGCCGCCCCCGCCCGCGAACTGGCGCTACTGCAGGAACAGGCGGGCCCCGGCGCTGCGGGGAATCTCGAGGTGCTGCTCACCCGCGGAGGCGGTCACTGCGGCTTCCACGCGGTTGGCGACGCTGCGGCCGGCGGCAGCTGGGCCGAGCGGCTCACGGCCGCCTGGCTGGCGATGCGGCTCAGCCGCGGAAGGGCGTATGGCTGATCACCCACTCCTCGATCGGGTTGCCATCGATCACGTGCTGGCGCACGATCCGTTCGACCCGCTCCGCCGTGACCGCGCCGTAGATCACACCCTCCGGCCAGATCAGCAGCACCGGCCCGCCCGCGCAGACCCGCAGGCAATCGGCCTTGGTGCGCAGTACCACCCCCTGGGGCCGGCCTCGATCCTCCAGGCCCAGCTCACGCACCAACTGCTTCAGCCGCTGCCAGCTGGCGGCTCCCACCGCCGGATCGCAGCAGAGCGGATGGCTGGGGGTGGCGCAGAGGAGCAGGTGGTGTTGCACGCGCAGCTCGGTGGGGGGCAGGGCCATGGGGGGCGTCAGGCGGGCAGCAGCGGCGCCGCCGGGGCGGCCAGCTCCAGCACCTGCCGGCGTGCCCAGGCATCCACGGCCAGCACGTCATCGAGGCCGGGATCAGCGCGCAGATCCCGGCCATGCCGCTCGCAGGTGCGCTCGATCAGCCGCGGAATGTCGAGGAAGTGGATGCGCTCCTCCAGGAACAGGGCCACCGCCTGCTCGTTAGCGGCGTTGAGCACCGCCGGCATCGTGCCGCCGGCCCGGCCGGCGGCGTAGGCAAGGCCCATACAGGGATAACGGGCCGCGTCAGGGGGGCGGAAGCTGAGTGTGCCCACTGCAGCCAGAACGAGGCGGCGCCAGGGGGTCTCGATCCGCTCCGGCCAGCTGAGGCAGCAGAGGATCGGCAGCTTCATGTCGGGCCAGCCCAGCTGTGCCAGCACCGAGCTGTCGGCCAGCTCCACCATTGAATGGATGATGCTCTGCGGGTGGATCACGATCTCGATGTGGTCGTAGTCGAGACCGAACAGGTAGTGGGCCTCGATCACCTCCAGCCCTTTGTTCATCAGGGTGGCCGAATCCACTGTGATCTTGCGGCCCATCGTCCAGTTGGGGTGGCTGGTGGCATCGGCCACGGTGGCCCTGACCAGATCGGCTGGATCCCAGTCGCGGAAGGCGCCACCGGAGGCGGTGAGCTGGATGCGGCGCAGACCGGGGGTGGGGCGGCCGGTGGAGAGACGGGCGGTGTCAGGCCAGGGGGTGCCCTGCAGGCACTGAAATATGGCGGAATGCTCGGAATCGGCCGGCAGCAGCCGGCTGCCACTCCTCTCCAGCTCCGGCAATACCACCGGCCCTGCGGCGATCAGAGTTTCCTTGTTGGCGAGTGCCAGATCCTTGCCGGCGCGGATCGCGGCCATGGTGGGCAGAAGTCCGGCGCAGCCCACAATGCCGGTCACCACCAGATCGGCCGTGGGCCAGGCGGCAGCCTCGCAGAGGCCTTCACCACCCCCCAGCAGCTGCGGCAGTGGATCGGGCTTCATGCACGGTTCGAGGGCCTCCAGGCGCCGCTGCAGTTCGCCCAACCGCTCCGCATCGGCAAGGGCCACCACCTCCGGCCGGTGGCGCAGGATCTGCTCCACCACCAGGTCGAGGTTGTTGGCGGCGGTGAGCGCCACCACCCGGAAGCGATCGGGAAACTCTTCGACGATCTCCAGCGTCTGGGTGCCGATCGAACCGGTGGAGCCGAGCACGGAGAGGGCTTTCACAGCTGGGCTCCGGGTTGATGGGCCCCCAGTGTCCCACCGGCGGGGCTCCTTTCCCCCCGACCCGGCAGGATGCCCTCCAGTGAATTCCCTCCCCATGGCCGAGCATCCCGTTCCCGCCTCTGGAGGCCGATCCGGCTCCGCGTCTGCCCCGGGCTGGCCCTACGTGCTGGGTTGCGGCCTGGCGATGGGCTCCGCCGACGTGGTGCCAGGGGTGAGTGGTGGCTCGATGGCGTTCATCCTCGGCATCTACGGCCAGTTGCTGGAGGCGGTGGCGGGTTTCGATTTAGGGCTTTTGCGCCTGTTGGCGCAGGGGCGCTGGGCTGAGGCGGCGTCGCGGGTGCATCTGGGTTTCCTGGTGCCGCTGTTGGCCGGCCTGTTCGGCGCGGTGCTGCTGCTGGTGCGGCCGATCACCTGGCTCTATGCGGAACACCCGGAGTTTCTGTTTGCCTTCTTTTTCGGCCTGATCGTCGGCTCGATCGTGCTGATCGCCCGCCACGCCCACTGGGGCAGCAGCGGCCTGATGGCGATGGCGGTGGGCGCCGCTGCCGCCCTGGTGTTCGTCACCCGCGTGCCCGTCACCATGCCCCACGACCCCTTCACCCTTTTCTGGAGCGGGGCGGTGGCGATCATGGCGATGATCCTGCCCGGGGTCTCCGGTTCGTTCCTGCTGCTGGTGCTGGGCCAGTACCAGCATGTGATGGAGGCGGTGAAGGCGCTTGACCTGGCCACCCTGGTGCCCTTCGCCCTGGGGTGTGCGGTGGGCCTGATTGCCTTTGTGCGGCTGCTGCGCTGGCTGCTGGAGCGCTGGCACGGCCAGACGGTGGCATTGCTGGTGGGAGTGATGGCAGGTTCGCTCTGGAAGATCTGGCCATTTCGCACCGTGCTCGAGAGCACCACCAACGCCAAGGGGAAGCTGATTGTGCTGCGCGATGCCCTCGCCGCCCCCCGCAGCGGCGCCGAACTGGCGTTGGCTCTGCTGCTCGCCGCCCTCGGCGTGGCCCTGGTGGTGGGGCTGGAATGGCTGCAGCAGCGGGCCGGCGTCGCCGAGATGGGGGGCTGATCCCTTGCGCCGTGCCGGACACTGGGACGACGCCGTCCCAGCCCGGATGCAGCCCGCAAGCCTCTCTGAAACCGATGTGCCTGGGCGTGGCAAGCCGCCGGAGAGCTGGGGATCGTCGCTCGGGTTCGTGCTGGCTGCTGCGGGCAGCGCCGTTGGGCTTGGCAACCTCTGGGGCTTCGCCTACCGCGCCTCCCAGGGAGGCGGGGCCGCCTTCGTGCTGCTCTACCTGCTGATCGTGCTGGTGGTGTGTCTGCCGGTGCTGGTGGCGGAGATGGTGCTGGGCCGCAGCACCGGTCACGCGCCTCTGATCGCGCCGATCACGGCTGGAGGGCGCCGCTTGGCTGGCTGTATCTGGCCGCGGCGGCCGGAATCCTCTCTTACTACGCCGTGCTGATGGGCTGGACCGGCCGCAGCCTGCTGCATGCGCTGGGGGAGTCGCTACCGGCCTCAATGACGGAGGCAGAGGCCTACTTCGGCGCGATCAGCAGCGGCGGCGACGCCGTACTTGGCCACCTGCTCAGCCTGTTTCTCACGGGCGCGGTGGTGGCGGCCGGCATCCGCGGCGGCATCGAGCGGCTCAGCCGCTGGGGCATGCCGCTGCTGTTTCTGCTGTTGCTCGGCCTGGCCCTCTGGGCCGCCCGTCTGTCCGGAGCCGTTGAGGGCTACGCCACTTTCCTGCTGCGCTGGGACGCCTCCAAGCTCATCGACCTCACCACGATCCGCAACGCCTTCACCCAGGCCTTCTTTTCGATCGGCACCGGCATCGGCGCGATCCTCGCCTATGCCGCCTATCTGGATCGCCGCAGCGGCATTCCCGGCGAGGCGGCGGCGGTGGTTGGCATGGACACTGCCGTGGGCCTGATCGCCGGCTGCGTCACATTCCCAGTGGTGGCAAGCTTCGGACTGGGGGGTGTGGTGAGTGGCAGCACCGTGGGCACCTTGTTCATCGCCCTGCCCACCGGCCTTGCCTCCCTGGGGGGCGCCGGCCGGCTGGTGGCGGTGTTGTTCTTCTCCCTGGCTTACATCGCTGCGATCACCTCTTCGGTCTCGCTGTTGGAAGTGCCTGTCAGCTCGCTGATGGATCGATTCGGCTGGAGCCGTCGACGCGCCGTGTGGCTGTGCGTGGGAGTGATTGGCTTAATCGGCCTGCCCTCGGCCCTGAATGTCGCCGTGCTGGAGCGGATGGACGCTGTGTTCGGCGGTGTGCTGCTCATCGCCGGCGGCCTGGCGATGGCCCTGCTGCTCGGCTGGTGCGCACCGCAGCGCTTCCAGGCCGACCTCGCTGCCTCCGGCAGCGCTCCCAGGCTGGTGCGGGCTCTGTTCTGGCTTCTGCGCTGGATTTCACCGCCTGCCATTGCCCTGGGCCTGGCGGTTTCGATCACGGATTTGGTACGCAGCTGGTTGGGCTGATGGTCCCGATCGGCATGGTCTGCGCCTGAGCCGCGCTCTTAACTGCGTTTCCAAAAATTGGTTAAGCGTCGTTGTTTAGAGGTTGGTGTGTTGAGTTTTTTCCACACTGTTGCCCCAAGTTGCTGATCCGCGATATAGCGGAAGCCGTGATTGATCAAGGCATCGGGCATTGTTGATGCTTTCTCCAGCAATGCCAAGGCCAGTTCTGGAGTAAATGGATCTGCATCGCTGAATCGTGGGGTTGCATGGGTCTCCAGTACTAATCCAGTAACAAGGCTCAAGGCCTCATTCTCGGCTCTTACTCGACCTTTGACGCTTTCAAACTCATCGCTTGTAAGCGCAAATTTGAATGGGTCGAAATCAAGTTGATATATGTCAAAGTTGGGTCGGTCCGGATTGGGCATTTTATTAATTAGTAGGGGAAAATGCTCGTTAAAGCTTGCAAGAAAACGGGCGGTATGGTTGCCGACAGATATGTTGGCCTCGCTGGCTTCAAGTCGACTGGGGTCTAGCCCACAGGCGCTCATGAATGTGGCAAAAAAGCCGCCGGATGAGCTGCGGGCCTGCTCGTAGGAAAGAAACCGAATGTTCGGAAACACTCGGGCAAGTCGTGCGCAGTGCCTCCGTAACGAGGGCATACCCAGCTGGATGCCGTGCATGCCACGATGAATGCGATGCTGCAGGTGCGAACAAAGGTATGAGTACGCCTCTCTTACAAATACAATAACTTCGAGTTCATATTCTGCAAGGGCGTCTGAAAGCTTTCTAAGTCCATGTTCAGGAAGGGCGGAGACGTCCTCGCCACTAAGAATTAAATTGTATTCGCTCTCTAATTCAGCTTGGAGTTGCTCCTTAAAGAGCTGTCGTGCTGTCTCGCCGTCGACGCCCGCAATCAAATTGGGAAGATAGGAGCCGGGATCATCGCAAAAAAGTGTATATAAAACGCTTGAATGATTGACGATCTTTGCTTGCGCTCCATCCGTAAAGATGGGATATTTCCAGCCCTGGCTTATTAATGCTTCGTTGCCTGTCGCAAGCGTTTCTTGAATGGCGGTTGTGCCAGTTTTGTGAAGGCCTGCGTGGAGAATGATTCGCTTGGCAGTCCTGGTCATGTCTTTGTCTCTAGCGGAATCGATGGTCGGAATCGGTGCTATGGCATGGGTTGCTGGCCTTCAGCTGGGCCTTTACGAAGGCCCGTTTCCAGCCTCGGCTGATGGCCAGCCTCACGGCTGGGCCTACGGGCTTGCTTGCTCTTGAAACGTTACTCTGATGCAGTCCTTTTCGAGATCTGTGGGCACCCGCAACGCGCACAGACCTATCATCATGTCGCTCCTCCGTCGTTGGAACTTCATCGAACGGGCCCGGCTCGAGCGGAAGCTCTGGGATGCATTTGAGCGGCGCGAGGATCTCGATGCTTTGGTAGAGGAGTGCCGTGCTGCTGTAAGTGGCGGTGACCGTAGCAAGGCCTTCCAGCTGGAGGTGTGGCAGACCACATTGGAGCGGATCCGTCGTCTCGAGAGGCTGATGAAAGATCAGCGCCCCCCCGATCCCGATCAACCTGATCCTGCACCCTGAGCAGAGGCGCGCAGCAGCGGTATCGCCAGGGCCACCGCCACGCTCACGAACAGACCAAGGGCGGCGCGGACTACGTCATCGACAAGCATCGCAGCCACTTCGCCGCCGGATCGCTGGCCCAGCCGCACCAGCAGGGCCAGCTCCCGGCCTGCCAGCAGGCCGAGGAAAACCCAGGTGGTGCTGAGCGGCTGTGGGCTGAGCTGGCCGAGGCTGAACAGGATCAGCCCGTAGATGGCGGCGATCAGGGCCGAAGAGCGCGGCTCATCGACGTTGCTCTTGCTACGGATCCGCTCCTGGATCGCCCCTCCGTCTTCGGCCAGCAGCAGGCATACCCCGCCACAGAGTGCCGCCAGCGACAGGCTCATCGCCGTTCCGTCCAGCTGTCTGGGCAGATATATGTAGAGGTTGGCGAGATCCTGGACCAGCCACTGGCCCCACAGCCAGGCGGTGGCGATCCATTGCACGACTAACCACAGCTTCGGCCGCTGAACCTCGGATGCGGCGGGGCGCTCCAGCAGCCAGCCCACGCTGCCGTACAGGAGCGCGCCGGTCAGCAGCGCCAGTCCGTAACCTGTCAGGGAGCGGCCCAGAAGCTCGGGCAGGTTGGACGGGGAGAAGGCGGTGAGCACCAGGAACGATGTGCTCACCGGTGCGCCCATTTGGGTGAGTGCCAGCACCGCCAGCGGCGGCAGCAGATCGACCCAGCCGAATCTCTCCGGAAGTGAGAAGCGCTCCAGCCGGCCCCAGGCCGGATCGCCACCTCCTTGGCTCCAGCCCCAGAGCAGTACCAGGCAGAGCACGCTGCAGAGGAAGGCCGCCTGCAGCGGGCGGGGAATGCGGCTGCGGCTGGCGGCCATGAACGGGCCGAGGGTCTGCAGTGCGTCGTTGCCGATCACCGCGTAGCAGGCCAGCAGGAAGCCGGCCGCCTGCAGGGGCGGCATGCTGCCGCTCAGAGGGCGGAGCCCCCGGCGACCGGATTGAGATCCACCGTGAGGGGCTCGCGCAGGGGCCCTCCGCTGGCGGTGGAGCTGATGCCTAGGGCACTGTTTTGGTCAAATACGTCGACGCCGTAGGCACGGATTTCGTTGCGCAGCCGATCGGCGCAGTCGAAATCGCGCGCTTTCTTTGCCTCCAGCCTCTGGCGGAGAAGATCTCTGAGCAATCCCGGCAATATTTGCGTCTCGATCGGATCCCCGACGGAGGCTGCTGCGCTCTGCTGTTGCTGCAGACCCAGTACCCCTGCAAGCTCCACCAGCAGCTGCCAACGTCCTTCCAGCTGACGTTCGGCATCTTTCAGCTTGTCGGTTCGCTCGGCGCCGCTGCGCAGCCGGTTGGCCAGGGAACGCAGCGGCCGTGCCAGATCGAACAGTTCGCCCAGGGCTGCGGCGGTGTTGAGGTCGTCGTCCATGGCGGCGATGAAGCGCGTGCGAGCTCCGGACAGGGCTGGCTCGAGCGCTTCGTGGGGAGCAGAAGGCTCGATTGCCTGGGGCGGGCTCCAGCTCAGGCCGGCTTCCTTGCCCACGGCCAGTGCCGCCTCCAGGCCATTCCAGCCGGTGGCAGCGGCCTCAAGGCCGGCGGCGGTGAAATCCAGTGGTTTACGGTAATGGGCCTGCAGCACGAACAGGCGTAGGGTCATCGGGTTGACGCCGCTTTCAAGCAGTGATCGGATCGTTGTGAAGTTGCCGAGCGACTTCGACATCTTTTCGCCTCCCACGTTGACCATGCCGTTGTGCAGCCAGTAACGGGCCAGAGGCACGCCGGTGACACTCTCCGACTGGGCGATCTCATTTTCGTGGTGGGGAAAGATCAGATCGGCGCCTCCGAGGTGGATGTCGATTGTGTCGCCCAGCTCCTGGCGCACCATCGCAGAACATTCGATGTGCCATCCCGGCCGTCCGGCTCCCCAGGGCGAGGGAAAGGAGGGCTCATCCGGCCGGGCTGCCTTCCAGAGGGCGAAATCGAAGGGATGGCGCTTGCGGGCTCCTTCCTCCTGGCCGGTGCGTCCGCTGGCGCCCTGTTGTTGCTGGCTGAGATCGCGGCCGCTCAGCTTGCCGTAGTCGGGCCGACTCAGCACCGAGAAGTACACATCCCCGTCGCTGCTGTAGGCAGCTCCGCGCTCCTGGAGTTCACCGATCAGGCCGCGGATACCGTCGAGGCAGAGGGTGGCCCGCGGCATCCGATCGGGGCGCAGGATGCCGAGCGCATCCATGTCGCGGAAGTAGGCCTGGATGTTGCGCTCGCTCACCGCCTGCATCGAACTGCCCTCAGCGGCGGCCTGAGCGAGGATCTTGTCGTCGATGTCGGTGAAATTCTGTACGTACGTCACCTGGAAGCCACGCCAGATCAGGTATCTGCGCAGCACGTCCCAGACGATGTAACTGCGGGCATGGCCGAGGTGGCAGAGGTCGTAAACCGTGACGCCACAGCAGTAGATGCTCGCACGGCCAGGCTGCCGCGGTTCGAATTCCTCCAGCCGGCGGGTGAGTGTGTTGGTGAACCGCAAGGTCAAGGCAGCGGGCCGGTCGCCGGCAGAGAAACAGGGCAGCGTTGCACGCTAGGGCCTGCCCCCTCCCTTGCCGGGGCGCACCCAAAGCCCCATGTCGCGATCAGAAGAAAGGCAGCCCCAGCAGCCGGAACAGGGAGGCTGCGTTGATGATCGGACCCACCGGCTCCACCGCCGAGCGCAGGCTATCGGTGGTCTTCGCCCAGCCATGGCGGCTCACCACCACTACATCTCCCTGCTGCAGGGGTGGGTTCTGCTCCGAGCCCATCGGTGCAGCGGGGTTGTAGGACACAGTGGCCTTGCGGATCGTGCCGTTCGGCTCCAGTCGCAGCAACTGCACATTGCCATCGTTGGCGCGACGGGTAAGGCCGCCGGCGGAGAGGAGGGCTTGTGATAGCGGACTGTTGGCCTTGATCGCCTGGGCGCCGGGACGCTCCACCTCCCCCACCACGTTCACACTGATCGTGTCCGGCGCGAAGGTGGAGGAGGCCACCTTGAGCAGTTCGGTTTCGCTGATCTGCTCGGCGCGGGGGATACGGATGCTGTCACCGTCGTACAGAAGCGGATTCTCAGTGGGACCTCCCATCTCAAGCACCTGGAGGAAGTCGTAGCTGAGGGTGCGAACCGGTGAGCCGGGGCCGGCGCTGGGGCGCTGGATCGTCACCCGTCGCAGGTCGCCGTAGGCGGTGAGGCCACCTGCCTTCTGCACCGCGTCAACCAGCGTTGGCCAGCCGGCGGTCTGAATTGTGGTGGTGCTGCCGCCGGTGCCGCTGCTGGTGAGTTGGTTGCTTCCACCCTGGCCAATGCTGTACATGCCGGGGCGCTGCACCTCGCCACTCACCGATACCCGCACCGGCCTGGCCTGCACAAGGTCGAGGTAGACGATCGGCCGGCGCAGGATGGCAGCGTAGCCCTGGGTGATGCGCGTGCGGGCTTCGTCCATCGTGAGTCCCCACACCGCCACGGAGCCAAGCCTGGGCAGGTTGAGGGTGCCGTCGCTCATTACCTCGGCAGTGGTTTCGTATCCCTCCATGCGGAAGACGGACATCTTGAGCCGATCGCCCGGGCCGAGGCGGTAGCGCACTGGGCCTGCGGACGTTGCGGGGCTGGCCGCGAGCACTGGGCTTGATGCGAACGGAACAGTAAGGAAGGCCGGCCACAGCGACAGGGCTGCGACCATTCCGGAGGCGATGAAGACAAGCGGGCGGCCCGACATGGGCGGTCTGGCACAGAGTCGCATGAGGCTAATCGAGTCTTCCGGCCGGTCTGCAGCTCCCTGGACGGCTGCCGGGATGGTCGCGGAGGCCGAGAGCCCCAGGCCTGCCGGTCATTCCTGTTCGCCGCGGCTCAGGGCAAGGGCCCGCCGGCGGGCTGCCTCTGCCAGTCGAAGGCGCTCGAGGGGTTCGGCGATCAGCCGATCGATGGCTGCCAGCCAGTTGGCCGGATCGTCGTCGAGCAGCAGGCCGTCGATGCCATCGCGCACGAAACCGCGGTAGGGAGGGCGGTTGGAAAAAAGGCCCGCCGCCCCACTGCGGGCCGCATCGATCACCTTCACCGGCGCCCGGGCGGCGTTGAACGTGCTGGCCAGCAGGGGAGTCAGCAGAATGTCGATGCGCCCTGCACTGGTTTCGGCGAGGAAGTTATTCCAGCGCATCGGGTGCAAAATGCGCACACGAGGCAGCTGGCGGAACCGGCGGTTGAGCTCCAGGTCGCCGAACAGTTCCACATGGGTATGGCAGTAGCGGCGTTGCAGTTGCTCCAGCAGGGGTAGGAGCCAGGCAAATTCGGCCTCATGCACGCTTGTGCCGAGGTAGGCCAGCTGCAGGCGTGGCCGCTCGCTCAGCAGATCGGGATGGGGGTGCAGAGGCAGCTGTTTTGTGCCGAGGTGGGCGTATTTGTGAGCCAGCAGCTCGCTGGTCACCCAGATCTGATCCACCAGGTCGGGAAGCCTGGGGCCGAGCCGCCCGATCCGCTGCCACAGGCGCCGCCGGTAGTCGCGAGGCAGTGGTCGCATCGCGTCTGGATCCAGCAGGTCGTCATCGAGCAGCAGGATCAGCCGGGCCCCTCCGGCTCGCATCCGTGCCAGCGGCCTCAGCCAGGAGCGTGGCAGGTAGCGCACCGCCACGATCAGGTCGCATTCGCCGATTCGCTGCAGGGATGCAGGTATGGGGGGGAGCGCTGTGTCGAATTCCGTGAGGGAGGCCCCGGCGCTCTCCAGGGGCCCACGCAGGAAGTGGTCGATCGTGGAATCGCCACCCTGGTGGAGCAGCGCCACCGGCGTGCCGGCAAGCGACGGAAAAGTTTCGAGAAGTTTGGTCAGTTCTGGCAGAGGAAGCGGATCCTTCACATCTGGACCTTAGGGTCGGGGCCAGGATCCCTGGCGCCTGCACCAAGCGCACCGCAGATTGCAGCATTCCCTCCCCCATGGATTGATCGATGATCTGGAGCCGCAGGTCTGCTTCTCTCTGGGGCAGTTCAAGGCCTGTTTTCTGGCGCCTGATCAATTCCGAACAGTCGCCGACTGGGTAGGCACGGTGCGGGCTCGCAGCTATCGGCGCGTCTCGCCCCATGGCCCCGCCGAGGTCGACCTCGACGGGCGTGACGACCATTACTGGCACCTGTTGGTGCTGGATGAGCAACGCCGCGTACTGGCTGGCTCTCTGAGGATGGCCCTCTCCGCCTGGCATGGCGTGCACGAGTCGGGCTGGGACGGCACCTGCTCCTACCTGGAGCATTGCTATCCAGGCCTGGATGCCGCGCTGAGGTGCCAGGGATTGGGGTATGTGGAGATCGGCCGCACTTTTGTTGCGCCCCCCTACCAACGGACCAGCCCTGTGCTCATGGTGCTGTTCCAGGCCATGGCGAGCATTCCCCTGGCCACAGGCCATGCCCATCTGCTCGGCATGGTTTCGTACAACCATTTCATGCATGGCGAAGCTCTTAATCAGCAGTTTTTGCAAGCCTTGATGGCCCCACCGTTCCGCGACTCCCTGAATGTGCCGCCGCCACGCCATCCCATACCTGGCCTGGCTATGGCAATCGATACAGCACCTGCAGCTCGCTCGCTGGGACAGCTGGAGCGACAGCTCGAGCAAGCTTGCCAGCAGCCTTTTCGGGCACCTGTGCTGCTTCGCCATTACATGCAGCTCGGCAACGCTGGCGTGGTGAATATATCCCTGGCTCGTGATTTCAATCAGATCACTGAAATCCTGATGCATTGCGACCTCAATAGGGCCAGCCAGAGGCAGCGTGCCACCTTTGTTGTGAAGGATCTCCGACCGGTCTGGCGCAATGCTGGTTCAGGTGGGATCTGATGGCTGGATCTGATGATCCAATCCACGTACGCCGGCACGGCGGTAATAAAGTTGAATCTGTTTGATCAAGGCATGTTCATCGCGGAACGAGCGGATGTCGATTGCCTCACCCTGTTCGCAGAAGATGGTGGCCTGAGGACCCAGCAGGCGTGCCAGCATCAGTTCGAAGGGTTTGTACTGCAAGGCTTTCTCGCTCGGTGGGAAGCCGCGGTAATGGGAGACCCAGGGAATGATCAGCGCCTTGTGCCGCCTCGCCAACAGGTAGACGCTTGCCGATACCCGCTCGGTGATCGGAGTCACCAGTGACCCGCTTGGGAACAGGAACAGACGGCCTCGCCTGCCAAGCAGACGCATCAGGCGGCGAAGCCCCTCAAGACGCGAGTTGGGACAGGTGTGATCGAGATGGAGGTGGCCATAGTTCTCAGCGCTGAGACGGAACCAGGGCAGCAGGTAGCGAAGGTGACGGGCTGCGGTGGTCATGCTGCGTTCGCGGAAGTAGCCCTGCACCAGAAGCACATCGAGAGGGTGGCCGTGATTGGCGATGTGGATCTGGGGTCGGGCGAATACGTCCTGGCGCCTATGGATCAATACCCGCACGCCCAAGCCTGCCAGGCCCAGTTGGGCGCTCCTCTCCAGCATGCGACGCGCCTGGGCACGGGCGCCGGTGGCGATGGCCAGCAGCTGCAGGTAGTAGGTAAGAAAGCCCCTGGCAAGGGTCAGCAGCCGCAGTATCAACTGCAGCGTGTCCGGCCTGGGGCCGGTGGCTGCTATAGCTAGGGCTGGGGCGACTTTTAATATGTCAGCGAATGGGAAATAGCCGTCAAAATTTCCGTTGATCTGGGTGGTGTTGATAGTATGAACATAGAATTTGCGGAACAAGCTCCGATCAGGTGCTTGAGGATTAAGCCAGAAAGTATTAAGGGATTGCTGATCAGAAAGGCCATCTATGTTGTAAAAGGTGCGTCCCATCACTTTTGTTGGGGTGCGGTGATAAAGAGCTTGTAGCCCTACCGTGCTGTTGATCGTTACCACACCTTTGGCTCGCTTCAAGGTGGGACCAAGAGGGGCATCATGGAAGTAGTGAACCCTTCTTTTAATGGAATATTTAGCAGCCAACCGGCGAATTAGTTGATCATAATTGTTATAGCCGCGATCTCTGGGATGGTGCTTGAAGATCAATTGGTCGTCTGCATCGGCGTAGCTTGCGAATGAACGGATCACTTGCTCTATGAATGGTTCCATTCCCACATAATCGGAGCTCAGGCTTATCTGGGAATCAGTGGAGACCTGCAGGGGTACCAGAAAATAGGAAGCGCTGCCGAATAAAATCTGGCGGATGGGGAGTTCGGTAATGCGATATTTGTATTTGCTAATCATGCCCCGCACCTGGGCTAGGAGGTAACTGGGCCGGGGCTGCAGCTTGTGCGGCCCATTGATGATTGTGTAATTCGTGAATGCATGTAAAATAAAAGTGGGCATTTTCCATGCCTTCCGCCAACGCAGGCCGGCTGTTCTGCCGCTTCGTGGCAGGGTGTCCACCTCGGCTAGTCCTCTGTAATAGGCAGTTGGTCGGTTCAGGGAGGAACGGGCGTTCACCCTCTCTCTTTCAAGGCTCACAAAATTTGGACGTATATAGCCAAGTTCGAATACCCAGGCCTCAATATTTGCACTGCGCTGGCAATCTGTGTTGAGCTCCTGAACGAGGTCAATGGCGATTCGATGGGGATCGATGAAGTCGCCATACATAAAAATGTGCCGAATACCCTTATCGTTGATCTGTTTCAGCAGAAAAGTGCGGAATTCATCCATTCCTCCGTCGTAGCCAAGCCTTTGGTGTGCGGCAAAGCCGAACTCATGCAATGGGAAAGAAATCTTCCAGACCGGCACGCCCTGCTGCTCAAGATGGTTTGCCAATCGGGCAAAAAAAGTGCCGATCGGCCCCATCAGTAGCAGTACAGGACCCTCAATGCTGACCGTTGGGGCCATCAGTCAGCCAGCGGCGCGACTGCGTAGCTTAGCCGGTCTATCTGGCTCCACGGCTCTTGATGAACCGTTCGCGCATCTGTCCCCAGCGGCGAAAGATTCGCTGCCAACTGCGCAGCCGTGCTTCTGGCCCCCGGCGCCATTCGGCCAGCTCCTCAATCGCCTCCTCGGCGTCCATGAACAGGCCGCTGCGACGGCTCACGTAGCGCGGGTAGGCGATCAGGCTGGCATGGACGAGCTCATCGAGTGTCAGGTTGCGGTTTCTGCGCGCACAGCTGAGCCGATCATGGGTGAGGCCCCATCCCGCATAGAAGGGAAGGCCCCAGGTGTAGACCTCCCGCCCCCGCAGCAGTGCTTCGAAGCCCGCTAGGGAGGTGAGCACGTGCACCGCATCCACCGATGCGTAGAGGGGCTCCATTGCCGCCTCCACCACAAGCTCATCGCACAGGCCGGCGGCATCGACGTTCGCCGGGTTGCCCTGGCGCAGCCCGGCGACCACATCGGGGTGAGGCTTGTAGAGCAACCAGGCATCCGGCTCGGCGTTCCGTACTGCCGCCAATAGCTGCCGGTTTGTGCGCAGCTCCGCTGTGCCCAGTCGGATGGAGGCATCCCCCTCCACCTGCCCTACCACCAGCACCACACGATGCGCTGCTGTGGGGCGTCGCCAGATGGGGGCCTCGAGGTTGTATTTCGTGATCGCCGCTCCCAGCAGTCGCCGGCGCAGGGCTCCCGCGCGCATACGCTCGGCATCGCTGAAGGCGTGCTGCGCCAGGAGCGTTTCCAGGTCGGACGGGCTGCTGGCGTCGTAGTAGATGCCGCGTCGATCGATCACCCATGACATCGGTGCGATCAGATTGGCCCCCAGGCCCACCGATCGCAGGAATCCATCCTCGATGTGCAGCAGGGTTGGGGCCTGCGGAGCGGCTAGGCGACGTGCCACCCCACGACCCGGCTCACTCCCCCAGATTGCCAGCGCCTCGGCCCGTGCGGACGGGGTGGCGTTGCGACGGCGAAAACGGGTTTTGCTGCCGGCGAGGAAGCGCCGCAGGATCGGCTGTTTCCAGGGTTTGAAACCGAAGGCTTCAATCCGCTCCGGTAGTTCTCGGCGGCGGCGCTGCTGCAGACCGATCACCGCCATCAGTCGCTCGGGTTCGCAGGGCACGCCCCGATGGGGATCAAGATAAAGCGGGTAGTCGATCAGTGCTGCGTGGACGAGTCGTTCCAGGTCGCTCCCCTGCCGGCGCCGTTGGGGAGCGGTAAGCGCATCGTGGCTGAGCCCCCAGCCTGCGTAGAAGGGCATGCCGAAGCAATGCACCGGTTTTCCCCAGAGCAAAGCTTCGAAGCCCAGCTGGGAGGTCACCACGTAGACGGCTACGGCTTTTTCTAGAAGGGCGGCAGGATGTCCGCCATCTGCGCTGATCACCAGCCGCGGATCGGCCAGGTCGGTCGCATCGAAATGGCCCCGTCGCCGGCTTCGTACCACCTCGGGATGGAGCCGGAGCACAATGCGGCAATGGGGATGCTCGCGAAGGGCAGCCTGAAGCATGGTGGTGAAGCTGGTGGCATCGGCCAGACCACCGCGGATCGATAGATCTCCTGCGGTCTGGTCAACCACCAGGACGAACGGATCGTCCGGGGCTGGCGATTCAGCAGCGCCGTTGTATTTGCTGAGTCGCTCCCGCTGCCAGAGCCCGACGAGCGCGGCCGCCCTGCGCCGCCCTGTCCCATCGAGCGAAGCGGCGATCAAACTTTCCAGCCGGCTTGGACGGCTGGCGTCGTAGTAGATGCCGAGATCGTCGAGCAGCAGTGAAAGCGGCGGGTTGTCACTCCCCAGGCCGAGGGAGCGCACAAATCCATCCTCGCAGCGCCAGAGCGGCAGCATGCGTAAACGGGCCAGGCGCTCGGCTGGTCGGCCCGAGGGTTTGTTTCCCCAGGCCAGCAGCGCCGTGAGTGGTTGCCGCCGGCAGGCGGCCATGCCCCGGTGGAGCCGTGCCGGTGCGAGCAGGGGGGCCAGGCTGCTGATCCGCGCCATCCCCCTGCCGGGGACTCCGAGGTCGGTGGCGGATGGCAGCAGCGGCTCCGGTCTGCCCGGCGAGTCGGGCAGGGGCAGGCTTGCGGGCTGGCCACTCTTCATCGCCGTACGTTCGTCTCCATGCTCCGATCACATCAGTCTGGTCTGCCGCCATGGAAGCGGGCTCTTCGCCTTCGCAGCTGCGGCAAGAGCGGGTTGAGCGTGAGCGCCACTGCCGCGTCTACCTGGAACACAGGGTTGCGAGTGTGGAGCAACTGGCTGCCTACCTGGCCCTGGTTGATCGGCCGCTGGCAGCACTGCTGGCCCGCGATCGTCTGCAGCGCCACAGCACGGGTCGTTTCACCTACAGCTCCCGCCCCTTCAGGTTGATGCGTTTTGAACTGGTGCCGTCGCTGGCGCTGAGCGGCTTCTGGGAGGAAGGGGAGCTTGGGATCCTTTCTGCAGACTGCCGCATTGAAGGGCTCGGAGGCTGGGAGCGCGCCCTGGACTTTGGTCTTCAGGCCAAGCTGCGACCCGTTGCTGGCGGTCTTGATGGATGGGCTCGTGTCAGCCTGGCACTGCCTTCCGCTCTGCCAGGCTGGTTTCACTCCCTCGCCGGCACTGCCCTGGAGCAGGTGCTCGACCGCATTGAGCGGCGTCTGCATCGCGGTCTACACGACGATCTGCTCACCTGGTTGTTGGACCCTGCAGTCTCAGGTTAAGGTAGCACTACTTTTTTAATGGGTTTTGGCTTCTGTCCCTGCTGGCAAAAGGGTTTCCGGCAGCCGTCGCGATGGCATCCAGGGCCTGAGCGGCTGGCGCATTCAGCGGCGGGTGGTCGGTGCTCTGACGTATCGGGAGCTTCGCACCCGTGTCAGTGAGGCACGAGGTGGGTTCCTTGGCGCGCTGCTCCAGCCCATCAGTCAGGTGTCGATCTGGGTTCTGATACGCACGGCGGTCAACCCAACCAAAGGCGGCAGTCTTAATATAGTTTTATTTCTTGCTTCTGGCATTATTTTATTTGGTCTTTTTTCAGAGATTGCCAATCGAAGCATGAATGCCATGAAGGCCAATGAAGCATTACTTTTTTATAGGCCGGTCAAGCCTGTCGACACTGTGATTGCTCGGTCTATCTGTGAAACCGGTATTCATATATGCGCATTGTTACTCGTAATGGCAGGAACCTGGATTTATCTGGATCAGATTGTTATGGATGATATAGGCCTATTCTTTATTTCTTTGTTGCTCATGGCCGTGATGGGATTTTCCATTGGTCTCATATATATGACCGCTAGCCATCTAATTACAGGTTTCTCCATTGTAGGAACCTGGATCACGCGTGCGCTTTGGTTGGCTTCTGGCATTTTTTACCGCTATTGGTCTTTCCCTGCATGGACCAGGCCCTTTTTTGTCTGGAATCCACTTATGCATTGTATCGAACTTAATCGCAGCTCAATGAGTCAGGATTATTTTACCCCTGACGCAAATCTTACGTATGCATTTAATTGCACTTTAATCATTTTTGCCGCTGCGTTGTGGATTTACACCAACAATGAAAGAAGGCTTTTGACCATTTGAGATTATGATTAAAGTACAAAACCTCACTAAATCCTATTTTTACAAGGGCAAAAAATCGTTAGTCCTTAACGATATCAGCTTTACAATTCATGCTGGTGAGTCTATCGCGCTTCTTGGTCCTAATGGCGCTGGCAAAAGCACATTGATGCGCCTTCTTGGTGGAATTGATCTGCCCGATAGTGGAACGATTCAGGCCGATTCGTCAATTTCCTGGCCCGTGGGATTGTCGGGCGGATTTCAGGGGAGTTTGACTGGGCGCGAAAATGTAACGTTTGTTAGCCGGATTTACGCTGATAAGCGTGCGGCGTCTGAGAAAGTCCGCTATGTAGAGGAGTTCGCGGAATTGGGGATTTATTTTGATCGCCCTTACAAGACTTACTCAAAAGGTATGCGTTCCCGTATCGCCTTTGGCCTATCCATGGCATTTGACTTTGACGTTTATCTCATTGACGAAGTCACTGCTGCTGGTGATCAGCGCTTTCGGGAGAAGAGCAAACAGGTTTTGATGGAGCGTAAGCAAAACTCCGATTTTCTTATGGTATCTCACAATCTTTGGGGTTTAAAGCTTCACTGCGATCGGGCGTTTATTCTTGAGCATGGTAAAATTGAAGAGTTTGACGATCTTGACGAAGCCGTTTCCATACATACAGAGCGGCTTTTGGCTGGAACCGATAAAAACAAAGGCTCTGCGAAGCCTGCCAAGGATCCAGCTCTATGAAGTTTTGAATTTTTGTTTGGTCACGTAATCTTCTTTTTCCAAAATGCTTAGTCGAGATTCAGTCAATCCACTTAAGCGCTTTTTTATCCGTCAGCATGACGAGTTAGATCTCACCGATCAAGGGCAGCAGCTTAGTGATGCCAAGGTGGTGCCGATCAAGCCCCTGAAATCTCGTGCGAATTCGCTCATAGTCTTTTCCCCCACCCAGCTATTGCTGATTCCCATACTGGCTGCAGGAATTTATTTTTATGGCATAGCGCGTGATCGCTTCGTCACCCGATCTGACTTTGTGATCCGTAAAGCAGAGGACGCAGCCAATGCGGATGGGTCAAGTCTTGGATCACTGCTAGGGCGTAGCAATCAGCTCTCACTGGAAGATGCCCGTTATCTGAAGACCTACCTTCAGTCTCCCCAGGTACTCAGTGATCTCAGCCGTACATTTGATCTTGACAAAGCTTATGCTCGTAATGATAAAGACCCATTCGCTGGTATCCCACCGGGACTGAGTGCAGAGAAGCGGCTTGAATTTTTCAAGAAGCAGGTTGTTGTAGTTCTTGATGAATTGTCTGGTGCGGTTGTTTTGCGAACTGTGGGACTCGATCCTGCTTCTTCCCACGATCTCAATCGTTTTATGTTGGCGAAGAGTGAAGAGTTTGTGAATCGTCTTAATCAGGATATAAGTGTAAAGCAGTTGAATTTCGCTGAGGAGGAATTGCGTAGAGCTAGAGGCAAGGTGGAGCAAGCCAAAAATCGTCTGATTGATTACCAAAATGCTAATTCGGTAGTCATTGATCCAAAAAGTGAGGCAGGGCTTGCTACTGCTACGATAAGTAAATTACAGGAGCGCCTTGTCGATCGAAAAGTTGAGCTTGCCACCCTTAAGCGTCAATATAAAGATCCCAGAGAGCCGGAGGTGCTTGCTGTGGCCGATGAAGCGAAGGAGCTTGAGCAGCAGATTAACCAGGAACGTAGATCCCTGGTAGCCACTGATGGCCGCAATTTCAACCGTAAAGCTGCTGAAGTAATCAAGCTTGAATCAGAAGTTAGCTTCGCTACTGATACCTATAAACTAGCACTTACATCTGTCGAGAAAGCACGTGTCGAGAGTAAGCGCCAACAGAAGTTTATGGCACTACTTTCAGCTCCTCAAATGCCTGAGGATCCGCAAAATGACTGGCGAACCCGTGGGTTTATCACTGTAGTCGTCTCATGCTTAGTAATGTTTGGCCTCAGTAAATTTGTGCTCGGGATGCAGGCAAGTCATCGCCAGTGAACGCCTCTTGATAATGCGTTTGTACCAATTATTTGGGATTCGTCTGCGACGCGATTGGATATCTGTTGTTGATGCCGTACGCCCACGACTGCGGTTGCGAAGCCTGCCCCCACCTGGCTGGTACATGCTCAGTGTGCTTTATCGCGGTGAACAGTTGCGCTGTTACGCTCTGCTTCAGGGAGTCCAGGGCAGAGTGCTAGTGCGTGATCGGTTGCGTCGCCGTGTGGTGCGCATTCGATCTGGGGTAAAGGAAGTACAGATTGAGCTGCATGGTCTCAACGGCGACGCGCATCTACCTGTGCTTCGGCTAACACCCCAGCCTATATGGAGAGTAAGACGGTTGCTGTGCCGGAAGTTGCTACGTCTGCATCCGGGCTACGACCGCGCTTCCTTGGCCAGGCCTTTGCCGAGTCTCTGGCGCGATTACAATCAATTGCTTGCGCGAGGCACGCGGGCCCTAGTGGGCTACGACGAATGGATTGAACGCCATGAGCTCCCCTCCCTTGTGCGCGAGCTTGAGCGGGCCGAATCCGAAGGGGTTGGTAAGAACAATTCCGCTGGACCAGCCAACCAGGGATTTCTCCTTCGCTTCGTGCCGGGGATCTGGGGAGAAGAGGCAAGTTCAGGCGATTTGGAGCTTTCGCGTACCAGCGTGGCAAGTCAGCTCCCCGGTCCCTACCAGTTGCTGGAGCCACATCAGGCTGGTGAGGTGAGCGACCCCCATACCTGGCTGGTGTTGCTTCAGATCGGTGACCGCCTTGCTCCCCAGGCCCTACGTCGGTTCGCGGAGGCCATCGCATCCCACCCCAGCGCTCAGGTGCTCTACGCAGATGAGGATCGCATCAGCCCCGAGGGTCGTCGCCACAGCCCTCAGTTCAAGCCTGCCTGGAATCCGGATCTTTTGTATAGCGATCCCCACTATTCGCATTGCTGGTTGATTCGTGCTGATGTAGCGCAGAATGGGTCATGCAATCTTGCCGCTGCCGGTGAGGAGGTGAGCCTTTACGCGCTGGTGCTTGAGGCAACCGCCTCGCTGGCCATCCAAAATATCGTGCACGTACCATCGGTGCTTTACCACCGGGCTGACCGCCCTGGTGAATCTCGTGGCGATGCTCGCAGCGCGATGATTCTCCAGCGCTTTCTGGCTCGTCATGGTCATCCGATCCCGGTTACACCAAGACCTGGCGGCGGGCACTGCCTGCATTGGA
>JBIIJS010000282.1:0-2548 GCA_044233605.1 Cyanobium sp. | reverse complement strand
CTTCATCGCCACCGCCCACGACGAGTCGGAGGTGGCCAGGCTGGAATTCATCGGTGCCCATCGCACCCTGCTGCCCTTCCTCGATGCGGCCGAGCGGGCGGCTGAACTGATCGAAGCGGATCTGCTGGAGCTGCGGGACCAGCTCAACCTTCAGCCCCCCGCCTGAGCCGGGACGGTCGCCGGCTCCTGCGCCCGTGTCACCAGCCCCACCAGGGTGCCGACGCCGAACTGGGCGAGAAACAGCAGCACCAGGGCGAGCGGGCTGCCTGTGGCCCCCTGGATCACGCCGGTGAGCGCGAGCGTGAGGAAGATCGCCATCGGATCATTCGAGCCGCTCTCCACCTCGAGGGTGGCGGTGAGCCGCACCGAGAACATGGCCGCCGCGTCAGTGGAGCCGACGATGCTGCCCAGCAGCAGCAGCACGCCGGCCACCAGCATCGCTGCGTTGATCGACACCTGCCCCACCGCGCTGCCCCCGAGGATGCCGCACGGAAGGACAGGTTGCAGATCCTGCTCAACCTGCACTGGCCGCTGCGCCCCTGGGTGGTCCCCGCAACGGACTGTGACCCTCGCCGCCCCCCTCCGACCACGCGGCCTACGGTCCAGCCAGGCCCTGTATGGATCCCTGCCGCCATGACCGAGCTCGGCACGTGCCCCTTTAACCACAGCGCCGCGCCGATGGCGGTGGCCGGCCGCGGCCCCTCGCCGCGCGACTGGTGGCCCCAGCAACTCAATCTGGCGATCCTGCGCCAGCACTGCCCCGCCGCCAATCCGTTGGGGGAGGGGTTCGACTATGCCGAAGCCTTCCACCAGCTCGACTTTCAGGGCCTCAAGCGCGACCTGATCGCCCTGATGACCGACTCCCAGGACTGGTGGCCCGCCGACTGGGGCCACTACGGCGGCCTGTTCATCCGCATGGCCTGGCACAGCGCCGGCACCTACCGCACCGCCGATGGCCGCGGCGGTGGCGGCACCGGCAACCAGCGCTTCGCGCCGATCAACAGCTGGCCCGACAACGGCAACCTCGACAAGGCCCGGCGGCTGCTGTGGCCGATCAAGCAGAAGTACGGCAACGCCATCTCCTGGGCCGACCTGATGATCCTGGCCGGCAATGCCGCCCTGGAATCGATGGGGCTGCGCAGCTTCGGCTTCGGCGGCGGCCGCGCCGACATCTGGCAACCCGAGGAAGACATCTACTGGGGCAACGAGACCACCTGGCTGGGCGATGAGCGCTACAGCGGCGATCGCCAGCTGGAGAACCCGCTGGCCGCCGTGCAGATGGGCCTGATCTACGTGAACCCCGAGGGTCCCAATGGCGTGCCCGACCCGGTGGCGTCGGGGCGCGACGTGCGCGAGACCTTCGCCCGCATGGCGATGAACGACGAGGAGACCGTGGCCCTCACCGCCGGCGGCCACACCTTCGGCAAGGCCCACGGCGCCGGCAGCGCCGAGCTGGTGGGTCCGCCGCCGGAGGGGGCGCCGCTGGAGGCGATGGGCCTGGGCTGGGCCAACCGCCACGGCAGCGGCAAGGGAGCCGACGCCACCACCAGCGGCATCGAGGGGGCCTGGAAGCCCAACCCCACCCGCTGGGACATGGGCTACTTCGACATGCTGTTCGGCTACGAGTGGGAGCTGATCAAGAGCCCAGCCGGCGCCTGGCAGTGGCAGGCCAGGGATTGCCGCGAGGAGCACCTGATCCCCGATGCCCACATCGCCGGGCTCAAGCACCCGCCGATGATGACCACAGCGGATCTGTCGCTGCGCTTTGATCCGATCTACGAGCCGATCTCGCGCCATTTCCACCAAAACCCGGAGGCCTTCGCCGACGCCTTCGCCCGCGCCTGGTTCAAGCTCACCCACCGCGACATGGGGCCGAAGTGCCTCTACCTCGGCCCTGAGGTGCCCGCCGAGGAGCTGATCTGGCAGGACCCGATCCCGGCCGTGGATCACCCCCTGGTGGACGGGCCCGCCATTGCCGATCTCAAGGGGCGCGTGCGCGCCTCCGGGCTGAGCGTGGCCGAGCTGGTGAGCACCGCCTGGGCCTCGGCCTCCACCTTCCGCGGCTCCGACAAGCGCGGCGGCGCCAACGGCGCCCGCGTGCGGCTGGCCCCGCAGAACACCTGGGCCGTGAACCAGCCCGAGCAGCTGCAGCGGGTGCTGGCGGTGCTGGAGGGGATCCAGCAGGCCTTCAACGCCTCGCGCGGCGATGGGGTGCGCGTGTCGCTGGCGGATCTGATCGTGCTGGCCGGCGGCGTGGGGGTGGAGCAGGCCGCCGCAGCGGCCGGCCAGCCGGTGGAAGTGCCCTTCACCCCCGGCCGCATGGATGCCAGCCAGGAGCACACCGATGCGCATTCCTTCGCCGTGATGGAGCCCCAGGCCGATGGCTTCCGCAACTGGCAGAAGGGCCCGATGAGCATCACCGCCGAGCACCTGCTGGTCGACCGCGCCCAGCTGCTGGGCCTGAGCGCCCCGGAGATGACCGTGCTGGTGGGCGGCCTGCGGGTGCTGGGCGGCCAACACGGGCGGCTCAGCCCACGGCGTGCTCACC
>JBIIJS010000281.1:0-2565 GCA_044233605.1 Cyanobium sp. | reverse complement strand
GCTGTAGGACTCCGGCTGGCGGGCCTGCAGCAGTCGCTCGCAGTACTTGGCCAGCAGGTCGGCCTCCAGGTTCACCGCATCGCCGAGGCGCCGATCCCGCAGCGTGGAGCCCTGCCAGGTGTGGGGAATCACTGCCATCCAGAAGCGATCGCCCGCCGCTGTGCAGCCCGCCACCGTAAGGCTGATGCCATCCACGGCAATGCTGCCCTTCTCGCAGATGTAGCGCCCCAGGGCCGGATCAACCCAGGCGATCTCCAGCCGCCAGAATCCCGCTTCTGCAGCGATGCCGGTGACCCGGCCCAGGCCATCGACATGGCCGCTGACCAGATGCCCCCCCAGCCGATCGGCCAGCCGCAGGGCCGGTTCGAGGTTGACCCGCTGACCCGCCAGAGCACGGGCGGCCAGGCTGGAGCGCCGCAGGGTTTCCTCGCTGACATCGGCGCGGAATCCGTGGGACTCCAGGGAGGCCACGGTGAGGCAGACCCCATCGACAGCGACGCTGTCGCCCAGCTCCAGGGGGCCGAGCTCCGCCAGATCCCCCCAGACCCGCACTCCCGTGGCGCAACGCTGCAGTTGCGCGGTGGCCCGCACCAGTCCGGTGAACATGGGGGGCGCTCCTTACGCAGGGCCGTCTGGCCATAATCGTTTCACGGGCAGTGGCCAGGAGCGGATCCCAACCATGGTGGAAATGCGCGTCGCCGGCATCGCCCTCGATGCGGCCAGCCGCAGCCCGATCGTGCTGCTGCGTGATCCCTCCGGCCGCCGCCAGGTGCCGATCTGGATCGACCAGGCCCAGGCCCAGAACATCCTCTCTGGTCTCAACGGCGAGAAGCCGCCCCGGCCGCTCAGCCACGACCTGATGGTGAGCCTGATGGAGGCCGGCGGGATGGTGCTCGATCGGGTGATCGTGCACGCGATCGAAGACAACACCTTCCGCGCCGTCCTCAAGATCAGCCGCGCCGATGGAGAGAGCTGCGAGCTCGATGCCCGTCCCAGCGATGCGATCGCCCTGGCCCTGCGCACCGACAGCAGCATCTGGATGCTGGAGGAGGTGGTGGCTGATGCCTCGATCCCGGTCGACGCCGAGGCCGATGAGGAGGAGAAGGAGGATTTCCGCCGTTTCCTGGATCGCACCAGCCCGGCCGAGCTGATCCGTCACCTGCGCGAGGCACAGCCGGAAGCCACCGGTACGGAAGGGATGGTGGGCGAGCCTGGCGAAGAACCGGAAGCGGGTGAACCCGGCAGTGGGCCCCAGACCCCTCCTTCCGACAGTGGTGACCCGCCGGCCGGCTGAGCCGTCCGGGACGGGGAGCCCCCCCGCCCGGCGCCCGTTCGGCCGCGGCCGGCCCATTTCCCTGTTCACCCTCGGCACGATGCGGGCCCTGCAAAGCCCGGCGGCGATGGCCGCGGTGCTGGAGGCGGCCCTGGCGGCGGGCATCAACCACGTGGAGACGGCGCCTGCCTACGGGCCGGCCGAGCGCTTCCTGGGCAATGCCCTGGCGGAGCTGGAGAGGCGCGATCCGCAGGCCCGCGCTTCGTTGGTGCTCACCTCCAAGCTGCTGCCCGGGCTCGAGCCGGCCACGGGCCGCGAGCAGCTGCGGGCCTGCCTGGAGCGGCTGGGTACGGCGCGGCTCGACAACCTGGCCGTACACGGGCTGAACACGGCCGATCACCTGGCCTGGAGCCTGACCGGAGCCGGAGCGGAGCTGCTGGCCTGGGCAGTGGGTGAGGGGCTGGTGGGGCAGACGGGCTTCTCCAGCCACGGCAGCAGTGGCCTGATCGAAACGGCGCTGGAGCGGGGCAGCTTCGACTTCTGCAGCCTGCACCTGCACCTGTTCGATCCGGAGCGGCTGCCCCTGGCTCGCGCTGCCCTGGCGGCAGGCATCGGCGTGATGGCAATCTCCCCGGCCGACAAGGGCGGTCGTCTCTACGACCCACCGGCGCAGCTGCTGGCCGACTGCGCCCCGTTCGCACCCCTGGAGCTGGCCTACCGCTGGCTGCTGGCCCAGGGGATCAGCACCCTCACCCTGGGGGCGGCGCACCCCGCCGATCTGGCCATGGCCGGGCGACTGGCAAGGGCGGACAGCCCCCTCGACCCGGCGGAGACGGAAGCTCTCGCGCAGCTGGAGGCGGCGGGACGCCAGCGGCTGGGAGCGGAGCGCTGCGGCCAGTGCCGCGCCTGCCTGCCCTGTCCGAGCGAGGTGCCGATTCCCGCCCTGCTGCGCCTGCGCAACCTGGCGGTGGGCCACGGCATGGACGCCTTCGCCAGCGAGCGCTACAGCCTGATCGGCCGCGCCGGCCACTGGTGGGAGCAGATCAACGCCGACTCCTGCCGGAGCTGCGGCGCCTGTCTGCCCCGCTGCCCCCATGAACTGCCGATCCCCGACCTGCTGGCCGATACCCACCGGCGACTGGCGGCGCCGCCGCGACGGCGGCTCTGGGGCTAGGGAGCGCTCGCATCCCACAGCTGCTGCAGGGCCGTGCGCTCCGCCGCGGCCAGGGGCGGAAGGTCGCGGCAGCGGGCCATCACCGCGGCCGGCGGCACCAGCAAGGCGCGCAGGGCCG
>JBIIJS010000088.1:0-10483 GCA_044233605.1 Cyanobium sp. | reverse complement strand
TGTCGGGCTTGGCGTAGCCGCCCATGCCGCTGCCGAAGAGGTAGGGGAAGTCACACTGGTCGTCGTCGGCTCCGAGCTCGAGGAACAGATCGAGGACCTTGTCGACCGCCTGTTCGGGATCGACGCGGGCACGATCAATCTTGTTAACGAAAACGATCGGCCGCAGACCTTTCTCCAACGCCTTCTTCAGGACAAAACGGGTCTGGGGCATCGGGCCTTCGTTGGCGTCGACGATCAACAGGCAGCCATCGACCATGCCGAGCACCCGCTCCACTTCTCCACCGAAATCGGCGTGACCCGGAGTGTCAACGATGTTGATGCGTACGTCGTTGTAATCAACAGCAGTATTCTTGGAGAGGATTGTGATTCCACGCTCCCGCTCAAGATCGTTGGAATCAAGAATGCAGGTGGGCACCGCTTCATTGTCGCGAAAGATGCCCGACTGGCTGAGCAGCGCGTCCACCAAAGTGGTTTTGCCGTGGTCGACGTGGGCGATGATCGCAATGTTGCGGATCTTGACGCCCTTGTGCTCGCCGCTCATGAAATCGCTGTCCTGCTGGTGATGATGGGGTGGTTGGGCTGCCAAGCCCCCGGCCTTGGGGCCGGCTCCAGGCCTCGGCCGGTGGGCCAGAGAATCTGAAGTGATTCTTGATTCTAGACGCTGATGTGCCCCTGTCCGTCAGCGCCTCTTCAGCGTTCTGTAAGCCTCTGGGCAGGCTCGAACATCTTCAGTGCTTCGGCGGAGCCCTCGTAGCGCCAGTGCCAGGGCTCGTAGCTCACACCCTGCGGATTGTCCCTGGGAAACGAGAGACTGAAGTGGTGACGGTTGGCATTGGCAGCAAGCCAGCGATAGGCCGCCGTCTGCTCGAAGCTTTCAGAAAGGTCGGTGTCGGGCTGGCGGGCGTCACCGAGATCCACGGCGTAGCCGGTGCTGTGCTCGGAGAACCCCGGTGGTGCACTCACCTTGGCCCGGCTGCGAGGACTCTGGTTGCGTTCCGCCTTCACATCAAAGAACAGACCGTTCTGCAGCGCCACGCTGCGGAAGGCACTGATCACCCGCAGATCCACACCATCGATGGCCGCCGCCCGCTGCATCGCCAGCAGATCCCTGGCCGCCTCGCTGCGCAGCTCCATACCGGGTGCGATCGCCACCAGGCTGGTGGCAGGTGCCTCCGGATAGGGGAAGTGACCGAGCAGGCGCCCATCGGAACTCAACCGTGCGGAAAGTCCCGCCACCGGTGGCGGTGCCAGTCTGCTGCGCAGGGGAGAAAGGAGCACGACCGCAAGCAGAGCCACCGATGCCCCCCCCAGAACGGAGAGACGCCACAGCCATCCGATCACCCCACGAGGAGCCAGCCGCGACGCTGCGACGGGCTGGCTGCGGCGCGCCAGAGGGATGTCGTCGTGCCGGCCGACGCGACCTGTGCGTGGAGCCCGAGGGGACACCTGAAAAGGAAGTAAGGGAAGGACAAGGGCGACGAATGGCCGCCGGGCCTGCCGATGCTACGGGCGCCCGCCGAAGCGGCCAGTCGCGGGCGGCCGCATGCCAGGCTGCGAAAAGCTCGTCGGCGCCCCGCTCAGCGGTGTTAGCTTCCGATCAAATCCCTTTGGCTGGAGCAGGTTTCAAGATGTTGCGAGTCGCGGTCGTCGGCGGTGGCCCGAGCGGTTCCTGTGCTGCCGAAGTGCTCGCCAGAGCCGGCATCCAGACCTGGCTGTTTGAGCGCAAGCTCGACAATGCCAAGCCATGCGGTGGTGCCATTCCTCTGTGCATGGTCAATGAATTCGACTTGCCCGAGCACATCATCGATCGTAAAGTGCGCAACATGCGCATGATCTCCCCATCCAACCGGGAGGTGGACATCCATCTTGATAATCAGAACGAATACATCGGCATGTGTCGACGTGAGGTGCTGGATTCGTTTCTGCGCAACCGGGCCGCAGATCTTGGCGCCCATCTGATCAATGGATTGGTCCAGAAGATCGATACTGGAAACGATCGTCAGGGTCCCTACACCCTGCATTATGCCGATTACTCAAGCGGTGAAGCCACGGGTGATGCTAAAGCCCTCGAGGTAGATGTCATCATCGGCGCCGATGGTGCCAACAGTCGCGTTGCCAAAGCCATGGACGCCGGCGATTATAATGTTGCCATTGCCTTCCAGGAGCGCATTCGTCTTCCGAAGGAGGAGATGGCTTACTACGAGGATCTGGCTGAAATGTACGTCGGCACCGACGTATCGCCCGACTTCTACGCCTGGGTATTTCCAAAATACGACCATGTGGCGGTGGGAACCGGCACGATGCAGAAAAATCAATCCCTGATCAAGTCGCTGCAGCAGGGCATCCGCGAAAGGGCGGCCAAGCGTCTGGTGAATGGCGTGGTGATCAAGGTGGAAGCCCATCCGATCCCCGAACATCCCCGCCCCCGGCGGGTGGTGGGCCGCATGGCGCTCGTCGGCGATGCTGCTGGCTATGTGACGAAGAGCTCCGGTGAAGGCATCTACTTCGCCGCCAAGAGCGGTCGGATGTGTGCCGAGGAGATCGTGGCCGCAAGCGCCTCTGGTAGCCGCATCCCCAGCGAGCAGGATCTGAAGATGTATCTGAAGAAGTGGGACCGCAAATACGGTGCCACCTACAAGGTGCTGGAAATTCTCCAAAATATTTTCTACAGCAACGACGCCGCTCGCGAAGCCTTCGTGGAGATGTGCGACGACCACGACGTGCAGCGCCTCACCTTTGACAGTTACCTCTACAAGCGGGTGGTGGCGATGAATCCCTGGCAGCAACTCAAGCTCACCTTCAAGACCCTTGGCTCGGTGCTGCGCGGCCAGGCACTAGCCCCCTCCTCCTATCGTCCTGTGCCCAGCGCCGTACGCAGCGAGGAGGAAACACAGCGGATGCTCGCAGTATCCACAATCAAGGGTGGCATTCGTATGCCAGCCGGCGCGGCGGCTGGGCAGGCAGCACCCGGGTCGAACCGGAGCCCTATCGGGTCAGGCAGCAGCGAACAGCGCGAACCGGCCATGGCCGGCAAGTGAAGCGAGTGACCGACCGGGTGGATCGCTGCAGTCGGCTCAGCCGCCGCTGATCCGATCGAAATCGGCCAGCCGGGAGGCCTGGTTCCGCAGAACCGCCAGCAGGTTGAGGCGGTTTCGTCGTACGGCCGGATCCTCGGCCATCACCAGCACGCTCTGTTCGCCGTCGAAGAAAGCCGAGAGGGTGGATGCACTCTTCGCCAACTGCCGGGCCAGTTCGCCGTAGGGCACCGGTACGGCGGCGGCGATCGGTTCGAGGTTCTCCAGCACGGTGAGCATCGCTCGCTCCGCCGCTGAGCTGAACAGGGCCGCATCCACAACGGCGGTGGGCGAAAGCACGGCGGGGTCGAGGTCGCCTCGCGAAGCCAGTCGAGAAGCGCGCTGCACCACTGCCTGCAGGGCAGGGAGCTCGCCGTCGCGTCGCAGGTCCGCCAGCAGGCGGACCCGGCGGAGCGCATCCGCCGGATCGCGAAGCACCCGATCGAGCGGCAGTCCTTCGCCGGCCACGGCCTGCACCAGATCGGCATCGAGATCCGCCTCCTCCAGCAGGCTGATCAGGCGCTGGCGTAGGAAATCAGCCAGCTCTGCAGCCAGGGCTTCGGCCCCGATCCGGAAGTGAGGAAGCAATACGCTCCAATGGCCCCCTGCGCGCCTCAGCAGAGCCGGCAGGTCGATGGACCAACCCCGTTCCCAGAGAATCTGCAGCAGGCCATTGCCGGCACGCCGCAGCGCATAGGGATCAGAGGAACCGCTGGGACGCTCCCCCTTCGACCAGATGCTGAGCAGCAGTTCCAGACGCTCAGCCAAGGCCACGACAGCTCCGGCATCGCTGCCCGGCAGCGCATCGCCGGCGCCACGCGGCAGATAATGCTCCAGCACGGCAAGGGCGACGCCACGGCTTTCGCCCTCAACCAGCAGATACTTGCCGCCGATCACGCCCTGCAGCTCGGGAAATTCGCCCACCATCTGGCTGACGAGATCGTGCTTACAAAGGTGGGCCGCCCTTCGGGCATCTGAGGCGAGCGACCCCTCCAGTGCCAAGCTGTCGAGGAGCACATCGGTGAGCCATTCGATTCTCTCGCAACGATCACGCAGGCTGCCGAGCCCCTCGGCGAAGGTGACACGATCAAGCTGATCACGGCGATCGATACTCGGCATGGCACGATCGGCCTGCAGGAAGAATTCGGCATCGGCCAGGCGGGCGCGCAACACCCGCTCATTGCCTCTGCGGATCGTGTCGGCGGCAGCGGGCCGTCCATTGGCGATGCAAAGGAAACGGGGCAGCAGCGTGGCACTCGCCTCCAGAGCGAGCGGATCCTCCGGCGCATCGGGGCGAACCATGGGCACGTAGCGCTGGTGTGACCGCATCACCGTGCTCAGCACCTCGGGCGGCAGCGCCAGAAAGCGCGCATCGATCGTCCCTTCGATCAGTTCCGGCGACTCGACCAGATCAACCAGCTCCTCAAGCAGCTCAGTCGGCAGATCCAGCTGGGCGCCGGCCTCCACTGCTGCCTGCGCGAGACGTTCCCGGATCCAGGTGGTGCGGATGTCGCGCTCCACCTGCACGTCGAGGGCGGCAAGGGTGGCGGCATAAACACCGGCGTCGGCGATCGCCACCGGCTCAGGCTGCAGACGATGGCCACGGCTGAGCCGACCGCTGCGGATCGGCGGATCGCAATCGGGCAGTTCCAGCTCGATCACCTCGGCATCAAGCAAGGCGACCAGCCAGCGCACCGGGCGACTGAAGCGACTCTCCCCCACGCCCCAGCGCATGAAGCGACGCCCCTGCAGGCTCCAGATCCAGCCGGGAATCAGATCGGCCAACAGCTCGGCAGTCGGCCGGCCCCGCTCGATCGTGCGGGCGAACACGAACGATCCCTTGCCGCTGTCGCGCACCTCCAGCTGCTCCGGCGTCACACCGCAGCGGCGGGCGAAGCCGATCGCTGCCGACGTTGGCTGGCCATCACGGAAGGCCTGGGCAGCCGGTGGACCCTTGCGCTCCTCAGCCAGGTCGGCCTGCTGAAGGGCCAGATCGTCGATGCTCAGCGCCAACCGCCGCGGGGTGCCGGTAGCGCCCACCCTGCCGTGGCGAATCCTGCTGCGCAGGAGATCCGCCTCCACCGCCGCCTCCAGCTGAGGCAGGGCCAGACGGGCGAAATCGGCGGGCAGTTCCTCCGTGCCGATCTCGAGAAGGAAGGTGGCCATCGCTGCCCAGGCTCAGACGGCGACTTTATGGAACCATGGGATAGGTGACCGGATGGCCGTTCCTCCCCCGTCCGTTCGCTAGCTTCCAGGGGCCGATGATCCAAGGCCGCGGATGTCTCCCTCCAGGGCCCGTAACAGCAGCTCCCCAGTCGCTCCGGAGACGCAGCAGCGAACCGCCGCGGAAACCCTCAAACTCGAAAGCGGCCATCTGCGGGATCCGCTGCTGGGCGAACTGAGTTCGGAGGAGGGGCCGCTGCGCACCCATTTCAGCCAGAACGGCGTCTCGATCCTCAAGTTCCACGGCAGCTACCAGCAGGACGAACGCGACAACCGGCGCAAGGGCCAGGAAAAGGACTGGCAGATGATGCTGAGGCTGCGCAGCCCCGGCGGACGCATCCCCGCCTCCCTGTTCCTGGCCCTCGACGATCTGGCCGATCGCTTCGGCAACGGCACCCTGCGCGCCACCACCCGCCAGGCGTTCCAGATGCATGGCGTCGCCAAGAGCGATCTGCGCGAGGTGATCGGCACAATCGTGCGCTCGCTCGGCTCCACCCTCTCGGCTTGCGGTGACATCAACCGCAACGTGATGGCCCCGGCGGCACCCTTCGCCGGTGAGGGCTATCCGGCTGCCCGGCAACTGGCCGACGACCTCGCCGATCTGCTCGCCCCGCAGGCAGCAGAAGGCTCCTATCTCGACCTCTGGGTCGACGGCGATCTCTCCTACCGCATCAGACCCAGCCGGGCGGTGCAGAAAGCCCGCTCCCGCCAGGTGGAGGGCCGGATGTACAGCGGTGATGCCGCCGAACCCCTCTACGGCAGCACCTATCTGCCACGCAAGTTCAAGATCGCCGTCACCGTTCCTGGTGACAACTCGGTGGATCTGCTCACCAACGACATCGGTCTGGTGCTGTTCAGCGACCGGGAGGGCAGGCCCTTGGGCTGCAATGTGCATGTGGGAGGGGGCATGGGGCGCACCCACAACAAGGACGAAACCTTCGCGCGCATCGCCGATCCGCTCGGTTACGTGGCCTTCGACCAGGTGCTGGATCTGGTACAGGCGATCGCCGCCCTTCAGCGCGACCACGGCGATCGCCAACAGCGGCGCCACGCCCGCATGAAATATCTGATCCATGACCGCGGTATCGACTGGTTCCGCGACGAGCTGGCCAGCTACTTCCCCCACCCGATCCGGCCGCTGCGTCATGAGCCTGCTCCCCGTCTGCGCGATTACCTCGGCTGGCACCGCCAGGAGCGGGGACTCTGGTTCGTCGGCCTGCCGCTGCTCTGCGGGCGCCTCGAGGGGGAGCGCAAGGCGGGCCTGCGGCATCTGGTGAACACCTTCAAGCTTGAGCTGCGCGTCACTCCCAACCAGGATCTGCTGCTGTGCAATATCGGCAGTGTGCAGCGTGCCGGCGTGCGCCAGGCCCTCGCGGACCTCGGCTGGGACCAGCCCGACGCACCGCCGCTGCTCGAGCGTCATGCGATCGCCTGCCCTGCCCTGCCCACCTGCGGCCTGGCGATCACCGAATCGGAGCGGGTGCTGCCGGCGGTACTGGAGCGGGTCACGGCGCTGCTGCACGAGCTGGCCATCGAGAAACCGATGCTGGTGCGCATGACCGGGTGCCCCAATGGCTGCGCGCGGCCGTACATGGCCGAGCTGGGCCTGGTGGGCAGCGGCGTGGATCAATACCAGCTCTGGCTGGGCGGCACACCTGGTCTTACCCGCCTAGCCCGTCCCTACCTTGAACGCATGCCGCTCGACCAGCTGGAGACCACCCTGCGTCCCCTGCTGAGCGCCTGGAAAAGCGAAGGAAGCGTGCGCAGCAGCTTCGGAGACTTCGTGCATCGGCTCGGCGAGGAGCGGGTGCTGGCGTTGCTCGGCGCCACCTGATGGGGCGCCCGCATCGCGCTGTGCCCGAGCGGATTCATCCGTTGATCGCCGTCGGCTTGCTCATCGGCCCGTTCCTACCGATCCGGGCCGAAGCCCAGCCGAGCCGGCCCCAGCCACCGCCGCCGCGCACCCAGCTTTACGACCCCGACGCCGTCACCTGCAGGCCGGAAGAGCTGGAGGGGGCCCACCGGAGTCAGCTGCTGCCCTGGGCCGATCAGAGCGAAGCCGTGCTCAACCGGTTGCGACAGGTGCAGGCCGAGATGCTGCGGGCAAGCCTGCGACGCTGTCAGGAGCGGGGCCTGTTGACGCCCGCTCAGGCCCGGGGCATGGAGGAACGGCTGGGCCTTCCGCCAACCCCGCAGTCGTCATCGGAACAGCGGCCATAACGGGCCGCGCCGGCGCCCGTGCGCCAGGCCCATAGTTGATCGCCGTGGCTGAAGTGCCACCATTCATGGGGATGCTGGGCAAAGCCGGCATCCGCCAGGCAGTCGCGCAGTAGCAGCCGCCGCCCATGCCAGAGAGCGGCCTCGGATCGGGGCTGCTCCTTCGCCCTGGCGGCGTAGTGGTCGGGTTCGGAGACCGGCCCCAGCGCATCGATCTCCCCCCCCATCGCCAGAGGCCGATCGTCGCCGTCCGCCAGGGTGAGGTCGACGGCGGCCCCGGTGCTGTGGGGTGGCGGTGTAGTGGGATCGTCGCTCGGAGGCGCCCAGAATCGACCCACCAGCAACCGTACCTCCTCCAGTTCGGCGCACGGATGATCGGGGTTGAGGCCGCGTTGCCGGCATTCATCCTCGAGGGCGTGGCGCACCATGAAGCGCTGCACTTCGAGCGGCCGCCAGGCATCAAAAATGGCCAGCTGCAGAGACGGATTCCGCCGTTGCAGATCAGCCTGGGCGGCCAGCAGGCGCTCGATCACACCGCGCCGCAATCGAAAGGGCGAACCGCCGGCGCCATACGGAGCCCCGAGGGCCTGGTATGGATGGGGTTCGAGACGCAGCAGCATGGGCGGTAGATCCTCGAGCGGCTCGCTGTGATCGCGAATCGGGATCGGGCTCCAGGGACGCAGGGGCATGGAATCGATCCGGGCCGGAAGGATGGTTCGGGCTCAATTCAACTGCGCCGCCTCGAGGAGGCGCTGACGACGCTCCTCAAGGGCGTGGCGCAGCGATGGCTGAGTCTGCAGGGTTGGATCCTGCTCAAGCAGGCGCCAGGCCAGAGAGCGGGCCTGCACCATCACCGCACCGTCATCACTGAGGCTGGCCAAGGCAAGATCCGGTAAGCCCGACTGGCGAGTGCCGAGCACCTGGCCGGGTCCGCGCAGGCGCAGGTCCATTTCGGCAATTTCGAAGCCGTCGTTGCTCTGCACCAGCACCTCCAGTCTCTGGCGGGCGACGGCGCCGCCACCATCCTGCACCAGCAGGCAGTGGGAGGCCGCCGCACCACGCCCGACCCTGCCCCGGAGCTGGTGCAGCTGGGACAGGCCGAAACGCTCGGCATGGTCGACCACCATCACGCTGGCCTCCGGCACATCCACCCCCACCTCCACCACCGTGGTGGAAACCAGCACCTGGCACTCGCCACAGGCGAAGGCAGCGATCACCGACTGCTTCGCCTCGCTGGAGAGGCGCCCATGCAGCAGCCCGACCCGCAGGTCAGTGAACACCTCTGCGGCCAGGTGGCGGTGCACCTCCACCGCCGAGCGCAGATCCAACTTCTCCGATTCCTCCACCAGAGGCAGCACCACGTAGGCCCGCTGGCCGCGTGCCACCTCGTCACGGATCAGGCTCCAGGCCCGCCCTCGCTCGCCGCCGCTGAGCAGGCTGGTGCGCACCGGTGTGCGACCGGGCGGCAATTCATCGATCTGGCTCACATCGAGGTCGCCATGGAGGGAGAGAGCGAGGGTGCGGGGGATCGGCGTCGCCGTCATGGTGAGCAGATGGGGCTGCAGACCCTTGGCGAGAAGCCGGTTGCGTTGCCGCACCCCGAAGCGGTGCTGTTCATCCACCACCACCAGGCCGAGGCGAGCGAACTGAACTGGATCTTCCAGCAGGGCATGGGTGCCCACCAGCAACTGCAGCTGTCCGTTGACGAGATCATCAAGCATCCGGCGCCGCCGCCGAGCCGGCGTCGAGCCGGTTAGCAGATCGAAGCTCACATGCAGCTGCGGCAGCCAGCCAGCCAGACGCTGCAGGTGTTGCTCCGCCAGCACCTCGGTGGGCGCCATCAAAGCACCCTGACAGCCCGCCTGCACAGCGCCCAGCAGGGCCGCAAGGGCCACCACCGTCTTGCCGCTGCCCACATCGCCCTGCAACAGGCGTGCCATCGGTTGCTCGCGGGCCATGTCGGCACGGATCTCCGCCAGGACCCTGGTCTGGGCCGCGGTGAAGGGGAAGGGCAGAAGCTCCAGCAGCCGCGCCACCAGATCGTCGGCGCCGGCAGGCAACTGCAGCATCGGCGCGGGACGGCTGCGCAGGGCCTGGCGGCGCAGGCCGAGGGCAAGCTGCAGCAGGAACAACTCGTCAAACACCAGCCGCCGCCGGCTGGCCTGTAGGTGGTCGCGGTTCAGCGGCTGGTGGATGCCCGCGCGGGCATCCGCGAGCGGTGGCAAGGCAAACTCCCGCCGCAGCTCCTCACTCAGCGGGTCGCTCCAGTGACGCACCAGGGGAAGCACGGTTGCCAGGCAGCGGCGCAGGCGATCGGCGCTCAGGCCCTCGGTGAGGGCGTAGACGGGCACGATCCGGCCGATCTGCTCGGAACGCACCGGCGCGGCCGGTCCCTCAAGCACCTCGATCAGAGGATCGCGGAAGGCGGGGCCGTAGGGGGTCTCCCGCACCAGGCCGCTCACGGCCACCGTGGCACCGGCGGGGAACTGGCGCTGCTGCTGCTTCAGCCAGCCCGGGGAGGAGAAGCGGCGACCGGCCAGAAAGCGCGACACCCGCAAGCGGCCGGTGACATCCTGCACATGCAGCTCGTGGATCGAGAGATTGGGGTTGCGCGGGCTGGCGAAGGCATGGCTGTGGCGGATGCGGGCCACGATCGTGGCGGTGGCCCCGGGCACCAGCTCGCCGATGCGCACCAGGTTGGCGTAGTCGAGATAATCGCGGGGGTAGTGCTGCAGCAGGTCCCGCACCACCAACAGCCCCAGGCCAGCCAGCTGGGCAGCGATCTTCGGCCCGATGCCCGGCACTTCCGTGAGGGGTGTCTGGGGCTCAAGATCACGCTGTATCCGATCGCCGGCGGATCGCCCCTGGCCCGGCGCAGCCATAGCGGTGGGACTAGCCAGGTTGAGCCGCGGTGGCGAGTGCGGCAGCGGCGGCCTGTGCTGGCAGCGCAAAAGGTGCAGTCTCTGGCG
>JBIIJS010000087.1:0-10676 GCA_044233605.1 Cyanobium sp. | reverse complement strand
GCATGGAGGGACTCGAACCCCCGACACTCAGAACCGGAATCTGATGCTCTATCCAACTGAGCTACATGCCCATCATCAGGAGCGGTACTCACCACGATCACCCGTAGCAATTCCGTGGTCCTGATGGGCTTACCTTAGCGGTTGACCGCCCCAGACCCATCCGGCTGCATCGCCTGGAGCTGCTGCATTTCCGCAACATCGCCGGCCTGGCGCTGGAGTTGACGGAGCCGAGACTGCTGGTGATCGGCCGCAACGGCGAGGGCAAATCCAACCTGCTCGAGGCTGTGGAGCTGCTCACCAGCCTGCGATCACACCGCTGCAGCAGCGACCGCGATCTGATCCGCCACGGCGAACCCGGCAGCCGCCTCCGGGCCGAAAGCGACGAGGGTGACACCTGGGAGCTGCAGCTGCGACGCAGCGGCGGCCGTCTGGCGGTGCGGAACGGCAAGCCCCTGGAGCGGCACCTGGATCTGATCGGCGCTCTGCGCTGTGTGGGATTCAGTTCCCTCGACCTTGATCTGGTGCGCGGCGAACCGGCCCAGCGGCGCCAGTGGCTCGACCGGGTGGTGCTGCAGCTGGAGCCGCCCTACGCGGCCCTGCTGAGCCGCTACGGGCGCCTGCTGCGCCAGCGCAGTCAGCTGCTGCGCCGCGGCCTGGCGGTGGCGCAGCGCGACGACCTGCTTGATGCCTTCGACCAGCAGATGGTTCTGATCGGCACCCGGCTGCACCGCCGCCGCCACCGGGCGCTGCGGCGGCTCGAGCCCCTGGCGGTGCGCTGGCAGGAGCGCCTCGGCGGCGGCGGTGAGGTCCTGGCCCTGCAGTACCGCAGCGGCACCGCACTGGATCCGGGCCAGGAGGATGCCGAGGAAGCCTGGCTGCTGGCCCTGACCGAACAACTGCGGCGCCAGCGAAGCGAGGAGCAGCGCCTCGGCTCTTGCCAGGTGGGGCCACAACGCGATGAGATCGATCTTCTGCTGGCGCAACGCCCGGCGCGGCGCTACGGCTCCGCCGGGCAGCAGCGCACACTGGTACTCTCCCTGAAGCTAGCGGAATTGGAGTTGGTGGGCCAGGTGGTGGGGCAACCGCCGCTGCTGCTGCTCGACGACGTGCTAGCCGAGCTGGATCCGAGTCGCCAGCAACAGCTGCTGGCGGCCGTGGGGGAGGGGCACCAGTGCCTGGTGAGCGCCACCCACCTGGAGGCCTTCAGCGGCGGCTGGCGCAGCGCCGCCCAGGTGGTGCGGATGGAAGGGGGGAGCCTGGTGGCCGGCTGAGCCGGTACCTGAGCCGGCGCCGACCGATCAACCGCCCTCGCCCCGCTTCCCATCCCGTATGGTGAGCGTTCCTTTCCTGGATTCAATGAACCAGAGCCTGTCCTGCCTCCACCCCAACCCGGGATGGACCGGAAGCGTCCGAGATTCCCACTCCCCCGCCAGCCCCACCACCGACGCGGTAGGTAAACACTGCATCCTCGAGCTCTACGACTGCGACAGCGCCAGGCTCGACGACGAAGCTTTCCTCAGGGACACCATCACCACCGCAGCAAAACGTGCCGGTGCCACCCTGCTCAATCTCATCACCCACCGCTTCGAACCCCAGGGCGTGACGGGCCTGGCCCTGCTGGCCGAATCCCACATCTCGATCCACACCTGGCCCGAATCGGGCTATGCGGCGGTGGATGTATTCACTTGCGGCGACCACACCATGCCGGAGACGGCCTGCCGCATCCTCTGGGAGGAGCTCGGCGCCGGGCGCCACAAGCTCACCAGCTTCCGGCGCGAAACGCCCGCCAGTCTTGGCGGCAGTGAACGGGAGCCCAGCCAGATGGCACCCCTCAGAGCCAACTGAAGGAGGGCGGCTCCACGAGCTCAGCTGTCACGGAGGGCCCGGTTGAGCTTGCCGCTCACCAGACCTTCGAGATCGAGGGCAACGGCCTGAAAACCGAGCGCCAGAAATGCCTCCACCAGGTCGTGGCGGAGGCTGCCGTCGCAAAGACGTGCCAGGGCCTCCCCCAGGAGAATGGCAGGCAGTTCGATCCGAGCCGTTTCCCCCTGGCTGCGCACCCGCAGGTCAACAAATCCCTGCTGGCGCAACCATTGTTCGGCCGCTGCCACCCGCTGCAGCCGCCCGGCGCTGATCGGCTCGCCGTAGGGGAAACGGGAGGCCAGGCAGGGCTGGGCCGGCTTGTCCCACCAGGGAAGAGCGAGGGCCCGCGAGATCTGTCGCACCCCCGCCTTGTCGATGCCGGCCTCCGCCAGTGGAGACACCACCCCGTACTCGCCGGCGGCCCGCAGCCCGGGACGGTGATCGCCGAGATCATCGAGATTCACGCCATCCACCACCTGGGCATCGCCGGCGGCGGCAGCGATCGGACCAAGCAGGCCATGCAGTTCCCGCTTGCATGCGTAGCAGCGGTCTTCGGGGTTGGCGCTGTAGGCAGGATCGTCGAGCTCGGAGGTGGGCAACTCCCGATGCCGAAGCCCCAGCCAGAGGGCCTGCTCCCGGGCCTCCCGGCGCAGATGGGGCGCCAGGGCGGGCGAGACTCCGGTGATCGCCAGGGCACCCGCACCCAACCGCTCCACCGCGAGGGCCGCCACCAGGGCACTGTCGACCCCACCGGAATACGCCACCACCACCCGCTCGAGCCCGTCGAGACGCCGCCGCACCCGGGCCAGTGCCTCGACCAGGGGAGGGGGCAACTCTTCCAGCAGGGTCAGGGCTGCATCCATGACGATGATCCTGGCAAGGCCAAGGGCCGATGTGGCTGCAGGGGAATGCTGACGGCGGCCCCGGCGGATGGCGCTCGGTAGCATCCAGATCCTCCCACCCGAGCGATGACTCCGCCCAGCAGCACCCAGACGCCGCAGCGGGGCACCGGTCGCGGGATCGGCATCCGCACCGCCGCTGGCAGCGACGAGCGCGCCCATGGCCAGCTGCACGTCTACGACGGAGACGGCAAGGGCAAGAGCCAGGCCGCCCTGGGGGTGGTGCTGCGCACGATCGGCCTGGGCATCTGCGAGCAGAAGCGCACCCGCGTGCTGCTGCTCCGCTTCCTCAAGGGGCCTGGGCGCTCTTACGACGAGGACGCGGCGATCGAGGCGCTTCAACAGGGCTTCCCGCATCTGATCGACCAGGTGCGTACCGGCCGCGGCGACTTCTTCACCGCCGAGGAAGCCAGCCGCTTCGACCATCAGGAAGCCCAGCGCGGCTGGGACATCGCCCGCGGCGCAATCGCCAGCAACCTCTATTCCGTGGTGGTGCTCGACGAGCTCAACCCTGTGCTCAACCTAGGCCTGCTCGACTCCGACGAGGTGTGCCGCACCCTGGCCGCCAAACCGTCCGGCATGGAAATCATCTGCACCGGCCGGGGCGCGCCGCCGGAGCTGGTGCAGCTCGCCGACCTGCATTCCGAGATGCGCGCCCACCGTCGCCTTGACTCCAGCCAGGCGGGCGGTGGCGGAGAGAGCGGGCTCGACGGGGTCGAGATCTACACCGGCGACGGCAAGGGCAAGAGCACCAGCGCCCTGGGCAAGGGCCTGCAGGCCATCGGCCGCGGCATCAGCCAGGACAAGAGCCATCGGGTGTTGATCCTGCAGTGGCTCAAGGGAGGCAGCGGCTACACCGAGGATGCGGCGATCGCCGCCCTGCGTGAGAGCTACCCCCATCTGGTGGATCACCTGCGCTCCGGCCGCGACGCAATCGTCTGGCGAGGCCAGCAGCAGCCGATCGACTACGTGGAAGCGGAGCGGGCCTGGGAGATCGCCCGCGCCGCCATCGCCAGCGGCCTTTACAAGACCGTGATTCTCGATGAGCTCAATCCCACCGTGGATCTGGAGCTTTTGCCGGTTGAGCCGATCGTGCAGACCCTGCTGCGCAAGCCGGCCGAAACCGAAGTGATCATCACCGGCCGCTGCAAGAGTCGCCCCGCCTACTTCGACCTGGCCTCCGTGCACTCCGAGATGGTGTGCCACAAGCACTACGCCGAGCGGGGCGTTGATCTGAAGCGGGGTGTGGATTACTGATCCGTTCAGTCGGCTGCGCTCAGGCCAGAGAGGCCACCGCCAGCTCCAGGGCATCGCGGCGGCTGAGGCTGGTGCGCTCGGGCGGCAGTTTCTGATACAGGCCCAGTTTCTCGAGCCGGCGTTGGGTGGTGCCACTGGCGCCCACCACAAATACCTCGCGTCCCTTCTCGATTGCTTCCTCCACGGCGTTCTCCACGGCCAGAGCTGCGGTGACGCCCAGGTGAGACACCTCGCTGAGATCGAACACCACCGCCCTCACATCGCCGATCGCGTTGTGCTCGCGGCCGATCGCCTTCGCTACCCCGAAGATCATGGCGCCGTTGAGCTGGAACAGCAGCACCTGGCCCTTGCCCTGATCGAGCAGGGCCTTCTCTTCATCGGGGAGCAGCAGATCACCATCACCGGTGCTGATCGACTTGACGCTCTTGCTCTGCAGGGCGCTCATCTTGTCGATGGTGAGGATGTTGGCGATGAACACGCCGATGCCGACGGCAGCGATCAAATCAACCAGCACGGTGAGCGCGATCACCAGGTACATGATCAGGGCGCCGCTGATCGAGATGCGGTGGGCTCGCTTGAGGAAGCCCCAGTCGACGATGTCGACACCTACCTTCAGAGCGATGCCGGCCAGGACGGCCTGGGGAATCTGGGCCGCTACGCCAGTGAAGGCCAGGATCACCACCATCAGGATCACGGCCCGACTGATGCCTGAGAGGGCGCTGCGGCCGCCCGCCTGGATGTTCACCACCGTGCCCATCGTGGCACCAGCACCGGCGATGCCACCGAACAGGCCGGAGGCGATGTTGCCGAGGCCCTGGCCGATCAGTTCCTTGTTGGAATCATGCTCAGTGCGGGTGATGCTGTCGGCCACCACTGCGGTGAGCAAGGCATCGATGCAGCCGAGCATGCCCAGCACGGCGGCATCAATCAGCATCCTGCTGACCAGGCCCAGCTCGAAATAGGGCATGCGCAGCTGGGGAAAGCCCGAGGCGATTTCGCCGATGCGACGAATCTCCTCTCCCCCAGCTCCACCGCTGAGCAGGGTGAGGGAAAGCAATGTGCCAGCAATCAGCGCAATCAACTGAGGCGGGGCAATTTTCTTGATCGCCCCCGGGGTGAACCAGAGAATGGCCAGGGTGATCAGAGCGAGAACAACCTCGGGCTGGCGTGCGTTCTGAATCAGCTGGGGCAGGGCGTTGAGGGTGCCGATCACGCCGCCCTTGGGAATGGCCTGACCGAGGAAGGGGCCCAGCTGCAGGATGATCAGGATGACGCCGATGCCGCTCATGAAGCCAGAGATCACCGTGTAGGGCATCTGGGTGATGTAGCGGCCCAGCTTCAGGAAGCCGAAGGCGCTCTGGAACACACCCGCCAACATCACCACGGTGAAAGCCATGGCCAGGCCGTTCTCAGGATCGGCGGCGGTAAGGCTGGCGATCACGGCGGTCATCACCACCGTCATCGGCCCGGTGGGCTCGGAAATCAGGGAGGGTGTGCCGCCAAACAGGGCGGCGAACAGGCCCACCAGCACCGCCCCCCAGAGCCCGGCAGCGGCGCCGGCTCCGGAGGCCACACCGAAGGCGAGTGCCATCGGCAGGGCGATCACCGCAGCGGTGACGCCGCCGAAGAGATCTCCCTTGATGTTGTTGGTGCTGATGTGATTCAGCAGCCGCATACCCGAGCGCCCCGGAGGCACTGATGAGGTGGTCATTGCGACAGGCGAAGGTTGGCGCGGAACCATAGGGACGTTGCCGGAGAACTGGGGGGCCCTTCCATGGGACCCGGAGGGGATCGATTCCCTTCTCCTGAACTCTCGGGTCCCCAGTCCACCGATCGAGGTGCCTATACCGCTTCCACCTTTCGAAGGCCGTGATGCTTCCTCCACTCGTTTTCCTGGAGATCAGTCCCCACCAGCTCGAGGTGGCCGAAACCCTGATCCAGGTGGGCCGCTTCGTGGTGATTTTCCTGGTGGCGCGCGCCATCGCAGAGCTGCTGGTGCGGCTGCAGCTGCCCACGATCCTGGGCGAACTGGTGGCCGGCGTGCTGATCGGCGTGTCAGGCCTGCACCTGATCGTGCCCCCGGATACTCAGGCCCAGCTTGGCGCCAGTGTCACGGCGCTGGTGGGCTCTCTTGCCGGCATCAGCCCAGAGGCCGTGGCTGAGGTGTACAACGAAACCTTCCCCAGCCTCCAGGCCGTCTCACAGATCGGCCTGTTCGCCCTGCTGTTTCTCACCGGCCTCGAGAGCGAGCTCGATGAGCTGGTGGCGGTGGGCGTGCAGGCCAGCACGGTGGCGTTGGCCGGGGTGGTGCTGCCCTTTGCCCTGGGCACCGCTGGGCTCTACTACTTCTTCCATATGCCGCTGATTCCGGCCGTGTTCGCCGGGGCGGCCATGACGGCCACCTCGATCGGCATCACCGCCAGCGTGTTCGGCGAGCTGAAGTGGCTGAAGCGCAAGGAGGGGCAGATCGTGATCGGCGCCGCAGTACTCGACGACATTCTCGGGATCGTGATCCTGGCGGTGGTGGTGGCCGTGGTGGGCGGCGGCGCCTTCAGCTTCGGGCCGCTGATCAGGCTCTGCCTGGCGGCCGTGGCGTTCGTGGCGGTGGCCCTGGTGCTCAGCCGCAAGGCCGCACCCGGCTTCGACTGGGTGGTGGACCGGCTCAAGGCCCCCGGCGATGTGGCGGTGGCCAGCTTCCTGGTGCTCACCATCTGCTGCTTCGCCGCCCAGGCGATCGGCCTGGAGGCGGCCCTGGGCGCCTTCGCCGCCGGCCTGATTCTCAGCGCCTCCAAGCACACCCACGACATTGACGCCGCGGTGAAGCCGCTGGTGGCCCTGTTCGCCACCGTGTTCTTCGTACTGATCGGCACCGGCATGGACCTCTCGGTGCTCAACCCCTTCGATCCCGCGAACCGGGAAGGACTGATCGTGGCCGCGTTCCTGCTGGTGGTGGCGATCGCCGGCAAGGTGGCCGCCGGCTGGAGCTACCTCAGCAAGGAACCCACCAACCGGCTGGTGGTGGGCCTGGGGATGATGCCCCGTGGCGAGGTGGGCTTGATCTTCCTGGGGCTCGGCAGCCAGGCCGGCATCCTCACGCCGGCCCTCGAGGCCGCCATCCTGCTGATGGTGATCGGCACCACCTTCCTGGCTCCTGTGTTGCTGCGGCTGGTGATCCCGCCCGATCCTGGCCCCGGCGAAGCCCAGGCAGCCGAACAGCCGGCCTGAGGCCATGCCCTATGCGGGCCAGCGCATCGCACTCACCACTCTCCACAGCAAAGACAGGGCCCTGGCCCGGCCCTTTACCCTGGGACTGGGGGCCAGCCTTGAACTGGTGGCCTGCGACACCAACGCCCTGGGCACCTTCAGCGGCGAGGTGGAACGAGTCGACGACGCCCTGCGCACCTGCCGCCGCAAGGCGTTGATGGGCATGGAGCACTCAGGGCTGAGCCTGGGCCTGGCCAGCGAAGCAAGCTTCGGCCCCCACCCAGCGGTGCCCCTGCTGGCCGTGGGGCAGGAGCTGCTGGTGTTCGTAGACCTGGATCGCCGGCTCACCGTGGTGGAACAGCGGCTGGAGTGGCGCACCAACTACGCCCAGTTGCTGCTGCAGCCCGGCGAGGATCCCGCCTCCTGGTTGCGGCGGGTGCGCTTCCCCTCCCATGGGGTGCTGGCCCGGCCCGCCGACCCCGACGCCGGCCCATGGCACAACGACCTGTTGAGCCCAGAAACATTCAGCGCCGCATTGACGGCCTGCCGCAGCGCCGATCCGCATGGCCGGGTGTGGCTGGAAACCGACATGCGCGCCCACCGGAACCCCACCCGCATGCGCTCGATCCGGCGCCTGGGCGTCGCCCTGGTGCGCCGGCTGGCCACCCCCTGTCCTGCCTGCTCGGCACCTGGCTGGGGACTCCTTGACACCGCACCGGGATTGCCCTGCAGCATGTGCGGCACCCCCACCGATCTCACCGCCACCGAGGTGTGGGGTTGCCAGGCCTGCGGCCACCGCCAGCCCCGGCCCCGCCGCGATGGGCTCGCGGCGGCCGACCCCGGTCAGTGCCCCCGGTGCAACCCCTGAGGGGAAGGCATCGTCTGCATCAGCTCCGCTCGCCTAGATCGTTGAGCACCTGCCGCAAAGCGCCGTAGCAGCGCTCCAGCTGCTGATCGCTGATGCCGAGCGGCGGCAGCATGTACACCACGTTACCCAGCGGCCGCAGGTAAACACCCTTCGCAAGACAGCGGCGCTGGATCCACTTGCCCACGGGATTGAGATAGCCGTCCTCGCCAGCCTCCACATCGAAAGCCGCCATCGTGCCCAGGCAGCGGGGGCGTCGCACCGACGAATGCCGGGCCAGGTCCTCCAGCAGCGGCGTGTGGCGCGCCTCAAACTGCTGGTAACGCTCTGGATGGGCCTGCAGCAGATCCAGCGAGGCGAGGGCGGCGGCGCAGCCCAGGGGGTTGGCGGTGAAGCTGTGGCCGTGAAAGAAGGTTGCCTGGGGCCGCTCACTGATGAAACCCTGGTAGAGGCGTTCGCTGGTCAGGGTCGCCCCCATCGGCAGGAAACCGCCGGTGAGTCCTTTGGAAAGGGCCATCAGGTCGGGCTGAATGCCGGCACGGCGGCAGGCGAACAGATCCCCCGTGCGGCCGAAACCAGTCATCACCTCATCGGCGATCAGCAGGGCACCCGCTGCCCGCACCCGCTCCGCCGCAGCCCGTAGGAAGGCAGGCCGCACCACCCGCATGCCGCTGGCTCCCTGGATCAGCGGTTCGAGGATCACCGCCGCGGTGGGACACTCCAGAGCGTGCTCCAGCTGCCGCAGGGCCGCCTCCTCGCGCCGCTGCAACGCAGCCGGCTCCTCACCCCGATGGCCATGGGGCCAGGCCACCCGCGCCACATCGAACAGCAAATTGTCATAGGGCTCGCTCAGCACCGAGCGATCGCCCAGGGCCATCGCGCCGAAAGTGTCGCCGTGATAAGCACCCTCAAAGGCGATCAGACGCTGCCGTTCGCTGCCCTGGTTGCGCCACCACTGCCAGGCGATCTTGAGGGCCACCTCCACCGCCGTCGAACCGTTGTCGGAGAAGAACAGGCGCTGCAGTCCGGTAAGGGCGCTGAGCCGGGTGGCCAGCTGCTCAGCGGGAGCATGACTGAAGTTGGCAAAGATCACCTGCTCCAGCTGCTGTGCCTGACGGGCGATGGCGGCGGCGATCGTGGGCTCGGCGTGGCCGTGCAGGGTCACCCACCAGCTGCTGATCGCATCGATGAGCCGAAAACCATCGGCCAGCTCCAGCTCGCTGCCACAGGCGGAACGCACCTGCAAAGGCTCCGGGCTGGTGGCCACCTGGGTGGTGGGATGCCAGAGATGGGGATGCCAACTCATCGAACGCTGCCGCGCCTTTCAGCTCTGAGCATGGCGGATCGGTTCCTGCCACGATGAGAGCAACATCGGCCATGGGAAGGGGTATCGATTACCCCTCAGGCCTCGAGGTAATCGAGGTACTCGCTCGAGAGTCGGCGGATCGAAGCGGTCGCCCGGCGCTCCAGGCCGCGGGCCGTATCCCGCGTGATTCCCATCTCCCGGGCCGCGGCACAGAGACTGAGGGGTTCGATCTCCCCGATCCCGTAACGCAGCCGCAGCAGTTCAGCTTCCTGCACCGGCAGCTGGTGGAGAAGGCACTGGATGTCCTGACGCATCAGGGTGGAGGCCACCTGCTCCTGCGGACGACTGATCTGACAGGCCAGGCTGTCGAGCAGGCGAAGCTCCTGATCATGGTGGTGATGGCCATCAAGGCTGAGGGGCTCCTGGGCCCTGAAGAGCGCCTCGCGGATATCGAGGGGCTTGAGGCCGGTGGCCGCGGCCAGCTCATCCAGGCTCGGGTCGCGGCCCAGCTGGTGGCTGAGGGCCTGCTGCGCCTGACGCAGCCGATGAAGCTGGTCGAACATCGTGACCGGCAAGCGAATGGCACGCCCCCTGGCCACGAGGGCACTGCCGATGCCGTCGCGGATCCACCAGGTGGCGTAAGTGGAAAAGCGGTAACCCCGGCTGGGGTCGAAGCGCTCGACAGCCCGGATCAAGCCGATCGTGCCCTCCTGGATCAGGTCTTCCAGCTCGATCGGGCGGTTCTGGTAGCGCCGGGCCATGGTCACCACCAGGCGCAGGTTGGCGAGCACCATGCGGCTGCGGGCCTGGTCGGCCTGGCGCAGGCAGCGCTGCAGCTGGGTCACCCCCAGACCGACCTCCAGGGCCCAGGCCTGAAGGCTTGGCTCCACCCCGCCCGCACGAAGCTTCATTTCATCGGCCACCTCGCGGGCCTGGCGGCCAGCCTGCACCAGCCGGGCCAGGTTGATCTCGTCTTCAGCAGTGAGCAGCGCAATGCGGCCCATGGCGCGCAGGTGCTGACTGAGTGCGTCGCAGCCGCCCTGGGGGCGCTTCTGTGGCGCAGGCATCGTTGAGATGTCTGTGAGTGGGTCGGCGAACCTTAAAGACCATGGACCGCTGCTGGGTGATCTGGGCGGAAGCAGCCAACCAGCAGTTCTGATCAGGCCAATCAGCAGCACTGATCAGTGACTGGATTGCTGGCGAGCAGACATAAAAAGCCCGGCAAAACCGAGCATTGTCATTGGGTTAGCCACGGAATACTGCTCAATAGCGAGGCACGGAA
>JBIIJS010000288.1:0-2646 GCA_044233605.1 Cyanobium sp. | reverse complement strand
GACACCCAGTGAAACTGGCGTGGACTCGGCTAACGAAAAAGGATAGATCGCGCGAAGCCGCGATCTTATCCGGTGTTGGACAAGCCCTTGCTGGCGATTGATCAGGGTCTCTCAGCAGGCAGATAGATCGGCTGCAATTTCACAGTGCTTCCGCTTTTGCTGCGGGTTGGATCGCTGCTGTGAAATCTTCATCCTGGTTTTGGTTCTTATGCATGCAATTTATCGCATGGCAAAGCAAGGCCAATGCTGCTGCTTGCAAGGCAACGATCTCAGCCTTGAGTGATGGCTTGGGTGCTAGGCAGTCATGGATATGGATTGGCCGGCTGTCGAATTCAACAGAGCCTGTGGTGGTCTGGCTCCAGTAGGCGAGCCACGATCGCCATGGGCTTGCCGCAGCGTTCGCAGAGCACCGCTGGCCTTGGCTGGATCACCACTGGCGGTGGTGTGGGCATGTGCAGGACCAGCTGCAGCGTCTGGATGAGGGTTTTGGCGTTGGCATGCAATAAACCGAAGTCTCTCACCCGCCGAAACCTGCGCGGCAACACGTGTTTGAGCAGGAGCCACAAGAAGTCGCCACCAGGTAGGCTCCGCACATGGCGTTTGCCGTTATGGTCCCGATAGGAGAAGCTAACAATTCCATCCTTGTCAGAGAGAATGTTCTGTTCCGGCAATACGCCACGATAGAGATAGCGTCCAAGGTATGTTAATGCCTGCCAACCTCGGCCCACCTTCTTGCAATGTACCACCCAGTCATCGGGAAGAGTTTCACTACATTGCAGGCCAGCTACCTTCATCGCTGCAAACCACTTGGCGCGAAACACACGCGCCAGAGCCCGCACAGGGAATAAGAACTTCTCCTTACTCGTTCGCTGGCGCCACTGTTTTGTGGCTACATTTAAAGCCCCGCCAGGCACGATGAAATGGACGTGAGGATGGTAGTTCAGATCGCGCGTGTGGGTATGCAGCACCGCATGGGCACCGCTGCGGCCCTTGAGAGATGGATCGCGCCTTGAGAAGCTGTCAATTGTCTTCCAGGCTGTTTTCAGTAGCATGTCGTAGGCCACACGTTGATGGGCCCAGATCAGGCTTCTAAGTTGTGCTGGAATCGTAAATGTAACCATGAAGTAGGACACTTGCAGGAGTTTGCCCTTCTGACGATCTAGCCACTGCTGACACTCATGCTGTTGGCAATGGGGACAACTGCGATGGCCGCAGGAGTGGGGCATAGCAAGGTGACGGTTACAGTCATGACATTCCATCACCATCACCTTGCTGTGCTGATTTCGGCAACGGCGCATTGCCTGCAGGGCCTTATGGTGACTTGGAAGCAATTGATCACCGTGGGTACTCAGCAGATCACTGCTATAGCGATCAATCAAATCAGCGAGGAGGATCATTGCTCGTCCTCCCAGCGCAGTGTCAGATGGCTGACCAGCTCATTGATCCGATCTTGAGCTTGCTGCCGGTTCACCTCAGTGAGATGGGCATAGCGTGCCGTGGTTTCAGGACGCTGATGGCCCAACACGGCCTGGATGGAGCGCAGATCGACGCCCAGCTCAAGCAGATGGGTCGCGTAGGCATGGCGCAGGCTGTGCACCGTGAGGTGTTTATGGATGCCGCAACTGATGCGGGCGGCACCCATGGCAGCCTGAACGCCACCGCGGTCCATGGGTCCTCGAGCCACCCGTGCTGATGCTGCTCCACCACCGACATTCGGGAACAGCCAGCGTGGGTTGCGATGGCTGCTCCAGTAGCGCCTCAGGTGCAACAGCGTCTGATCCGGCAGTGGCACGTAGCGGTCTTTACCGCCCTTGCCCTGGCGGATATGAACTCGGTGCTGGGCCGCATCGATATCACCCACTTGTAGATCAAGCCCTTCCCCAAGCCGCAACCCCATGCTGTAGACAGCAAAGAAAAAGACCCGGTAGCGCAAACGGTAGACTCCTTGAATCAAACGCTGCACTTCCTCGCGGGTTGGAATATCAGGAAGAGATCGCGATTGTGGCGGCTTGATGATGCCGACCCAATCCATCGACCGACCCAGTATGTGACGGTGGAAAAAAGACAGTCCCCAGATGTCTACTTTGATGCTGCTCCAGGAGTAACTCTCCAGCATCCAAGTAAAATATCTTTTGAGGTCCTCCGGGCTTAGATTGTCTGGACAGCGGTCGAAAAAACCTGCAATGCGCCGCACCGCTCTCGCATAGCAGTCAACCGTCTTTCCTCGCTTGCCCTGTAATTTCAGGGCTTGGAGGTGCTGGCGATAAAGGTGATCAAATCGTTCCTGTTCATCGTGGTTCATGGATCTGCTCCTGCCCAAGGCAATCAGGGAGTGGAGCACCCTTTGTGGGTGCTTCCCTGACTGTGGAGCCACATCACATCCAGGTCATCTGACCACCACCAACCGGATCACAACCACAGAAATCAATCAAGCCATGTTCGGCCTCAACGGCAGTATCGATCTACAATGGCTTTAATCTGCCGCGAAGCGGCTTAGTCCAACATTGCCATGCACCTGAGCCGCCGCCAGAGGATTTTCTTTCAACGCAAGGGCTCTCTGCGGCCAGGTGATGACAAGCGTTGAGATGATTCAAGCCAAAGATCTGGATCCCGCAGCCAATTCCATCCATAAGTAGCGATGGGCAG
>JBIIJS010000126.1:0-8096 GCA_044233605.1 Cyanobium sp. | reverse complement strand
CCACCGCGAGGTTGCCGGGGTGGGGGTCGGCGTGGAAAAAGCCGAAGCGCACCAGCTGCTGCAGGTAACTGGCAGCCCCCTTCTCGGCCACCGCCGCCGGTTCGATGCCCGCCGAAAGCAGGGCGGGGCGGTCGGTGATCTTGATGCCGGGCACGTAATCGAGACACAGCACGCGGCGAGAGCTCAACTCCCAAACCACCGCTGGGATGCGGATGCCGGCATCGTCGAGAAACTGCTGGCGGAAGCGGGCGGCGTGCTCAGCCTCAAGGCGGAAGTCGAGCTCACGCAGCAGCACGCGCCGGCACTCCTTGGCGATCGCCACCCAGTCGCGCCCCTGGCCCCAGCGGGGATGGCGCTGCACCGCGGCAGCCACCTGCTGCAGCACCTCGAGGTCGAGGCGGAAGAGGCGCTCCAGCCCCGGCCGCTGCACCTTGAACACCACCTGGCGCCCGCTGCGCAGGCTGGCGCGGTGCACCTGGGCCAGGCTGGCGGAGCCGAGCGGTTCAACTTCAATGTCGATGATCTCGGCCCGGCGCTCGCCCATCTCCTGTTCGAGGATTCCCTCCACCACCGCGAACGGAAAGGAGGGCACCCGGTCCTGCAGGTGGGCCAGCTCCTCGACCACATCGGCCGGCAGCACATCGGGGCGGGCCGAGAGCAGCTGGCCGAGCTTGATGAAGGCCGAACCCAACTCCAGGAAGCGGGCCGTGAGCCAGCGGGCCCGCCGGCGCTGGCGGGCCGCCAGACGCTGCTGGCTGAAGCCGCCGGGATAGCTCCAGCGGCGGCCGTCCCACCACAGGCCGGCCAGCAGCCGCAGGGCCAGACCCCAGATGCGCAGCGGCCGGCTGACGCTCGCCAGAGAGAACCGAGCCAGTGGTTCCTGACCGGGGTTTGACGGCATCAGCGGGAGCCTGCCGGTCCGCCGGCGGAGGGCGGGCCGGGGGGCTGCTCCAGGCGCCGGGAGAGCTCCGCCACCCGGGCCCGCAGGGCGTCGATCTGATCCTGGGGATCGGGCGAGCCAGCCTCGCCGCCGGCTGCCGCGGCCCCGGAGCCGGCAGGTTCACCCCGCTCGAGCCGGTCAGCCTCCATTTCCACCTCCTCGCGAAACAGGTCGAGCTCACGGCGCAGGCGCTCGGGAGCATCCTGGGCGAGCACCGCCAGGCCGGCGGCCGTGTCGGCCAGACCGCTGCCGAGGCGGGCGGCCAGCCGGTTCACGGCTGCCTGGAGCAGATACTGCGGCGCACTCATGGCTGTGCCGTGGGGTGGGTCAAACTGTGGCAGATCCGCAGCCCGCTCAGGGCTGGCTCTCGGGCAGGGGCTGGTAGGGCGGGGGCTCCGGCAGCGGTTCCGGCGGCGAGAGCAACGGTGATTCGATCGGCGGCATCGACTCCAGCTCCCTGGGGACGGCCGGCGCCGGGGAGGCCTGCCGCTCCAGGGCGTCAAGGCGTGCCCTCTCGGCATCGCGCTGACTGCGCTCCTGGTTCTCCTCCTCGCGGCGCTTGATGTCGGCCTGGCGCCTCTCAAGCTCACGGGCTTCCTCCGCCTTGCGGCGCTCCTGCTCGAGCAGATCGAGATCGGCGCGCAGCGGCTGCTCACCGCCACCGGCACGCTGGCGCAGCACCGACAGGGAGGTACCGGGAACCGACTTGACACCGAACAGCTGTTCACCCTTCCAGGCTTCACTCAGATTGATGCGCATCAACCGCTGTGCGAAGCCGTAGCCCAGCCCGAAGCAGGCGCCCACCAACAGCCACATCGGCCAATCCCAGCGGGAACGGCGACGAAGCGTGTGCTGCAACCGCGGACCGGGCCTGGCTTCCGGATCGGGGTAAGGCGGAGCCGAAACCATGCCGCGTGCTGGATGGCGCAGAAAACTGGCGGCAGCCTACGCGGTGGGAGCCCTCCGCCTCAGATCGAGCGCTGCACCAGTTGATAGAAGCGGGCCAGGGCGATCGCGGCCAGGTCGACGATCATGAACGAATGCACAGCCACCACCAGTTTGCCCAAGCGGCTGACGCCATGAAATCCGCTCATCTTGCCCTGCAGCAACGACATCATCGAGGCATAGTAATAATCAAAACTGCCCGACTCTGAGACGGCAGCAGGAACATCAACGATCTGCTGATCCTCCGGACCGGCGATGCGGTCGAGGCGCCAGAAGATCCAGCCCCAGGCCAGAACGAAAAACATCAGATAGGTGATCACCTGGCCAAGCAACAACTGCGGGTGCACCGCATTGGTGAGCATCAGCAGATTGATCTTCAGGAAATGGAACAGCAGATTGAACGTCGCCCAGATACCGAAGCCATCGAGCATCACTGCGGCGATGCGGCGCCCCCGCAGAAGATGGCCATACAGAGCCACCAGTATCAGTAAGTACAGGCCGATCAAAGGGGCTCGCAGCGCCGCCCCTATCGTTCCCGCCCAGTCGGCCGGCAACGCTCCCGGCAACCCAGCCACCCGGTCGAGCGCTCCGGCGAACCAGAGCATGGCGATGCGGATCGCCCCGAGCGCCGCGAACACATGCACCTCATGGAACTGCTGAGCCAGGCTCTGGGGGGCGCGACGTAGATCCATGCTCCCCGGGGCTAGGTGGTGTAGTCGGAGTTGATGCGCACGTACTGGTCGGAGAGGTCACAGCCCCAGGCCCGGCCCCCAGCGGGGCCGTCACCCACCGCCAGGCGGATCAGCACCGTGTCGCCGCCGGGGCCGACGCCGCCCAGATAGGTGCCGGCAGCCCGCTCGCTCAGATAGGCGGAGGCGGCGGCGCGATCGAAGACCAGGGGCTGCCCGGCGGCCATCAACTGGTGCTCACCGAGCCACAGGGCCACGGCGCCGGGATCGAAGCGCACGCCCGCCCGACCGGCAGCGGCCACGATCCGGCCCCAGTTGGGGTCGTGGCCGTGCACGGCGCATTTCACCAGTGAGCTGCCGCACACGGTGCGGGCGATGGCGCGGGCGCCGGCCCCATCGGCCGCCCCCTCCACCCGCACTTCGATCAGGCAGGTGGCCCCCTCGCCGTCGCGGGCGATCGCCCGCGCCAGGTGCTGCGACACCTCCGTCACCCCTTGCTCCAGCAGCGGCCAGTATTCCTCAGCCAGCGGCTCCCCGGCGGCGAAGGCCAGATAGGTGTCGTTGGTGCTGGTGTCGCCATCCACCGTGATCGCATTGAAGGAGCGATCCACCGCCCGCCGCACCATCTCCTGCCACACCTCGGCCGGCACGCCGGCATCGCAGCTGAGATAGCCGAGCATCGTGGCCATGTCGGGGTGAATCATCCCCGAACCCTTGGCCATGCCACCGAGGCGCACCGTGCGGCCACCCAGCTCCGCCTCCAGGGCAATCTGCTTCTCCACCAGGTCGGTGGTGAGGATGGCGCGAGCCGCCGCGTCGCCACCCTGCGGCCCCAGGGCCGCCACCAGGGGATCGAGGCCCGCCTCAAGGATGTCGATCGGGATCGGCACGCCGATCACACCGGTGGAGCAGATCAGCACCTCCTCGGGCTGCAGACCCAGACGGCCGGCCAGCGCCGCGGTGGCCCGCAGGCTGTCGGCCAGGCCACGTTCGCCGGTGCAGGCGTTGGCCTGGCCGGAGTTGGTGAGCACCGCCCGCGCCCGGCCGCCCGAAGCCCGCAGGCGTTCGGCGCAGAGATCCACGCAGGCGGCGCGCACCAGCGACCTGGTGAAGGTGCCGGCGCACACAGCCCCCTCCGGCGCGAGCAGCAGCGAGAGATCCGGTTTGCCGGAGGCCTTCAGGCCTGCAGTGACGGCGGCGGCACGGAAACCGGCCGGGGCGGTGATGCCGCCGGGGATCGCGATCCAGGGATGGGTCAAGGGGCGGCAGCCGGTGGCTCCAGTGTGAACCCGGGGCCATCCTGAGGATCGAACCCCGGCAGGAAAGCCATGGACCTCTGGCAGCGGGCCCGCGGCGAATTCGTCGATGTGATCGATTGGAGCGAGGACGGCAGCGACACCCTGGTGTGGCGCTTCCCCCGCCAGGGCAACGCGATCAAGTGGGGCGCCCAGCTGATCGTGCGCGAGGGCCAGCAGGCGGTGCTGGTGCATGAGGGGCGCGTGGCGGATCGCTTCGAGCCGGGCCGCTTCCGGCTGGAGACCCGCAACCTGCCGCTGCTCACCAGCCTGCTGGCCCTGCCCACCGCCTTCGAGAGCCCGTTCAAGGCGGAGGTGTACTTCGTGGCCACACGCCAGTTCACCAACCGCAAGTGGGGCACCCGCCACCCGCTGATCCTGCGCGACGCCGAGCTCGGGCCGGTGCGGCTGCGCGGCTTCGGCACCTACAGCCTGCGGGCCGTGGATCCGGTGCGGCTGATCCGCGAGCTGAGCGGCGGCAACCCCCACTTCAGCGTCGACGAGATCAGTGAGCAGCTGCGCAACCTGATCGTCAGCCGCCTGGCCGACCTGCTGGGCGAAAGCAGCCATCCGGTGCTCGATCTGGCCGCCCGCTACGACGAGCTGGCTGAGGAGCTGCAGCAGCGCCTGGCCAGCGAGTGGGCCGACTACGGCCTTGCGCTCACGGCCCTGCTGATCGAGAACCTCAGCCTGCCACCGGAGGTGGAGGCCGCCCTCGATCGCCGCACCGCCATCGGCCTCAGCGGCGATCTGGCCGCGTTCCGCACCTACCAGGAGGGCATCGCCCTGGAGAAGGCGGCCGCCCATCCCGCCGGCGGCGCGGCCGGCGGGATGGGGCTGGCGATGGGTTTCGCCCTGGGCGATCGGCTGGCGCCGCCACCGCCACCGCCGCCACCACCTCCGCCACCACGGCCGCGGCCGGCCGACGCGGAAGGGGCTCAGTGAACTGCCCCAGCTGCGCCGCCCCGCTGCCACCTCGCGGGGTGGTGTGCGCCTACTGCGGCACCCGCCGCGACCTCGACCTGCAGGGCTGGACCCACCTCGAGGCGATCGGCACCAGCCGCGACGTGCATTGCCCCGACTGCCGCATACCGCTGGAAATCCTGCAGCTGGAAGCCCCCGCGGCGATCGAGCTGGGCCGTTGCCCGGAATGCCTGGGACTGTTTCTGCCCCTGGGGGGCCTGGAGCAGCTGCTCGATCAGGCCGTGGGGCCGGTGTGGGGGATCGACCATGGCCTGCTGCACAGCCTGGCCGAAACCCCCCGGGCCGAGCCGTCGCCGCTGCGTTACCGGCCCTGTCCCCGCTGCGGTGAGTTGATGAACCGCAGCCTGCACGGCAAGCGCAGCGGCGTGGTGGTGGATCGCTGCCGCGACCACGGTCTCTGGCTCGATGCGGGCGAACTGCGCCAGCTGCTGGAATGGGTCCGCGCCGGTGGCAGCCTGCTCGACCGGCAGCGCCGCGACGAGCAGGCGGCGGCGATGGCCACAGAGGAACAGCGCGATACCTGGCTGCGTGCACTGCTGCGTGATGACATCGGCATGCTGCTGCTGCGGCTGGCCCGGCGGCTGGGCTGAGGCTGGCGCGGCACCACCCAGACTGGAGGCATCCAGGGAGTGCACAGGCCATGGCCCCACCGAGCGATCGCAGCCGCGACGCCGAAGCCATCTCCACCTGCCACCGGCTGGCGGGCGAACTGTTCCCCTGGGACATCACTCGTGCCCTGGAGCTGGCGCTGCTGAAGACCTTCTGCGTGCCTTCGATCGCCGGCCTGCTGCATCGCACCGGCGAGTTTGAGCGGCGGCCGCGCAAGCGCTACGACGACACCGGCCTGATGGTGGCCGAGCTGCTGCGCCATGGGCCCGACAGCCCGCAGGGAACCGCCGTGATCGCGCGCATGAACCGCATCCACGGCCATTACGCGATCAGCAACGACGACTTTCTGTATGTGCTCTCCACGTTCGTGGCCGAGCCGATCCTCTGGCTGGAGCGCTACGGCTGGCGGCCGTTGCGCGCCGCAGAGCAGCGGGCCCTGTTCCGTTTCTGGCAGCGGGTGGGAGAACGGATGAACATCGAGGCCATCCCCACGACACTGGAGGAGCTCCTGGCTTTCCACCACCGGTACGAGGCCGAGCGCTTCGCCACCGCCCCGGCCAACGGCCGCGTCGCGGAGGCCACGCTCTCGATGCTGCTGCGCGACTGGCCCGTGCCGTTGCGCCCCGCCATCCGAACTCTGCTGCAGGCCCTGCCCGAGGCGTCGGTGACCACAAGCCTGGGATGGCCCCCGCCGCCGCCGGTGCTGCAGCGGGCGATCCGAGCGATCCTGCGCGGCCGCAGCCGGCTCGCCAATGCCTGGCAGCGGCTGTTTCCTCTCAAGGAAACCCGCTTCTACTCCCAGCGGCCCACCCCCAGCTACGGCGCCTCCTTCCAGCTGGAGCAGCTGGGGCCACCGCCGCTGCTGGAACGCCTCAACCGACCCCGCTGGAGCGGTGCGCAGCGGCGCATCGGCCTCACCGGCGGCATCGCAAGCGGCAAGAGCACGGTGGGCCGGCTGCTGGAGGCGCGCGGGCTGCCCGTGCTCGATGCCGACCGCTACGCCCGCGAGGCCCTGGCGCCGGGGAGCGCGGGAGCCCGCGCCGTGCTGGAGCGCCACGGCGAGCGGGTGCGGGCCCCGCAGGGCGATGCTGCCGCGGGAGCGGAGATCGACCGGGCCGCCCTGGGGCGGATCGTCTTCGCCGATGCGGCCGAGCGGCGCTGGCTGGAGCAACTGGTGCACCCCGTGGTGCGCGGGCGCTTCGAGGCGGAGCTGCAGCGGCTCGCCGCCGCCCCCGCCGTGGTGCTGATGGTGCCGCTGCTGTTTGAGGCGGGGCTGGAGGGCCTCTGCAGCGAGGTGTGGCTGGTGGATTGCAACGAGAGCCAGCAGCTGCAGCGGCTGATCGCCCGCGACCGGCTCAGCGAAGCCGAGGCCCGCGCCCGCCTGGCCGCCCAGTGGCCGATGGCGCGCAAGCGGTCCCTGGCCGATCGGCTGATCGACAACCATGGGGAACCGGCCGCGCTGGGGGCGGGGGTGGAGCAGGCGCTCTGCCGGCAGGCAGGTTGATCAGCAAACGCAAGACGCCTCAGCCCTTCAGCTTCTCGACCAGGATCCGGTTCGCCAGCTTCGGATCGGCCTTGCCGCCGGTGCGCTTCATCAGCTGGCCGACGAAGAAACCCTGCAGCTTGGTCTTGCCACCGCGGAACGCCGCCACCTCATCCGGGTGGGCGGCCAGCAGCTCCTCCACGATCGCCGTGAGCGCGGCAGGATCGCTGATCATGCCCAGGCCCCGCTGCTCCACGATCGCCTTCGGTGAACCGCCCTTCTCCAGCAGTTCGGGAAGGATCTCCTTGGCGATCTTGCCGCTGATCACGCCGCCCTCGATCAGCTGCACCATCTCAGCCAGCTGCTGGGGCCGCAGCGGCAGATCGGCATAGGAGAGGCGATGGGCGTTCACGTGGGCGGCGATGTCACCGCTGATCCAGTTGGCCGCCGCCTTGGCGTCGGCGCCGGCGGCCACCACCGCCTCGAAGTAATCGGCCATCAGGCGCTCGTCGGTGAGCACGCGGGCGTCGTACGGGGAGAGGCCCAGCTGCTCGGCATAGCGGTGGCGCTTGGCCGCCGGCAGCTCGGGCAATTCGGCGCGCCAGGCCTCGCGCCGCTCGGCGCTCACCTCAATCGGACCGAGATCCGGCTCCGGGAAATAGCGGTAGTCGCTGCTGCCCTCCTTGGATCGCATGCTTTTGGTGATCTGCTTGCTCTCATCCCAGAGACGTGTTTCCTGCAGCACTGGCTCGCCAGATTCGTAGGCCTTGATCTGCCGCTGAATCTCAAACTCGATCGCCTTCTGGATGGCGGAGAAGGAATTCATGTTCTTGATCTCCACCTTCGTGCCGAAGGGGGCATCGGGGCCGCGCCGCACCGAGATGTTCACATCGCAGCGCAGCGAACCCTCCTGCATGTTGCCATCACTCACGCCCAGATAGCGCATGATGCGGCGAATCTCGGCGGCGTATTCGGCGGCCTCACGACCGGTGCGCAGATCCGGTTTGCTGACGATTTCGGCCAGAGCAACGCCGGCACGGTTGTAATCCACCAGCGAGTGGGTGGAGCCGGCCAGACGATCGCTGCCGGCGTGCACGAGCTTGCCGGCGTCCTCCTCCATATGCAGGCGCTCGATGCCAATCTTTTTGAGA
>JBIIJS010000086.1:0-10841 GCA_044233605.1 Cyanobium sp. | reverse complement strand
ACGAGGCCACCGCCGCCTACTGGAGCCTGCTGGGCAGCCAGGGGGAGCCCCCCGCCGAGGCGGCCAGGCCCGCGCAGGTGGTGGAGCGGCTGCGGGTGGGATTCCTCAGCGCCGACCTCGGCGACCACGTGGTCGGCACCTTCCTGAACGCCTTTCTCGAGGGCTACGACCGCGATCGGCTGCACGTGGAGCTGATCGCCACCAAGCTGCGTCACGAGGCCAGCGCCGAAGGACTGGCAGCCAGGGCCGGGGAAGCCCACTGCGTGCAGGGGCTCAGCCACGGGCAGGCCCGCTCCCTGCTGCGCGAGCGCCGCTTCGACGTGCTGGTCGACACGGCCGGTTTCACCGACCCGCGGGGTCTGAACCTGCTGGCGGATCGCTGCGCACCGGTGCAGTGCCACTGGATCGGCTTCCATGCCACCACCGGCCTCGCCACGATCGACTGGTTCCTCGGCGACGATCACTTCACCCCTGAGGCCTTCGCGCCCCAGTTCCGCGAGCGCCTGTGGCGACTGCCGCGGCCCTGGCTGGCCCGCAGCGGATCCCTGCAATTCCCCGAGGCGATCAGCAATCTCAGCGAAGCGGCCGCGGTGCTGGGCAGCTTCAACCAGCTGGCCAAGGTGCGCGAGGCCACCCTCGACCACTGGGCTGCCGCCCTGCACGCCGTGCCCAAGGCCCGGCTGGTGATCAAGGACGCGCGCACCGACAGCGAAGCCGCCTGCGATCGCATCCGCAGCGGCCTGGCTGATCGGGGCATTGAGGCGGATCGGCTGACCTTCCTGGCGGCGCTGGCCGACCCCCTCGATCACCTGCGCGCCTACAACCAGCTCGACATCGCGCTCGACACCACGCCCTGGAGCAGCTCCAGTACCGGCTTCGACGCCCTGGCGATGGGGGTGCCGCTGGTGGCGATCCGCGGTCGCTGCGCCTCAGCCCGGATGAGCACCTCCGTGCTGATGGGGATCGACCGGGGAGAGTGGGTCGCCGATGATCCGGCCTCCTTCGCCGCCATCGTGGCCCGGCTTGCCGCCGACCCCGATGTGCTGCGCCGCGGCAAGGGCGAGGGGCAGAAGCGGATGCTGGCCAGCCGCCTGCATGATCCGGCCGATCTGGCCGAGCACGTGGGCGACGCTTTCGCGGAGATGCGCAAACTGGCGAGCTGATCAGGCTGGCCGATCCTCAGCGCAGTTCAAACAGGAGCAGGTCGGTGCCGGGCGCAGCCTCCACCAGCACGGTGCCGGCCGCCGCCTCGGCGCTGAAGCCGAGACCATCGCCGCGCAGCAGAGGCTGAGGCAGGCCCGGCCAAGCGATCGAGCCATCGATCAGTTGCAACCAGCCCTGGCTGCCGGGGGCCAGCGGCAGGTCCAGGCTGCCGCTGGCCCCCGGCCGGGCCCGCCAGAGGCGCACGGGTCGGTGAATCGCCATGGCGCCGGCTGCGCCACTGGGATCGAGCAGGGGCGTCCAGCCGCTACCGATCACAAACGGTTTCTGCTCGTAGGCCGGCTCAATGCCGGTGCTGCTGGGCTCGATCCAGATCTGCAGCAGCCGGCAGGGTTGCCCACCCTCGTTGATTTCGCTGTGCACCACGCCGGTGCCGGCGCTCATGCGCTGCACCTCCCCGGCACGGAGCACCTCGGCATGGCCCATCGAGTCGCGGTGGTTGAGCTGGCCTTCCACCATGACCGTGACAATCTCCATGTCGCGATGGGGGTGCATGCCGAAGCCACGGCCGGCGGCGATGCGATCGTCATTGATCACCCGCAGCGGCCCGAAGCCCATCCAGGCCGGGTCGTAGTGGCTGGAGAAAGAAAACGTGTGCCAGCTGTCGAGCCAGTCGAGCCGGCTGTGAAAGCGCTCGGCGGCGGGGCGAAACACCAGGCCGGCGGCGATGGGGGTGGAGGTGGCCGAGGCCGTGGCGCTGGAGGAGGGGGACATGAGTGGAACTGGGTGGAGGCGGTGGTGGCGCTGGAGCCTTCCGAATCGGACCAAGATTCTGGCGCGAACCGCCGCAGAGCGAATCCGCATGATGCATTTATGCGGCTATGCTCATTAGATCGTCAAGCCGAATCCGATGCCCGTCGCTCCCACCCCCTCCTTCTCCCTGGCCGCCGCGGCCGGGGGTGGCCCTCTGCTGTTCCGCCAGCTCTTCGAGGCCGACACCGGCACCTTCACCTATCTGCTCGCCGATGTGGTCAGTGGCGAGGGCGTGCTGATCGATCCGGTGTTCGAGCAGCACAGCCGTGATCTGTCGCTGATCCAGGAGCTGGGCATCCGCCTGGTGGCCAGCCTCGACACCCACGCCCACGCCGATCATGTGACCGGCAGCTGGTTGATGCACGAAGCCACCGGTTCGGCCATCGGCCTGGCCGCAGCCGCTCGCGCCGAGAACGTCACCCTGCCGCTGCATCACGGCGATCGCGTTGCGTTCGGCAAGCGCCATCTGGAGGTGCGCAGCACCCCGGGCCATACCGACGGCTGCGTCAGCTTTGTGCTCGACGACCGATCGATGGCCTTCACCGGCGATGCCCTGCTGGTGCGCGGCTGCGGCCGCTGCGACTTCCAGCAGGGCAATGCCCACACCCTCTGGACCTCGATCACCGGCCAGATCCTTCCCCTGCCGGATTCCTGCCTGCTCTATCCCGGCCACGACTACACCGGCCGCACGGTCACCTCGGTGGCCGAGGAAAAGGCCTACAACGCACGCCTCGGCGGTGCTGCCACCGAGCGCGACTTCGTCGGCCACATGGAGGCCATGAAGCTGCCTCACCCCCACAGGATCGCCGAGGCCCTGCCCGGCAACATGCGCTCCGGCAAGCCCCGCCAGGCGCCTTCCGCACCAACCTGGGCTCCGCTGAGCCGCAGCTACGCGGGCCTGCCCGAGCTGGCGCCGGCCTGGGTCGCTGCCCACCGCAATGAGATCACCCTGCTCGATGTGCGCTCTGCAGAGGAATACAACGGGCCCGATGGTCACGTGGCCGGCAGTCTGCTGCTGCCCCTGCCGGAGCTGGAGCAGCGCAGCGGCGAGATCCCCACCGGCAAGCCCGTCGTGGTGGTCTGCCATTCCGGCAGCCGCTCCGCCCTTGCCACCCAGCAGCTGCTCAAGGCCGGCCTCAGCCAGGTGGCCAACCTGCATGGCGGCCTGAGCCGCTGGGCCGCCGAGGGCTACCCGCTCGAAGAAGCCGCTGATGCCTGAGCACCCAGGCCCTGCGCCGCTTTGCTTTCTTCCCTGTCCCGTTCCTCCACCCCACCCCCTTCCTTCCGATGACAACCACCACCCGCATCAGCGCCCCTGAACTGGCCGAGCGGCTCGAGCGCCGGGCTGTGTCCGTGATCGATGTGCGCGAACCGATGGAGTACGTCGGCGGTCACATCGCCGGCAGCCTCAATGTGCCGCTCTCGCGCATCGGCCAGGCCGATCTGCCGCGCGGCCCCCTGGTGCTCGTCTGCCAGAGCGGCAACCGCAGCTCGAGGGCGCTCAATCAGCTGCTGCAACAGGGCCACCCTGCCCCCCTGGCCGACCTGGAGGGCGGCATCCCCGCCTGGCAGGAGGCCGGCCTGCCGGTGCGCAAGCTCAACAATGCTCCGTTGCCGCTGATGCGCCAGGTGCAGATCGCCGCCGGCAGCCTGGTGCTGCTGGGGGTGATCCTCAGCCAGACCGTTGCACCCGGCTGGATCTGGCTGAGCGGCTTCGTGGGGGCCGGCCTCACCTTCGCCGGCATCAGTGGCTTCTGCGGCATGGCCCGGCTTCTGGCCGCCATGCCCTGGAACAGGGTGACCGCATGATCAGCGCCGGTATGCCCCCCCCCGTCCCCTTCACGGTTCCCCACCGCCATGGCTGAGCGTTCCTTCCGGTTCCGGCTGCGCAGCAGCCATCCCTCCCCCACCCGCGCCACCACCAACCTGGAGGTGGAGTTCCTCACCGATTGCGGTAGCTGGGAACCCCAGCAGCTGAGCCTCAGCATGCCGGGCTTCCGCCTCTATCTGATCTCCCTGCTGCTCTGCCAGCACTTCTATCTGGTGGCCAACGCCCTTGAGAAGGGCATCCCGCTGCAGGAGGTGGAAGCCGATTTCAGCGTCACCACCAGCAGCGACTGGATCCTGGCCAGCGCCGAGGGCGACTTCCGCATCCGCCTCGATGCCGCCGCCTCCACGGAGGAGCGCTCCCTCGCCGACGCCGAGGCGATCGCCTACATGCAGGAGCGCATGAAGCTCTGCCCGATCTCGCGCAACCTGCCGGAATCGGTGCTCAAGCGCATGGACCTCATCTCCCTGGGCTGAGGTCAAGCTCCGAAGGGCCTGCGCTCTGGGCTCGCCACTTGTCATCAGCTGCGACGCTGGTCAAGGTTGAAACAGAGAACTGCACGGCAATGAAGGATCTGACACGCGCGATCAACAACCATCTGGCCTCCGAATTCCAGGCCAGCCATGCCTACCTGGCGATGTCGATCTGGCTGCGCGAGAAGGATCTGGCCGGCTTCTCCACTTACATGCTCAACAAGAGCAACGAGGAGCGCGGCCATGCGGCCCGGCTGATCGCCTACCTGGTCGACAGCGACCAGGAGGTGGAACTGCCCACCGTGGCCGCCCCCGAGCGCACCTGGCCCGCAGTGCAGCAGCTGTTCGATGTGGTCTATGAGATGGAGAAGGGCGTCACCGCCTCGATCAACCGCCTCTACACGTTGGCCGAGCAGCAGGGCGAGCGCAGCGCCACCGCCATGCTCGACTGGTTTGTGGCCGAGCAGCTGCAGGAGGAGGCGGAGGCCCGCTTCGTCTGCAGGCGGCTGCGCCTGGCCGGCGACAACGCCGCCGCGTTGCTGCTGCTCGATCAGCAGTTCCTTGAGGGCACGGCCCTCAGCCACGTCAAGGGCGGCCTGGGCGGAGCCGCCGGAGCGGTAAGCGCCGGCTAGGGCGGGGACTGGGAGCCCCCACGGGAAGGGGCACAGACCCGCGCAGGCGAAGGCGATGGACACGCCTGGATCCATGAAGAGAAACCGAGGCCACATCGCCGACAAGATCAGCAAGCGATTGGTGGCAATCCCAAACCCTCAGAGCCAGATTGCCAGGCCTCTCCTGCAGAAGCCGCTCAAAGCCACGCACCTCAACAATCTTGAAAGGATCTGATGCTGGAGGCGACCGAGAATCCTGAAAAGACACGGCTGGCATCAGCGGCTATGGCTTAGCTCTCCACCTAAGTAAGGAGGTGCGCCCCTGCAAACTCAAGCCGACTACAACCTGGCCCACCACACGGTATCGTCTTCGCCGCTGCATGCATCAGCGCCACTACCGACCAGGAAGGAAGCGACTCCAACTTGATGCACTCTCCGTCGCGAGTGCCTTAGATAAGTGGCACTTCTTGTTGCGTATAACTTCCATCTTCTCGCGTCAACATCAGCATCCCTGCCGTCAAAGCCTTATCGCCAGCACCGCGGAGTAATACCCCGTGAGCGGAGCCGTGGGTAGTTGTCCCAGACCTTCCATCGCCAGCAGAGCCCTGAGAACCAAATGCCCCAGCGCCTGAGAATTTTCAAGCAAGCGGCACACGTTCAGAGCAACAAAGCGCGGCGCATGCATCGTGTGCCTCCGTCGAGCAACGCGGAAGCCCGCCCGCTTTAACACCTCCACAAGCACCGGCATCGGAAGTGTCCTACCCATGAAGTACGGCACCAGCCCGAGAGCACCTGTGGCATGCTGCGGGAGGAAATTCCTCAGGCTCACCACCGGATTCGCCGGATTGTCCAAAGTGATCAGCAAGCAACCACCAGGGGTGAGAATTCTCGCAAACTCCGAAACTGCTGCCACGATCTCTGCTTCCGTCTCGAAGTGGTCCAGCGTGGAATTTGAAAACACAAAGTCAAACGAGGCATCTGGATAACGCAGCTTACGCACATCCCCTACGTCGATTACAAATCCATTTCTCGTGCTCGAAACCTTGTCAACCAGCGGTGCTGAGACATCGATTCCATGCACTTCTGCAGCTACCGCAGTGAGCGCGTCAAAACACCCCCTACCCACCGCCTCGTCGAACACATCCGTCTTCAAGGCCCTATGGAACCCTTTCCCGCCACACCACTCCGCGATCAAGTCCGAATGCAGACGGTCGCAATAGTTTCTCCACAAGACGCAGGCGGTTGTCCCCGATGCCTCTGGGTCAAAATCTGACCATCGTTGCTGGCGAGCGTCGCCAGGCTTGTTCTGATCCACGAAAATGTTGCAAATAGACTCGCCGGGAAAGGCTAGTTTCGGGGATCTAGCAACGGGAAAAACGACACGTAAAATTAACAAATACCTGCGTTCAGCCCCCCTCCCAGAGAAGGGTGCTCCACTTCCCGGCCGCACGCTCAAGCCGTCGGCCATTCAGTTGTTATTTGTCAAGATAATGCGAGGTTGAAACCTCCGCAGGCAATGGCTGTTATGGTAGGAAAGTGAAGGATAAATCATGGAGTTTTTGATGATAAAACCATGCTGACTCCTGTCGACAGCAACCCCTGCACTGAATTCCCAGCCCAGCGCAGTCAAGCCTTGAGGATTCTGCTGGCGGGCCCCGTCCCGCCCCACCCCGGGTGGTGGTGCGATCAGTCGAGCCCAGCTGTCTGCGGCCATTGCCAGGGCTGGGCATGACGTCTGTGTGCTGGCACCCATCACGGCCGAGGGGTTGTGGGGTGGTGATCGCTTGGCAGCGTCCCATCCAGAGATCCGCATCGTCAGGTATCTCCTGCGGACCTTCGAGCGGATGCCGTTCCGCCCGCCGCCCCCGGATTTTCTGGAGGAGGAACGCAGTCAGGTGCAGCCCCTGCTGCTCCAGCTGCTCGAAACGTTCCGACCCGATCTGGTGATCGTGGGGAGGGAAACCTTCGCCCGCTATGTCCCCGAGATCACCAAACCTCGCGGCATCCCGACCGTGCTGCTGCTAAGAGGCAGCCCAACCGGACACATCCTCAGCGGGCAGTTCCCCATGGATGAGACCGAGCGGCTCCTCGCCGAATTCCGCAAGGTAGACCGGATCATCGCCGTGGCTCAGTATCTGGCTGATGGGCTCCAGAGCATGGGCTTCGAAAACGCAAGTCATATCCCGAATGCGATAGACACCACGCAGTTTGTTCGGCGACCCAGGAACCACCAGCTTCTGTGTGATCTCGGCATCAACCCTGCCGCCACCATTGTGCTCGTTCCTGCCAACCTGCATCCCCGCAAGCGCCCGGAAGACGTCATCCTGTCGGCTGAACGAGCCTTGCGCACCAATCCGAACCTTGTCTATCTGCTGGCTGGCACCGGAGTGCTCCAGGAGCGCATCCAGCAGCTGTGCGAGGAGAGGAAGCTGAGTGATCGTATCCGCGTGCTTGGTTGGGTTACCTACGAGAGAATGCCCGAGCTGATGAACAGTGCTGATGTTGTACTGATGGCTTCCGAATCGGAGGGCTTTTCCCGTGCCTACCTCGAAGCGATGGCTTGTGAGCGGCTTTTGCTGGCCAGTGACATCCCCCCCGCGCGGGATCTGATCCGCGACGGGCAGAACGGGCTCCTGTTCCGAATGGGTGATATCGAGCACATGACCGCCCGCACGCTGGAGGCAGCAGCAGATCCCGGCTGGCGGGAGGCGGTGGGCCGCAGGGCCCGCATCAGCATGGAGCATCTTTCGATTGATTCCATTGCTCCTATCTATCTGGAGGAGTTCGCCAGCCTGCTCCGCGATCGGAGAACGGCCCCATGAGCGCCGGTTCCGAGCTTTTGGGGCTGGCCCGGTTCGCGGCGGGTCTCCGTGTGTTTCTGAAGGACGTGATTCACCCGGAAGCGGCTCAGGACTCTGTGCGCAACTGGGTAGCAGCACGCGACGACCGGTTTCTTGCCAAGCTTGACGCAGCAGTTTTCAACCATGAGCGCAGCCCCTACAGGCAACTTATGGCTCATGCCGGCTGCGAATTTCCCGACATCGTTTCGGCCGTCCGTTCCGATGGCCTAGAGGCGACTCTGCATAGGCTTGCTGAGCAAGGCGTCTGGGTGAGCTGGGAGGAATTCAAGGGGCGAGTACCAGCTGTCAGAGGTAGCCGCACATTTCACTTCAGGGAAGGCGATTTTGACAATCCGCTGATCACGTCGCACTACCGCACCAGCAGCGGCGGCACGAGTGGCAGACCTGTTCGTGTTCGCGTTGACTTGGAGGAGCATGCCCAGTCGGCGCCTGATTGGGCGGTGCTGTTTGCTGCTCATGGTTGGCTGGAACGACCGTTGGTGTTCTGGACACCAACCCATACAGGTCTTGCCAACAGGTATCTCAAGTGTGCGAAATTTGGCAAGCGCTACACAAAATGGTTTGCAATGGCGACGATGGCGGCCCCCCAGGACTGGATCCGCTCCAAGGTCGTCCATGGCCTCGCCAGGCGGCTAGCTGGGCTGCCACATCCCGAACGGGTACCTCTGAATCAACCTGGTCGGGTCTGCGATTATCTGGTGGACCTCGTGGAGATGGGCACGCCACCGGTGGTGAACACCTCACCGAGTGCGGCTGCTCGCCTTTCCATGGAGGCGAAGGCGCGTGGCAAGACTCTTGATGGTGTGGCATTCCTCCTTGGTGCTGAGCCGCTTACGCCTGCCCGCCGCGCCACAATTGAGGACAGTGGCGCAATGGCAGTCCCAACCTACGGCACATCGGAAAGTGGCTGGATCGGCGCTCAGTTTCCAGGGCTGAATAAGTGCGACGAGGTTCATATCTTCCGGGATGCTTATGCGGTGATCGCCCAGCGTCCGGAGCCGACTGATTCAACGCATCCGGGACGGCCTCTCATGTTCACGAATCTGAGACCCGCCTCAGCGAAGGTGCTTCTTAATGCCGAACTCGGTGATGCGGCGATCCTCGAAACTGAAAGCACAAGTTGGCCGGCAACAGAGCTTGGGTACACACAACGGATACACACCATTCGCAGCTTCCGCAAAATCACGGCTTGGGGCACTACATTTGCCCAGGCGGATCTTTATCCTGTACTCGAGCAGGTCTTGCCCGCAAGGTTTGGAGGATCTGCCACCAGTTATCAATTGGTGGAGCAGGAAGACAGTCGTGGCATACCGCAGCTGGTGCTCCTGATCAGTCCGGCAGTGGGGGAGATCGATCAGGGCGCGGTGAGGTCAACGCTGCTTCAGGAGATCGAGCGCCTCAGGAGCTACTACGGATTCATGGCAACCATGCTCGCGCAAGCCGGGGCGATTCGGATCGAACGCCGGGAACCCATGGCCACCGCCCGAGGCAAAGTACTGCCTGTCCTCACCCTGTCGCGAGGGTGAGAAAGGCTACCTCTCGCCGATGACGGCGCTGGGGTGGATGGACGGCTCAGGCCAGGAGCGAAGTGGGCGCGGCGCGGAGACGACGCGGCTCCTGCCAGCTGCGCCAGGCTTACGCAGGAGCTTCGATGAAGATGGGTACCCACATCCGACAACGCCTGCAGCGCCTGGGCTTCAGCTGGGCCGGCCTTGCTGACAACCGCCACGGCGAGTGGTGGGTGATCGCCCAGATGGCGCTGATCGCCGCCCATCTGCTGCCGCCCACACCGCCCCTGGCCAGCCTCGGCCTGAGCTGGCCCCTGACGCTGCGGATCGCCGGCGGGACCGTGCTGCTGATCGGGCTGGCCTTGGCGGCCCAGGGGGCCCTCAACCTGGGCGAGAGCCTCACGCCGCTGCCGGAGCCGATCGAGGGCGCCCCCCTGATCACCGAAGGGGCCTACGGGCGCTGCCGCCATCCCCTCTACCAGGCGGTGCTGCTCTGCTCCCTGGGGGTGGTGCTGCTGCTCGGCAGCCTGCTCCATCTGGGCCTGCTGCTGGCCCTGGCGGTGGTGTTGTCGTTCAAGGCCCGGCGCGAGGAACGGCGCCTCTGCGCCCTCCACCCCGACTACCCGGCCTACCGCCGGCGCACTGCGGCGATCGTGCCCCACCTGCCGGGACTCGATTGGCGGGAGCCCATCCCGCCAGCGCCATGAACGGCCCCTCGCCACGGCCGCCTCAGCCGAGGTCGAGGCTGAGCTGGGTGGTGGCAGTATCCGTCTCGTCAGACCGGCGGCGACCTCGACCGCTACGGGGCAGGCCCGAGCGCCGGGAGCCATGGCGCTCCTGGATCGCTGCCGCCGGAGCCGCGAAACCGGGCTGGCGGCGCAGGGCCCAGAGCCGCTCACGCGCCTCCGCCGCCGCGGCGAGTGGATCCACGATCGGCAGGGGGTAGGGCCGCTCTGCGCCCCAGCCCAGGCGCTCGAGGGTGGCGACGTCCATGGTCCAGGGTTCGTGCAGGTGCACCCCCGGCACGCCGTCGAGCTCCGGCAGCCAGCGGCGCAGGAACAGGCCGTCGGGGTCATGGTCGCGGCCCTGCTTGATCGGGTTGTAGATGCGGATCGTGTTGATGCCGGTGGTGCCCGACTGCATCTGAACCTGGCTCCAGTGGATGCCCGGCTCGTAATCCACGAACAGGCGGGCCAGGTGCAGGCCGCTGTCGCGCCAGGGAAGGGCGAGATGGTGACTGGCCACCGACATCAGCATCGCCCGCATGCGGAAGTTCAGCCAACCGCTCGCGATCAGTGAGCGCATGCAGGCATCCACGAACGGCAGGCCGGTGCGGCCCTCGCTCCATGCGCTCAGGCGCCCGGGATCGCTCCGCTGCAGGCCGCGGGTGAGCGGATGCAGTTCGCGGAACTCGAGGCTGGGCTGGCTCTCCAACTTCTGGATGAAATGGCAGTGCCAGTGCAAACGCTCATCGAAGCGCTGCAGGCTGCGCCGCCAGCTCACGGCGTGGGGGTCGGCCACCAGTTCGCGCCGGCGCGCGCGTGTGCGCTGCACCACCTCCCGCATTGAAAGCGTTCCCCAGCTCA
>JBIIJS010000280.1:0-2666 GCA_044233605.1 Cyanobium sp. | reverse complement strand
ATAGGGTCCGCTCGCAGCATTCCGCCCAACCCACTGGCCGCCAGTCCGCCTCCATCGCCGGCCCCGGCCAGCGGGCCTGCCGAACTGAGCGCCGCCCTGCGCCGCGCCAACGCCGACCTCGCCGGCGAGGGCTGCCGGCTGCGGCTGGAGCTGCGCGGCGAGCGACTCGGCCTGCGCGGCCCCCTGCCCTGTCGAAGCGGCGGCGAAGGCCTGCCGGTGCAGCGCATCAGCTTCGGCCTGCCCGCCACGGCCGAGGGCCTGGCGGAGGCCAGCCGGCGCCTTGAGCAGGTGCGCTGCGAGCTGGCGGAGCAGCGCTTCGACTGGCGGCACTGGCAGAGGGGTCCGGCGCCGGCGCGAGCCGTGCCGGCCGATGGGCCGCCGCTACCGACCGCGGATCGCTGGGGTGAAGGCCACCTGAGCCAGCCCCTGCTGGCGTTCGAGCAGGCCTTCTTCGCCGAACCGCGCCGCCGCCGCAATCCGGCCGGGAGCCGTTCCACCTGGCGCGGCGCCTACCTCCCCTATCTGCGCCGTCTGGAGCAGTTGGCCGCCGCTACGGAGCCGCAGGATCTATCGGCGGAGTTGCTGGCCGTGGTGCTCGAGAGCTTCGATCCTGCGAGCCGCAGTCGCCAGCAGTGCGGCATCGCCCTCGCCGCCCTGGCCCGTCATGCCGGCCTGGAGCTGCCGGCCGACTGGGGTGAGCGCAGCGGCGGCTACGGCCTGCACGCCGCCCGCTTTCGCAGCCTGCCCAGCGACGCCCAGATCCTGCGGCTGATCGATCGGATCCCCAACCCCGCCTGGCGGCTGGTCTATGGCCTGATGGCCACCTACGGACTGCGCAACCACGAGGTGTTCTTCTGCGATTTCTCGACCCTTGCCCCGGGGGGGGACCGGGTGATCCGGGTGCTGCCTACCAGCAAGACAGGTGAACATCAGGTGTGGCCGTTTCAGCCCGCCTGGGTGGAGCGCTTCGAGCTTGATCGGCTGGGGGTGGAGCCGCAGGCCCTGCCGCAGGTGTGCACCGATCTGCGCCGCACCACCCTGCGCCAGGCCGGCAGGCAGGTGGCGGAGCAGTTCCGCCGCTATGAGTTGCCGGTCACTCCCTACGACCTGCGCCATGCCTGGGCGGTGCGCACGATCCACATCGGCCTGCCCGACACGGTGGCGGCGCGGATGATGGGCCATTCGGTTGCGATCCACACCCGCACCTACCACCACTGGATCACCCGCCGCGACCAGCAGCAGGCGGTGGACGCGGCGCTGGCGCGGCTGCAGGTGGCCTGAGCGGCTGGGGATCAGAGCGGGGGCGGAGACACCCGGCCCAGTGGCCCGGGCGGGGGGCAGAGTAAACGCCCCGAATCCAGCCCCTTGAGCGAAGTGCTACCGCCCACCGGCACCCCTGCCGAGCCCCATCCCCTTGACCGGGAGGCCGCCGAGCTGGGCCCCGGCGGCGAGCTGGCCCCCGAGCGCGACCAGGAGGCCTACCGGCGCCGCATGGCCCGCCGCCAGGAAGTGCAACGCCAGCGGGTGGGCGAGCGCAACCGGGAGAAGGGGCTGGTGCTGGTGTTCACCGGCGAGGGCAAGGGCAAGACCACCGCGGCCCTGGGGCTGGTGTTGCGCACCCTCGGCCACGGCGAGAGCGTGGCGGTGGTGCAGTTCATCAAGGGGGGCTGGCAGCCGGGCGAAGCGAAGGCGCTGGAGCTGTTCGGCGATGCCCTGGCCTGGCACGCGCTGGGCGAGGGCTTCACCTGGGAAACCCAGGACCGCGAGCGCGACCGGCTGCTGGTGCAGCAGGCATGGGAGCGCTCCTGCAGCTACCTGGCCGACGGCAGCCGCAAGCTGGTGGTGCTCGATGAGGTGAACGTGGCCCTCAAGCTGGGCTACCTGGCGGTGGAGCAGGTGATCGAGGGCCTGGCCCTGCGGCCCGAGCTCACCCACGCGGCTCTGACCGGCCGCGGCGCGCCCCCGGCCCTGCTGGAGCGAGCCGATCTGGTGACCGAGATGAAGATGGTGCGTCATCCCTTCCGCGAGCAGGGTGTGAAGGCGCAGCGCGGGATTGAGTTCTAGGGCTGGCCGAGCTCATTGGCTGCCTGCTCGAGCCCGTCCAGCAATCCAGGGTTCACGACACTGCGCAGTGAAACGGCCTTGTAGGGGCGGATCAGTGGCCGTGCCTGATCTCTTCAGGGAAGCTTCGGGCAATCGTCGGCTCTCCTCTTGGACCGCTTTATGGTTGCGTGGAGACGGAAGAAGGTCTTGACGCTCGAGCAGCTCCGAACCTTCCTCTCCCGCGCGCAGCGCGATGCCGCCCTGAGGCGCCAGGCCCAGGATCTTGGCTTTGCGATATCCGGCAGCGACATCCTTCGCTTCTCCGGCCAGTCGGCCGCGGGGGTGTGGGTGAGCCTGATCGATCATCCGGGCGAGTATCCCGGCCGCTATTCCTGATTCCCGCCACCATGGATCCTGCCCAGCTGCGCTCCCTGTTCACCAAGCCCTACGGAGCCCCGGGGCCCAGCGAGGCCCAGTGGCGGGAGTTGTACACCGACGACGTGCACTTCAGCGATCCCACCCAGGAGCGGCAGGGCATCGCCGCCTACATCGCTGCCCAGGAAGGCCTGCTGAAGCGCTGCGATGACACCTACCTCACCCCCGGCGCGATCGCCATCGAGGGC
>JBIIJS010000051.1:0-14515 GCA_044233605.1 Cyanobium sp. | reverse complement strand
GTCACCCTCGAAACCGTGCTGCTGGTGAAAGACGGTTCCGGCACCACCCTGGGTCAGCCCTATGTGAAGGGGGCCAGCGTCGAGCTCAAGGTGTTGGCCCACCGCCGCGGTGCCAAGGTGCTGGTGTACAAGATGCGGCCCAAGAAAAAAACCCGCCGCAAGAACGGCCACCGTCAGGAGCTCACCCGGGTCATGGTTCAGTCGATCAACGTGGGCGGCAAGGCGATCGCCTGATCCGTGCCCTCCATCTCCCTTCCCGGTCCTCCACCCTTCCCTACTCCTCCAGCGAATCTCCGATGGCCCACAAGAAAGGCACAGGCTCCACCCGCAACGGCCGCGACTCCAACGCAAAGCGCCTCGGCGTCAAGGCCTTTGGCGGTGAGAGCGTCAGCGCCGGCTCGATCCTGATCCGCCAGCGCGGCACCTCGGTGCTGCCGGGCAGCAACGTGGGCCGCGGCTCCGACGACACCCTCTTCGCCCTGGTCGATGGGGTGGTGAGCTTCGAATCGATCAAGCGCGGCCTGCGCAACCGCAAACGCATCCACGTCGCCGCCGCCTGATCCATCCCAGGGCGGCAGTGCAGCGACGAGCGTGAATACGCCCATCCCCGCCACGGCCGTCGCCGCCGCTGGGAGTTCCACTCCCTGCGGCTTTCTGGTGCTGGACAAACCGGCGGGTCTCACCTCCCACGCCTGCGTGGCACGGGTGCGTCGCATCTATGGCCTGCGCCGGGTGGGCCATGGCGGCACGCTCGATCCAGCCGTCACCGGCGTACTGCCGATCGCCATCGGGCCGGCCACCCGTCTGCTGCCCTACCTGGAGGGGGGTAAGGCCTACGAGGCGCTGGTGCAGCTGGGCCTGGGCAGCGACAGTGACGACCTGGAGGGAGAGGTGCACGCCGGCGGACCAGTGCCGCCCCTGCGCCGGGAGGAGATCGACGTGCTGCTCGATCGCTTCCGCGGTCGGATCCTGCAGGTGCCTCCCCAGGTGTCTGCGGTGCATGTGGCCGGTGAGCGCGCCTACGCCCGCGCCCGCCGGGGCGAGAACAGCGAGCTGGCCCCGCGGCCGGTGACGATCGAACAGCTCACCCTGCTGGGCTGGGATGCCGCCGACGGCCGCCTGAAGCTGGCGGTGCGCTGCTCCGCCGGCACGTACATCAGGGCCCTGGCCCGCGACCTGGGTGCGGTGATCGGCTGCGGCGGGCTGCTGGCCCGGCTGCGGCGCACCGAGGCACTGGGCTTCACCCAGGAGCAGGCCGTGCCCCTGGAGGGTCTCGAGGCGGCTGCCCCACCACCCCTGATGGATCCCCTGGAGGCCCTGGGCCACCTACCGCGCCAGCGGCTGAACCCCGAGCAGCTGGTGCTGTGGCGCTGCGGCCGCCCGCTTGAAGCGGCTGAGCCCCACGAGCCGGACCAGCCCCTGGCCGTGATCGGGCCGGATGGCATCCTGGCCGGCATCGCGCGAGCCGACGGCGATGGGCTGCTGCGGCCGAAGCTGGTCTTCGACGCCGCCGGCTGAGCCAGCCCCCGCCCCCTTCCCTTCCTCGCCCGCTCCCTCCCCCGATGGCCGGCCACAGCAAGTGGGCTCAGATCAAGCGCACCAAGGCGGTGGTCGACGCCAGGCGCGGCGCCGTGTTCACCCGCATCGGCCGGGAGATCATGGTTGCCGCCCGCGACGGCGCCGATCCAGCCGGCAACTTCCAGCTGCGCACGGCGATCGAGAAGGCCAAGGCGGCCGGCGTGCCGAACATCAACATCGAGCGGGCGATCGCCAAGGGCTCCGGGCAGGGGGGCAACGGCGCAGACGCCTACGAGAGGGTGCGCTACGAGGGCTACGGGCCCGGCGGTGTCGCCGTACTGGTGGAAGCCCTCACCGACAACCGCAACCGCACCGCCGCCGACCTGCGCCTGGCCTTCAGCAAGCACGGCGGCAACCTGGGCGAAACGGGCTGCGTCAGCTATTTGTTCGAACAGCTCTCGGTGGTGCGGCTCGCCCAGCCCGGCCTCGACGAGGACGCGTTGCTGGAGCAGCTGCTGGCCCTGGAGGAGGAGGGCGGCCCTGCCGCTCAGGGCTGGAGTCTCGAGCCTGAAGGTGTTGAAGTGATGGGGGAGTTCACCGCCCTGGAGGCTCTGCAGGATGGTCTGCGCCGCCGTGGTCTGGCGGTGAGCGGCTGGGAGCATCGCTGGATTGCACAGACCCCCTGCCGCCTCGACGATGAGACGCTGCTGGCCTGCCTGAAAATGCTTGATGCGATCGAGGAACTCGACGACGTTCGCAGCGTTCACAGCAATTTGGAAGCAGAGGAGACATTCATGAACGCTGTACTGAACTGAGTGCTCGACACCCCCACAGACTGCGCTCACAAAAGAGACGCCATGAGAAAGCCTCGGAAATCGCCTGTGGCCAAACTCAGGAAAAAGCCCGCCCTCAAAAATAGAGAGGATGCCCAAAGCCCTGTTGTGTGCCCGGCGAAGTCCGCCTCAATCCAAGGCAACGTCAGCATCAAGCAAGACCACCGAGCAGCTCCACACCCCAGGAGATCGAGTAAACCAGCCCATTGAACAACGACTCACCCAATCAGTGGGTACCGCCTCTCCGAACGGCCGGGCAACAAGCAACCACAGGAACGGGTATGAATACCGGCCGGCTGAGGAGCAACTAGAGAAAGGGAGAGCTATCCAGCGCCGCCCACTTTGTAATAACATTTTCCAGCGAGCACTGGAAACGATGGCTAAATTCAACCGGCAAGGAAAAGCCGCTCCATAGACAAACCTGTTGCAAATCCACATCACAAGACATTTTCATCGCCCGCCATGTTGACAAGCAAGCCAGTCACTGCCTCGGCGGTATTAGCCCAGGGCCAGTTGGGCCAGCGCTCAATCAAGTTATGCTAAGATTTTAATTGAAATAAACTCATGAGCTCAGCGCCTACGGAATCACCGCTCAGCGGCACCCAATTTCAACCTGTCCCAGCAGAAAAAATCCTGCAAACCTAAATATGCAGTCTCGAACGCAGAGCCTTATAGATAGGATTCATAAAACGCTAAGCAAGAGCAGCCTCGTGGTTTTGGCTTTGTCCAAAATTCGCAATCAGGCAAATTCTATCATTGCAGCACATCTTGGGGAGAATGAAAACTCTCAAATCAACGGGGAATACACAGTTGCAAAAGCAGTTGCTCCATTCTGCAGATACTTTATTGATGTAGGCGCCAATCGAGGAGAGTGGACAGAGCATTTCCTAGACTGGAGTCCCTCCTCCATTAAAGGAGTACTTTTTGAGCCCTCACACAATGCCTTTCAAGTTCTTTCAAAAAAATTTACAGATTCTCGTCTCTCCCTATGCAACATAGCTATAGGCGACTACACAGGAACTGCAGCCTTCATTGAGGAACCAGATTGTGGCGAGACTTCATCCATCGCAACCACACACATCCCATGCGAGATTTCATCCATCGAAGTGCCTATAAGCACTATCGATGCGGCCATAAAGTGCGACGGCTCGACAATTGACTACCTTAAAATTGACGCAGAAGGATATGATTTCAATGTTCTTTTGGGGGCAAATCACCTGCTTAAAGCGAGAAAAATTAGATTTATACAATTTGAATACAATTCAAGCTGGATTTCGACTGGCCATTCATTAAGACAAGCATTAGACTACCTAGATGGCTTTGGATACGAGGTTTTCATCATTAGAAGCAGCGGTCTGCACCCATTCAGCTACGATCGATGGGGTGATTTTTTCCGTTACTCCAACTTCTTTGCTTGTATGACTGACGACCATCACTTGATAGCAGATCTCATTAGACACGAAGTCTAGCTGATGGCCTCTATATATCTCACTTGCACTGCAAATACAATTGGACATCCATACGCAAAGCGTGACTATGAACGCCTTACTTACTATGCATCTAAAGACACGATTCATAGGCATATCATTGTCGACGACCCAAAGGAAGCGGATGTTATTGCATTTATTGGCTCTTCTCAGCCAAACTTTTCCGACATCAAAAGAAGCTCTTTATTTCGTCGATATCGCCATAAAGCTGTAATCTTCTATTCTGGAGATCGAGCAATCCCCATACTGCCAGGCATATATACATGCCTGGAAAAAAGATGGTTCATCCCTTTTCGCAAAAGCCTTCTCTCGGGGTTTTACCTTCGCGTTACTGACAACAATTATTTAGACAATATCCAGGACGCAAAACATACAAGATATCTATATTCATTTGTTGGCAGCACAAAAAACCATCCCGTTAGAAATCAAATATTGATGCTGCGTGATAGCAGGGCTTTCCTAAAAGATTCCTCCGCAGATCACAATGCGCAAGCAGATGGCATAACAGGAAAAAACAAAGAGCGCGGAAATTTCTATAAAGATGTAGTAGCTGAAAGCAAATTTGTACTTTGTCCACGCGGCATTGGCGTTTCATCATGGCGCCTTTTCGAAACGATGCGAGCTGGAAGGGTGCCGGTAATAATATCAAACGATTGGACTCAGCCCCCTGGCCCTAAATGGAACTCATTTTCGTTATTCGTACGCGAAAATGAGATTAGACAGATTCCCTCACTGTTACGAGATGCAGAGCCTCGAGCCATGGAGATGGGACACCTGGCTCGCGCTGCATGGGATTTATACTATTCTGAAGGGCATGTTTTCAACACTCTTGCCAACCAATTATTGGCAGCAAGGGAGGGTATCGATTCAGAAAAGAGGCTTTCACGCCTTCTCACATACACGCAATACCTTGAGCCTCACTATTTTCGATACTGGCTGCTTTCCCCAGTCAAACATTCGATCACAAAACTGTCGGCAACGGTTGACCGTCGTCACCACTAGCAGTCCTCATCCAACAGAAGTGCGCAGTTCGCAATTCGCTGCCACAGTAAGAATACCGCAAGAATAGCTGATAGATCTGCCTAATCCTCCACTTGGCGAGAAGACCTCGCAAGCTCATGCCCACGCATTGGCGGAAGAGCTGGCCACTCACCTGCAGCACCGGCATCGTCGTCGTCGCCTACGAGATGGTGCGCTACCAGGGCGAGCCTTGCTGTGTGGGCTTTTGGTTTGAGTAACGCATCACCAATTCAATGGCGCGATCCATCCGGGTGGATGTCAAGGTTTATCCAGCCACAGCACAGCAGGATGGTTCCACAACGATTGCAAGCACCCCGCTCAGCGATGAAGAGCTCGAAAAGCTGATCCGCCTGCGGCCCATTTCATTTCGCCTCGGCATCAGCGCCGTGCGCAACGTCACCTACAAGTTGCTCGACGCCAAAACGTCAGCTCGCTTCTACGTATGTGCAGAAACCATGGAAGAATTCGCCAAGCTGCGCATCTGCTCGCGTTGGGCAGCACCCTCATCCTGACCTTCCCGCACAAGCAACCGGCCGGAGCTCAGATCTTCCTCTCACCCAATCAGCAATACCCGCAACGGCCGCGGGGCACCCTTGATGTGGGTGGCGGTGTGCGTTGCAGCTTTGAAGGTGGCGCCAGCCCATCGCTATCCCTGTCAGTCGGCGCCTACCCCGATCTGATCTTCGACAACGTGGTGGTGAACACGCCAACAACCTCCAGCCTGGCGCAACAAAGCAAATTATTCGCGCTCGCCAGCATCAACATTCCTCTGAATCAGCAGTCCAACAACTTTTCCTGCAATCAGCTGTTGAAAGACGTCCAGCTGCGTACACGCCTGCAAAGTTTGCGCGAGCTGGCAGATGAAAACATCATCAGCGAGTCTCAGTACAGAAAAGCCGTGATGGATGCTTTCAAAAAAGTGATGGGCACCGAGATCCCCTCCCTGCCGCCCCCCATCAACGAGAACGGTCCAAGCCTGGTGATTCCACCCAAGAACAGGCCAGCCGGATAGATCGGATTGCCCTCAGTCCGGTGGGCGCCCCAGAGCCGCGCCATCGGCGAACACACGCACCGCCGGATGCCCTCGCAGCCAGCTGGCGGGCAGATCAGCGCCGGGGGGCTCCTCCAGCACTCGGCGAAGCACCGGGGCCTTGGCGGCTCCGGTGACCACCAGCACGATCTGCTCAGCCGCCAGGATCTCCGCCAGGCCGAGGGTGATCGCCCGCGGGGGCACCGCGCCGGCATCGCCGCCGAAAGAGGCGGCATTCTGGGAGCGGGTGGCAGCGCTGAGGCTCACACAGCGGCAGGGCGCATCCGCAGCGCAGGGGGGTTCGTTGAAACCCACATGGCCGTTGAGGCCGAGGCCGAGCAGCTGCAGGCCGAGCCCCCCCGCCGCGGCCAGATCGCCGGCGTAGCGACGGGCCTCGGCATCGGGATCGGCCGCCACCCCGCGGGGCAGCCGCACAGCCTGCGGATCGAGGCCGAGCGGCACCACCAGGCGGCGGGCCATCTCGGCCGCGAACGAGCGGGGGTCATCGGCCGCCAGGCCCACGTACTCATCGAGGTTGAAGCTCAGCCAGCCCTGCCGCAGCCGCTGCTGCTGCGCCGCCGGCAGCAGCGACAGCTGGGCGGCCATCGCCCCGTACACCGGCTCCATCGTGCGGCCGGTGGCCAGACCCAAAGGCCGCAGCGGATCACGCATACGGGCCTGGAGCAACAGAGCCGCCACCCTCTCGGCCACAGCACCGGCATCGGGGAGTTCGATCAGCTCCAGGCGAGCGCTGCGTCGAGCGGCCGGGGAGAGTGCGGCGGATTGAATCAAGAATCCGGGAAGCTGCGCAGTTCGGCTCCGCGGTAATAATGACGCAGGATCTGCTGGTAGCTCTGGCCGTTCTGGGCCATGCCGAGGGCGCCCCACTGGCTCATGCCCACCCCGTGGCCGAAGCCCCGGCCGCTCACGCGCAGCACCGGCAGCGGCGCGGCCTCCGGCGCCGGGGTGCGTCGAGCAAACGAGGCATCCGCGTCGAGGGAATCGGCCGGCCCGCTGGCCGAATCCAGCCAACCCGCCGCCGGTGCCGGCGGCGCCGGCGGGGCGAGCGGCGCCGCCAGCAGACGCCGCACCGTGCCGGTCACCCCCTCGCCGGCCGCAGGGGCGACCGGCTCGAGGCGGAAGGTCACAAAAGTGCTGCGCAGCCCCAGGCGCTGGCGCAGCTCAGTTCCACTGAGCTCCAGGGCACCGGCCGGACCGATCACCCGCGCCCGCCGCAGCCGGCCGGTGCTGCTCGCCTGCAGCACGTCCAGCCGCTGCAGGCCACCGGTCTCGCGGAAGGCCTGGCGCAGCTGCTGGGGATCGAAGCTCAGCTCCCAGCGATGCACCGGGCTGTTGTGGTCGAAGTCGGGGACGCTCACCAGGTAGGGGAGCTGGCGGGTCCAGATCTCGCCGCTGTTTTCGGTGTTGCCGCCACTGCTGCTGTGGAACACGGCGTTGATCAGCAGGTTGCCGTGCATCAGCACCTGACCGCGAGTGGCAGCCACCGCCTCCCGGGTGGAGGCGGTCTCAGCCGCCACGCCGCCATACACCTGACTGGCCACCGTGGCCTTGAGGTCGTAGGCCGCCGCGGGCCTGCGCTGATCGAGGGCATAGGTACGGGCCGCCACCGCCTGGGCCCGCAGCGCGTTCTGGGGCCAGCTGGCCGGCATCTCGCTGCCCACCACGCTGGGCAGGTAGCTCTCCACAGCGATGTGATTGATCGCCGTCAGGTTGCCGCCCAGGCTGCGCAGCTGCAGCCGCCCGCGGTAGGCCTTCTGCTGCAGTTCGATCAGCGAGCCGCTCCCACGGTCGCGGCGGGGATTCAGCCACAGCTCCGACTGCGGCAGGGTGAGGCTGCGGCCGGCGGCAGGGGCCTGGCTCTCGAGCACCGCCAGGAAGCCGCTGCCGCCGGGGCCCTGGCTCAGCCGCAGGGCTTCGCCAGGAAGCAGCTCAAGCAGCGTGCGGCCGGCGGCATCGGCAAGCCGCACCGGCCCACCCCGGGCGCCGAGGTCCAGGCCGGGCGCCTCGCGCAGAAGCACCCTCAGCACCGGACCACCCTCAGCCACCGGAGCCACCTGCCCACCACGGGCGGGCTGCAGCGAGGCCGCGGAGAGCAGCAGCGGCACACCGGCGGCGGGCAGCAGCAGCAGCAGGGCCAGCCAGCGCCGTGACGGGCGCTGACGGGGAGCGCGGTCGGTCGGATCAGGCACGGAAGGGAAAGCTGCAGAACCGGTCTCGCCGTCCAGGTTCGACGAAGGCGAGCCCGTGTGGGCGCGCCATTGTGACGGTCTCAAGCCGGCTGCGCCATCCCGGCCCCGTGGCAGCATGCCGGCGCAGAGCGGATCGGGCAGCCCGGCGTGCAGGTCACCTTTCTGGGCACGAGCTCCGGGGTTCCCACCCGCAGCCGCAATGTCTCCGCGGTGGCCCTGAAGCTGCCGCAGCGCTCCGAGCTCTGGCTGTTCGACTGCGGCGAGGGCACGCAGCATCAGTTTCTGCGCAGCGAGCTGCGGGTGTCGCAGCTGCGGCGCATCTTCGTGACCCACATGCACGGCGACCACGTGCTGGGCCTGCCGGGCCTGCTGGCCAGCCTGGGGCTGGCGGGCAGCTGCCCGGACGGCCTCGATCTCTACGGCCCCGATCCGCTGCGCGACTACCTCGAGGGGGTGCTGCGCACCACCTCCACCCGCATCGGCTATCCGCTGCGCAGCCACCGGGTGCGCGAGGCGGCCCACAGCGGCGCCCTGCTCTATGAAGACGACGAGCTGACGGTGCGTTGCGCCCCGCTCACCCACCGCATCCCCGCCTTCGCCTACCGGGTGGAGCGGAAGCCGCGCCCGGGCCGCTTCGATGTGGAGCGGGCCCGCTCCCTGGGCATTCCCCCCGGCCCCATCTACGCCGAGCTCAAGACCGGCCGCAGCGTGACGCTCGACGACGGCCGCGTCATCAATGGCGCCAGCCTCTGCGGCGCCGAGCGGCCCGGCTGCAGCATCGTCTACTGCACCGACACCGTGTTCAGCGAGGCGGCGGTGGAGCTGGCCCGGGGCGCCGATCTGCTGATCCACGAGGCCACCTTCTGCCATGCCGAGGCACAGCTGGCGATCCAGCGGCAGCATTCCACCAGCACCATGGCTGCCCAGACCGCCCTGGAGGCAGGGGTGCGCCGGCTGGTGCTCACCCACCTCAGCCCGCGCTACATGCCCGGCAACGCCGTGGCCCCCGACGACCTGCTGGCCGAGGCCCGGGCAATCTTCCCCGAAACCCTGCTGGCGCGCGACTTCCTCAGCCTCGACGTGCTGCCGCTGGAGTGAGGCCTGCAACAGTTCGCGTGCTTCCGTTCCGGCGGGGCCTCAGGCCGTGATACAAGGTCTCAGTCGCGGTCTCACCGCCAGTTCCCCGGCTTCTCCCATGGCCCCCTTCCTCCGCTCGAGCCTCCGCGCCATCGTCCGGACCCTGCTGGTCCTGCCCCTGGCGCTGCTGGTCTGCTTCGCAGCCCCCGTGGCCGCCGCCCAGTGGACGCCCGAGCAGCTCACCGTTGCCGCCACGCCCGACGGCAGCACCGTGACCTTCAGCGAGAAGGAGGTGAAGGCGGGCCGCAAGATCTTCAACGACAGCTGCGGCACCTGCCACGCCGGCGGCATCACCAAGACCAATCAGAACGTGGGCCTCGACCCCGAAACCCTCGCCCTGGCCACGCCGCCGCGCGATTCGGTGGAGTCGCTGGTCGACTACATCAAAGACCCCACCTCCTACGACGGCGAATACAGCATCTCCGACGTGCACCCGAGCATGCGCAGCGCCGACGTGTTCGTGAAGATGCGCGACCTCGACGAGGAGGATCTGCGACTGATCGCCGGCTACATCCTGGTGGCTCCGAAGGTGCAGGGTGTCCAGTGGGGAGGCGGCAAGATTTATTTCTGATCGGATACCGCCGCACCCGCCAGCGGCTTTTGCTTCTCCACGATCGGTGCCCGCAAGGGCACCTTTTTTTGTTGTGCGCCTGCGCAATCAGGCCTCTGGCTGCCGTGGCGCCGGCGGCAGCCGGTTGGCGGCCTCCATCGAGGCGGGCAGCTTGCTGTACCACCATTCCTGCAGCGCCGGAGCCAGGCGCTGGGGGAACAGGGTGATCACCGTGCGGGTGGGCCGGGCGCCCGGCTGCAGCAGCTCGACCGCGTAAGAGGGGCAGCGGCGGGCTGCCAGGTCGGCAACGAAGCGACGGCCGACGCGGCGCCAACTGGGCTCCTTGCTGCGCCAGGCGAGGCGGCAGCAGGGCCAGGGCAGCTCCTCGCGGTCGAACAGACGGCAGCAGGGGCCGAGGATGCGGTAGCTGTACTGACCGCCCGGACTGGCATGCTCGCTGCCGGGATCCAGCACGGTCTGCACCTGAACGCTCATCAAAAAGCCACCCCGCAGGGTGGCAGAGGCAACAACGGGGAACAAGGGCCGGAAGCGGCATGGCCTCCGGCCTGGAGGGGGCTCAGTAGAGCTCCTCTTCGGAGTGGGTCTTGATGGTGCAGTCGGAGGTGGGGTAGGCAACGCAGGTGAGCACGAAGCCGGCTTCGATCTGGTCGTCGTCGAGGAAGCTCTGGTCGGACTGGTCCACGGTGCCCGCGGTCAGCTTGCCGGCGCAGGTGGAGCAGGCACCAGCGCGGCAGGAGTAGGGCAGATCGATGCCCTGCTCCTCGGCGGCGTCGAGGATGTACTGGTCGTCAGGAACTTCGATGGTCTTGTTGAGGCCCTCGGCCTCGTTGACCAGGGTGACCTTGTAGGAAGCCATGAAAGGGATGGAAGCTCACAGGCGCCTGATTGGACAGGGCCTGTAGGACCCGCCCTTCCTACATCCTCCGAGGTGCTTTCCCGTCGATCCGCGGCGCTCTGGCCGGGAAGGCCAATCAGAGCGGGAGCACAGATCAGCGTGACTTATGCAACAACCGCGGGTCGCTGCAGGTGCATCAGGCCCCAGTTCTCCTGCCGGTGGGTGAGCTGCGCCCACCAGCCGGCCGCTGACAGCACCTGCTCCAGCCGGGGCGCCTGCTCCACCAGCAGACCGCTCAAGAAACCCTGACCTTCTGGCGCCAGCACCGTCGAGAAGGAAGGAGCGAGGGCTTCGATCACCGGCGCCAGGATGTTGCAGAGCAGCAGGTCGGCCCGGGCCTCCTGCAGCTCCGCCAGCGCCTCGATCGACCCCCGGCCCACCCGCAGCCTGCCGGCTGGCTCCACCCCGTTGAGGGACGCGTTCTGGCGCGTCGCCGTCTCCGCCAGCGGATCGAGATCCACCGCCGTCACAGCATCGGCCCCCAGCTTCAGGGCCGCCAGAGCCAGCACGCCGCTTCCGCAGCCCAGATCCGCCACCCGCAGACCCGCCAGCCCGCCGGGCCGCCGGGCCGCCAGCCGCTCCAGGGCCTCCAGGCAGAGCCGGGTGGTGGGATGGCCGCCGGTGCCGAAGGCGCTGCCGGGGTCGAGCCGGATCACCAGGCGCTGCCCATGTTCCTCCGGCAACGTCAGCCAGGCGGGCAGGATCAGCAGACGCTCGCCCACCGGATCGGGCAGCCAGTGTTGCTTCCAGCTGAGGCTCCAGTCTTCATCTTCCTGGGGGAACCACTGCAGGGGCTGGGGGGTCAACCCGAAGGGCGCCCCCAGACCCGCCAGCAGCCCGCAGAGCTGCTCACGTTGCTCCTGGGGCCAGTCGGCGGCCGGCACCCAGGCCTGCAGGCAGAGCTGCGACGGCGCATCGGGCTGATGGCGCAGGGCCACCCGGCGGATGCCCAGGCTCTCCAGCTTCCACAGCAGCGATTCCTCCAGCTCCGGCGACACAGCCATCTCCAGCCTCCACCAGAGCGCGCCCGGCCCTGGTCCGGCAGCAGGGGCGGTACCTGAGGAGGGATCCGCCATCTCAGAGGGTGACCGGGTGGGCCTCCTGGATGCCCTGAATCCCATGGATCGAGGCCAGCAGGCTGGGCGGAATCGGGTCGTCGAGACTCAGCACCATCACCGCGTCGCCACGCACGATGCGCCGGCCCACCTGCATCGAGGCGATATTGACGTTGTGCTGGCCGAGCAGGGAGCCCAGCTGGCCGATGATCCCCGGCATGTCGCGGTGACGGGTGAACAGCATGTGGCGGCTGGGGGCCACATTCACCGGGAACTCGTCGATGGTGATGATGCGCAGCTCACCGTCGGCGAACACCGCACCGGTGACGGTGTGGCCTCCCTTGCTGCCGCGGCAGACAAGCTGCAACGAGCCACCTGCGAAGTCGCGACTGGAGTCGTCCTTCACCTCCAGCACGTGGATGCCGCGCTCCTTGGCTTCGATCGAGGCGTTCACGTAGTTGATGCTGTCGCCCAGGGCGGTGGAGAGCACCCCCTTGAGCGCCGCCACCACCAGCGGCTGGGCCGGATGGGCGGCGAAGTCGCCCTGCAGGCGCACCTCCAGTTCGCTGATCTGGCCGCCGGCCAGCTGGCTGAGCAGCTGACCGAGGGTTTCGGCCAGCTGCAGATGGGGCTTGAGCTGCTCCATCAGCTCGGCGTTGAGGCCGGGGATGTTGACGGCACTGCGGGCAGGCAGGCCGAGCAGCACATCGCGGATCTGCTCGGCCACGTCGATTGCCACGTTTTCCTGGGCCTCCTCGGTGGAGGCCCCGAGGTGGGGGGTGAGCACCAGCCGCTCCTTCACCCCACGCAGCGGCGAATCCGCCGCCAGCGGCTCGTTGGCGAACACGTCGAGGGCAGCGCCGGCGATCACGCCGGCTTCCACCGCCTCGGCCAGGGCGGCCTCATCAACGATGCCGCCGCGGGCGCAGTTCACGATCCGCGCCGTTGGCTTCATCGTGCGCAGCAGCTCGGCATTCACCAGGTTCTCGGTGTCAGGCGTACGCGGCAGATGCAGGCTGATGTAATCGGCCTCGGTGAACAACTGGGGCAGAGAGAGCAGGCGCACCTGCAGCTGCTGAGCCCGCTCCGGCGAGATGAAGGGGTCGTAGGCGGCCACGTCCATGCCCATCGCCCGGGCCACGTGGGCCACGTGGGAGCCGATCTTGCCGAGGCCCACCACGCCGAGGGTCTTCTTGTAGAGCTCGTTGCCCACGTAGGTCTTGCGGTCCCAGCCGCCGGCCATGGTGCTGGCGTGGGCGTGGGGTACGTGGCGCGAAAGCGAGAGCATCAGCGCCAGGGCGTGCTCGGCCGCCGCAATCGTGTTGCCCTCGGGCGAATTCACCACCAGCACACCCCGGCGGGTGGCGGCGGGCACATCGACGTTGTCGACCCCCACCCCGGCGCGGCCGATGATCCGCAGGCGGCCGGCGGCCTCGATCACGTCGGCGCTCACCTGGGTGCCGGAACGGATCATCAGGCCTTCGTAGTCGCCGATGATCGCCCTGAGCTCCTCAGGGGGCAGGCCGGTTCGCACATCCACCTGGGCCACCTGGGAGAGGATGTCGATGCCCGTCTGATCGATGGGATCGGAAACCAGAACCTTCGTCATGACCGGCGGAATCGGAGCGCTCCAGGGCGGCGCGGATGGGTGGGGGCGCCCAGGAGGGCAGGCCGGCGGTGCAGTGTAGAGAGCGACCCTGTGCCGAACCCGGAGCGAACCTGTGGCCCTGACTGTGGTGGTGGTGCTGGACGAGCGCGAACGGCTGCATCAGCTGCGGCGCAGCCTGGCCGAGCTGCAGCGGCCACCGACTGTGCTGATGGCGATCGGCGAGGGAGAGACTCCCCTGGGCGAGGTGGAACGGCTCGATGCCTCCGCCGCCCGCCGCAGCCGCCAGCGCACGATGGTTCGCTGGCTGATGCCCTTCGGGTTCCTGGCCGGGCTCACCTTCACCCAGATCACCGATCTCCACACCTTCGACTTCGCCGGCCCCTGGGGCCAGCCGCTGATCGGCGGCCTTTTGGGCATGGGATCCGGCCTGATGGGCAGCTTCGCGGCCGCCGCCAGCGTCAGCTCCGAGGAAGACGACCGCATCCGCGCCCTGCGCAACCGCCTGGCCGAGGGCAGCTGGCTGCTGCTGATCGAGTCGGCCCCCGGCAGCGAGATGCCCTGGAGCCTCCTGCAGCAGGCACGCCCGAAGGCCGTGATACGCCTCAGCGACGGCTGAGGAAGGCTGATGCTCCCGCATGCTGCACTGCTGAAGGGCTGCCGCCACCCCGATGAGCTCGAAGCCCTGCTCGCTCTGGCCGAGCGGGTCCTGCGCACCTGGGAGCCGCTCTGGAGTGGATTTCAGGCCGCCGAGGTGCGGGAAGAGGCCGAAGCGGTGCTCGGCGGCCTGAGCGAGCTGCGGCTGAGCGGCGACGGCGGCTACCCGGGGGCTGAGCGGCGCCGGCTGAAGCTCGAGCGAGCCGATGCGGCCGAAACCCCAGACAACGGGGCGGAGCTGGCTGGCCTCGAGATCGCCGGCAACTTCCTGTTCGATCCAGCCGAGGCCGACGACATTCGCCAGGCCCTGCAGGCAGTGGGTGCCGAGATGGGCGACCTGGGCGATGTATGGGTCCGCGGCGACCGCGGCGGCCAGGCGATCGTGAGCGCAGCGCTGGCCCGCCGCCTTGACGGCGGCGAGGCCCTGGTGCGCACGGTGCCGGTGCGCATCGAGGCGCGGCCGATCGCGGAACTGCAGCTGCCGGCCGCCCGCACG
>JBIIJS010000013.1:0-23189 GCA_044233605.1 Cyanobium sp. | reverse complement strand
GCGGAGGCTGAGCAGCGTGGAGGCCTCACGCCGGCTCGATGCGGTGGCCTCGGCCGGCTTCGGCCTCTCCCGAAGCCGCATGGCCGCCCTGATCCGCCAGGGAGCGGTGCGAATCGACTGGCAGCCGGTCACCAGCCCCAGCCGCGAGCTGGCGGTGGGGGAGCGGGTGCAGCTGCAGGGCCGGGGCGAGCTGGAGATCCTCTCGATCGAGCCGACCAAACGGGAGCGCCTGCGCATCGCCATGGAACGGCGCTGAGCCGGTGCACCCCTGCTGCTAGGTTCCGGATTGAGATCCGCGCCTTGCCGCGGTGCTCCGGACGGGCGATTAGCTCAGAGGTAGAGCACTACCTTGACACGGTAGGAGTCACTGGTTCGATTCCAGTATCGCCCACTCATCACATCGCCCAGATACCAGGCCACGTGAGCGATTCCGCGCCCACCGCGATCATCGGCATGGGGCGCTCCGGCATCGGCGCCGCCCGTCTGCTCAACGACCGTGGCCAATCGGTGCTGCTGCTCGAGAGCCGCGACACCCCCGAGCTGCGCCAGCGAGCCGCCGGGCTGGAGGCAGAAGGCATCGGCGTGCGGCTGGCCACACCCCTGGCGATCGAAAGCTTCGATACCCTGCCGCAACCGCCGGCGGCCGTACTGGTGAGTCCGGGCATCCGCTGGGACCACCCGGCGCTCGAGGAGCTGCGCCGCCGGGGCATCCCTGTGCAGGGGGAGATGCGGGCCGCCTGGGAGGCCAGCTCCGAGTCGCCCTGGATCGGCATCACCGGCACCAACGGCAAGACCACCGTCACCCATCTGGTGCACCACCTGCTCAGCCACGCCGGCCTCGATGCTCCCCTGTGCGGCAACGTCGGCGTTTCGGCGGCAGAGCTGATTCTGGAGCGCTCCCGTGCCGCCCAGGCCCGGCCCGACTGGCTGGTGGTTGAGCTGAGCAGCTACCAGATCGAGCAGACGCCTGAGCTGGCCCCGGCCATCGGGCTCTGGACCACCCTGACCCCCGACCATCTGGAGCGCCACGGCACGCTGGATCACTACCGGGCTATCAAGCGGAGCCTGCTGGAGCGCTCCCGCATCCGCATCCTCAACGCTGACGACCCCGACCTACGCGAACGCGCCGCCAGCTGGGACCAGGCCGACTGGATCACAGCCGGGCCCCGCGAGAAGCTGCCGGCGGGCATCGAGCCGTTCCTCTGGGTGGAGCAGGGGCTGGTGCACGGGAGCGCCGGCCCCCTCTTCCCGGCCGACTGCCTGGCGATGCCCGGCGCCCACAACCGCCAGAACCTGCTGCTGGCCGCCGCGGTGGGCATGCACGCCGGTTTGGAGCCGGCAGCGATGGAGGCGGCGTTCCGCAGCTTTCCCGGGGTGCCGCACCGGCTGGAGCGAATCCGGGAGCGGCGCGGCATCCGCTGGTACAACGACAGCAAAGCCACCAACTATGACGCCGCTGAGGTGGCGCTCAAGGCCCTCGACGGGCCCCTTGTGGTGCTCGCCGGCGGCGAGGCCAAGCAGGGGGGCGCCTCCGGCTGGCTGACGCAGCTACAGCGCCAGGCGACAGCAGTGGTGCTCTTCGGCGCAGCCCGGGAGTTGTTTGCCAGCATGATGCGAGAAGTCGGCTACAGCGGCGTGGTAATGCTCTGCGAAGGGTTGGCCGAAGCGGTGGAACAGGCGGATCGTCTCAGCGGAAGAGGCGGCGTGCGCGCCGTGCTGCTCTCTCCCGCCTGCGCCAGCTTCGATCAATACCGCGACTTCGAGGCAAGGGGCGAACACTTCCGCCAACTGGTGGCGGCGCTGCCGGAGGCGTGATGGCAGCTACCGCCTGTCGCCACTGGCTGATGAAGAGCGAGCCGGATGTCTACGGCATCCACACGCTGGAGCAGGAGGGCAGCACGCTCTGGGATGGCATCCGCAACTACCAGGCCCGCAACTTCATGCGCAGCATGCAGGTGGGTGATCTGGCCTTCTTCTATCACTCCAACACCAAACCTCCCGGCATCGTCGGGCTGATGGAGGTGATCGAGACCGGCCTCACCGACCCGAGCCAGTTCGATCGCACCTCGAAGTATTTCGATCCATCCTCCAAGCCCGAAGAACCTCGCTGGGACTGTGTGCGCCTGGCCTACCGCCGCACCTTCCCTCGGCTGATCAGCCTTGATGAGCTGCGCGAACACTTCATGCCGGAGCAGCTGGCAGTGGTGCGAAGGGGAAACAGGCTTTCGATCCTGCCGGTGGAGGAGGAGGCAGCAAAGCGGATCTATGCGCTTCTAAGCGAGATTCCACCGATCTGAAGTTGGCTTAACAACCCATGGTTAAGCTAACTACCCAATGCATCTTCGGTACGTTTCAACCCACTGCCCTGCGCCCAGGCAAACCTCTGCATGGGCGTCAGGGAAAGAAGCACCTGACCGGCGCCTTGCATCAACACCACAACCATTCGATCTGCTCAATCAGGCTCCACAGTTTAACTTCTCGCCGCATCATGAATAGCTCGAACCAAAGATCATTATGCAGCCATTGAGTCATTGACGTTCAAAGGTGAGCCCTGCACAGTCAATGGCTGCTTCAAGGAGGAAGGCTGGTTCTGGTTCTCACCCATGGAGTTGATGTCCTGAAAGCCGCCGCTACCCGGAAACAGATTGGCCAGATAGCAGCGAGTGATGGCTCGATTGCCGGCCGAGTGCTGCACCAGAAAACCGGCAAGAGCTGCCTGAAACAAACGGTACTGATCCCAGTTGGGGTGGCGATCGATGAAGGCGCGCATGGCATACAGCAACTGCTCTGGCACTTCAGCCATCAGGCTCACCATGCCCTGCGCGGAAAGCTCCTCAACGCTTCGAGCGCTCCTGGCGTTGTCGTTCTCTTGTGGTTTGCTCCGCCCGGGCAGCTGCATCGAAAACCATCTCATCTACGGCAGCCACTACTTCTCCACAACGCCCGGACGGCGTCAAACCGGCCGTAGATCTCGATTGGATCGATCGTCGCAGGCTGAGAACCCAGTATCGACAGGAACGATGCGCTCCCCCGAGCGGTGGACCGGGTACCGCCAGGAAATCCGGCCCCGTCGTCAAGGGGAGAGCGAAACCCGCCGCTCTTTCCCCAGATGGGTCTCCTGCGCCTACCTCGACGGGCAGCGGATGTGGAAAGCCAGCGGAAAGCAGCGACCCCGCTGGGGACAGCGCGGGAAAGACGACAAGATCAGATCTGCTGATCAGAGATCACCGGCTCGGCCCGGTCTCAGCTAGGTGGAGCCCAGGTCGGCGATTGCAGACGCGAGCTCCAGGGCCGCCGCGATGGACTCGCTGGCGGGAGAGGCCCAAGCCCCCTCGCAGCCTCGCGCACCGGCATCACCCGTGAGCACGAAGCGCAGGCTCCAGTGACGGTGATCTCCCTCCAGCCCCAGCCAGAGGACGCCGGGATTGAGCTCCAGCTCCAGCTCCAGCTCAATCGCTTCCTCGGCCATCAGGGTCTCCGCCAGGGCCCGGTGCTGGTCCACCAGCCGACCGATTCCCCGCCGCAGCGACATCGCCTCGGCGGCGCTCAGCTCGGCAGCCCAGCCGCCACCTCCGATCAGCACAGGAAAGGGCCGGCGGGACGGATCCACGGCCAGCCGCCAGCCCTCACCTTCCTGCACCTGCACAGTGGCTGGTCCGCTCAGGGTTGTCGCCGGACGTTCAGCCGGGCAGCAGGTCGGGCTGATCCTGCTCGTCGCTGAGCTCGATGATGGCGCGCTGCACCGGCTTCACCATCGTGTCGTCGAGCAGGCCGTCGAAATCATCGAATCGGCGTTGCTTGGCCCGGAAGGCAATCCGCACCGTGGTGAGGTAGCGGTTACTGGAGTGACGAATCAGGCTCTCGGCACGCTGGGCCAGTTCCTTCGGGTTGAGATCGGCGCTGCTCTGCATGCTGCGGGCTGATTTCGCCAGAGATTTCACAAGCCTAGGCCAGCGCCCCGGAGCGACCGGCTAGAAGAGCAACCCGTAAGGATGCGCCATGGCGGGCACGCTCGCGATCGACCTGGGCAGCAGCACCACCGTGGTGGCTTGGCAGCACGGTGATGCCCCCCCGCGATTGCTGGAGCTGCCCCCCTACAGCACCGCCAACCCTGCCGTGGTACCGAGCCTGCTGTGGCTGGCGGGCGGGGAACGGCCGCCGCTGATCGGCCGGCAGGTGCTGGAGGCCGGCCTGGCGGAGCGGCCGGGGCCGCAGCTGTGCCGCGATTTCAAGCGCCGCATCGGCGCCGATCCCGCCATCCCGGCCGATGGGGCTCCTGCGGCGGGAGCCACCGGCCCGGATGAGCCCAGCCCGGAGCGGGCCGGTGCCCTGTTGCTGCATGCCCTGTGGCGGGCCCTGCCGGCCGGGATCGAACCGCACCGCCTGGTGCTCACCGCCCCGATCGACACCTACCGGGGCTACCGCCGCTGGTTGCAGCAGGTGTGCCGGGAGCTGCCCGTGGCCGAGCTGGCCCTGGTGGATGAACCCACCGCCGCGGCGATCGGCGCCGGGCTGCCTCCCGGCAGCCGGGTGCTGGTGCTCGACCTGGGGGGCGGCACGGTCGACCTCTCACTGGTGGCCCTGGAGGGGGGCGAGGGACGGGCGGCGCCGATCGCCCAGCTGCTGCGCTTCGCCGGCCGCGACCTGGAGCGCAGCGGCCAGGCCATGCGCACAGCGCGCGTGATCGGCAAGGCGGGGCTGGGCCTGGGCGGCCGCGATCTCGACCGCTGGATCGCCGCGGAGCTCTGCCCCGATCAACCGGCGGAGGGGCCGCTGCTGGAGGCGGCCGAGCGGCTCAAATGCCGCCTCAGCGAAACGGAGGAAGCCCTCGAACTCTGCAGCTTTCCTGGCCTGGGCAGCCGGGAGCTGCGGCTGAGCCGCCGGGCGTTCGAGCGGCTGCTGAGCGAGCGGGGATTGCTGAAGCGGCTCGATGAGCTGCTCGAGGCTGTGCTCGCCGGTGCCCGCCGCGCCGGCGTGGATCCCGCGAGCCTCGACGCCGTGCTGCCGGTGGGCGGCGGCAGCAGGGTGCCGCTGATCCGCCGCTGGCTGGCCGAGCACTTCCCGGACGTGCCGCTGCGGGGCGAGCGGCCGGTGGAAGCTGTTGCCCTGGGTGCCCTGGCGTTGACCCCGGGTGTGCGGCTGCGCGATGTGCTGAGCCGGGGGGTGTCGCTACGCACCTGGGATCAGCGCAGCGGTGCGCATCGCTGGCATCCGCTGTTCGTCGCCGGCCAGAGCTGGCCCACAGAGCAGCCGCTGGAGCTCGTGCTGGCCTGCAGCGAGGAGGGGCAGCGGGAGCTGGAGCTGGTGTTCGGCGAGCCGGAGCCGGAGAGTCGCGCCGAGGTGGTGTTCGAGGCCGGCCTGCCGGTGCTGCGCAGCCGACAGGCCGGCGAGGCACGGGTGCATCCCTGGAGCGGATCCCCTCTGCGGCTGACGCTGGCCACGCCCGGCCGGCGGGGCGATGACCGGCTGCGGCTGCGCTTCGGCATCGACGCCGACGGTCTGCTGCGGCTTGAGGGGGAAGACCTGCAGGCCGAAGGCGTGGGGCCGGCCATCGGCCCGCTGCAGCTCGGGCCGGTGCGCTGAGCGTCCCGTGCGCCATGCCCGGGGCGTCGCGGCTGCATACAAAGGACCCATAATCCTTCGAACGTTCCGCCTTGGCGCTGCGTCGTCACAGGCTGCCCCGCTTCTGGCTGGCCCTCACCCTCGGCTCGGTGCTGGCCGTGATCGGGGCGGTCTACTGGTGGGAGCGACAGCTGCCGGAGCGGCTGAGCCGGGCCGCCGCCGAAGGCCGCCTCGACGACTGCCTTCGCTACGGCGATCAGCTGGCCGCCCTGAGCTGGCTGCCGGGCCGTTCGCCCCAGGAGCAGGGGCGCTGCCGCCGCGACCGCGCCCTGCAGCTGTGGCAGGAGGGCAACTGGGATCAGGCACTGCGGTTGCAGGGCCAACTGATGGCCTCCGCGGCCGCCATCCCGGCCGACCGGCAGCGGCTCGACACCTGGCGTCAGGACCTTCGCAGCCGCGCCCTGGAACGCTTCGCCGCCGGTGACCTCGACGGGGCCCGGTCCCTGCTGCAACCCCTCGATGCCGGCGGCAACCGCGACGGCCGCCTGCTGGCCGAAGAGATGGGCACCATCTGGGAGCGCAACCGGTTGCAGCTGGAGCGGGCCGACGGCCTGATCCGTCAGGCCCGCTGGTGGGAGGCACTCGATTCCCTCAACCGCCTCGATCACCCGTGGTGGCAGGCACGTGGCGCCGAGCGGCGCCAGAAGGTGACCCAGGGCATGGCCCGCCTGCGCCGGCAGGAGCAGCAACGCGACAGCCATGGTTCCCTGCCCCACAGCGTGCCCACCGACCAGCTCGATGCCGCCGTGCAGCGACGCATCGCCGCAGGAGCCGACGAATGGCAGGCCTTTGAGCAGGCCTGCCGCGAACTGGGCGGCCGCATCGTCGAGGCCGGACCGGAGAGCGCCTGCCAGCGCTGAGGACCCCGGCCAGCCCCGACGCATGACAGGATTGACCCCGCATCGGGACGCAGGGGTCATGCAGCCAGGGGATCAGGTGAAGGTGTGCCAGAGCGTCGTGCTCTACAACCACCCAGAGCACCGCGGCGAGGCGTTCGACATGCAGGGCCAGCAGGGGCAGGTTCACCAGGTGCTCAACGACTGGAAGGGGCGCACGATCAGCCCCAACCTGCCCGTGGTGGTTACCTTCGGACGCTTCCGCGCCCACTTCCGCGCCGACGAACTCGAGGCGGTCTGAACCTCACTCACTGCCCGGGCCCTTCTCAGGCCTGCAACAGGAACACCCCCTCCTCGCCGTCGATCGGGCCCAGACAGAGCTGGATACTCTCCTGGCGCTTCGTGGGCACCACCCTGCCGCAGAAATCCGGCTGAATCGGCAATTCGCGATGGCCCCGGTCGACCATTGCCAGCAGCTGCACCCGCTTCGGCCGGCCCCAGGCCTGCAGTGCCTCAAGGGCGGCGCGAACGGTGCGGCCGGTGAAGATCACATCGTCCACGAACACCACCAGGCGCCCATCCACGCTCACCGGCAACTGGGTGGCCTCCACCATCCGGGTGCCCACCCGTTCGAGATCGTCGCGATGAAAGGTGGGATCCAGACTGCCGCAGGCGATCGGATGACCGCAGAGAGATTCCAGCCGATCGGCCAGCACCTTCGCCAGGGCGACGCCACGGGTTGGAATGCCGAGCAGCAGCAGCTGACTGCTGTCTGCCGCCGACTCGAACACCTGAGTGGCCAGACGATCCAGCGTGCGGCTGAGCTCGCGGGCCGACAACAGTTCGAGGCGATTGGCCCGCTCCGGTGATGGCGGCGCATCCATGGCACTGCAGCGGAGATATCGATCGTATTGGGCTGCAGCCCACAGCCGCTCCTGTGCCCGAAACCTGACGCCAGCCGAGGCTGGAGAGATGTCGCTGCAGGCTGGCTGTAAGTTGGGTCTCACAAGCACTTGTTCGCGATTCGTTCTCTGTCCGTTTCAAAAGCTGCGAATTTCACTCAGGTGCGAACCTGCATCTGAATGCCCTACCTCCCAGGACCATCATTCACCGGGTGACCACCGTTCCTTCGCCACCGAACACCACCCTGTCCACCGATCCCTGGGCAAAAGGCTCAGGTACGGACGACGGCTCAGGCACCCGCCCATCAGGCATGGCCTCTGATCCATCGACAGCCACCCCAGTGGCTCCCGTGGTGCTCGCCATCCTCGACGGCTGGGGCTATCGCCACGACGGTCATGACAACGCAATCCGAGCCGCCGACACACCGGTGATGGATGCCCTGTGGCACGCCTATCCCCACACCCTGATTGAAGCCAGCGGCGGGGCCGTTGGCCTGCCCGACGGCCAGATGGGTAACTCCGAGGTGGGCCACCTCACGATCGGCTCGGGCCGGATCATTCGCCAGGAGTTGGTGCGCATCGGCCAGGCCGTGCGCAATGGCAGCCTCGCCGCCAACCCCGCCCTGAACCGCCTGGCCGATACCCTCGTGCAGCAGGGCGGCCGGCTGCACCTGATCGGTCTCTGCTCCGATGGGGGTGTGCACAGTCACATCGACCACCTCGGTGGCCTGCTGCACTGGGCCGCCGGCCGGGGCCTGCGGGAGGTGTGCGTGCATTTGATCACCGATGGCCGTGATACGGCCCCCCAGGGTGCCGCGCAGTACCTCAAGTGCATTGAGCAGCAGATCGCCGCGGCCGGCACCGGCGCCATCACCACGATGGGCGGCCGTTACTGGGCGATGGACCGCGACAACCGCTGGGAGCGCACCGAGAAGGCCTACCGGATGCTCACCGAGCCCGCCCCGCTGAGCCAGCTCACCCCCATGCAGGAGCTGGAAGCCTCTTATGCCGCGGGGATCAACGATGAATTTCTTGAACCGGTGCGCTTCGGCCCGGAGCTGCTCGAAGCCGGCGACGGCTTGATCTGCTTCAACTTCCGCCCCGACCGTGCCCGGCAGTTGATTCGTGCCCTGGTGCAGGATGATTTCAGCGGCTTTGAGCGCCAGCGCATCGAGCCGCTGCATGTGGTCAGCTTCACCCAGTACGAACAGGGCCTGCCGGTGAGCGTCGCCTTTCCGCCGGAATCCCTCGACGGGCTGCTCGGTCAGGTGATCTCCCAGCAGGGCTTGCGTCAGTTCCGCACTGCCGAAACTGAGAAATATCCTCATGTCACCTATTTTATGAACGGCGGCATTGAGCAGGCCTTCCCCGGCGAAGATCGCCATCTGGTTCCGTCGCCGCGCGTACCCACCTACGACCAGGCACCGGAGATGTCGGCCGAGAAACTCACCGACAGCTGCATCAACGCCATTCGCAAGGGTATCTATTCGCTGGTGGTCATTAATTATGCCAACCCCGACATGGTGGGCCACACCGGGCTGATGGATGCAACCACCGAGGCGATCAGAACGGTCGACGGCTGCGTGGGTCGCCTGATGGAGGCCACCAACCGCATGGGTGGCACCCTGCTGATCACCGCCGACCACGGCAATGCAGAGCTGATGAAGGGCCCCGACGGCACCCCCTGGACTGCCCACACCACCAATCCGGTGCCGGTGATCCTGGTGGAGGGCGAAAAGCGCCGCCTACCGGGCCATGGCGCCGCTGTGCAGTTGCGCGACCACGGCGGCCTGGCCGACATCGCCCCCACCCTGCTCGACATCCTCGGCCTGGCCAAGCCCGCCCTGATGAGCGGAGAATCTTTGATCCTGCCAGCAGGCAGCCCCGTGGAAAACGGCCGCATCCCCCAGACCCTCGGGGTCTGAGCGGCAGGGGGGTTCACAGCCTGGCAACAGGTAACCTTCAGCCATGCTCAAAACCTTGATCTCGGCTTTGTGGATGCTCAGCGGCGTGTTGCTGATCATCACCGTGCTGCTGCACAGCCCCAAGGGCGACGGCATGGGCGGTCTGGCCTCCAGCGGCGGCTCAATGTTCACCAGTGCCCGCTCCGCTGAGGCCACGCTCAACCGCATCACCTGGACTCTGCTGGCTCTGTTCCTCAGCCTGGCGACCGTGTTGTCCGCAGGCTGGATTCGCTGAGCGCCCACCAGCACGATGGTGAAACGCCGCACCGCCATGAAGAAGTTGCTCCAGCGCCTGATTGCACCGCTGGTTCCACTGCTGCCCTTCCTGGCTGCCGAGCCGGCCGAGGCAGCCGCCAGGGCGGCAGATCCCGCCTGGAATCTCAGCGACGCCCAGTGGCGCGCCCGCCTCAGCCCGGCCGCCTATGAGGTGCTGCGCCGCGAGGGCACCGAGCGACCGTTCAGCAGTCCGCTGAACACGGAAAAGCGGGCCGGCACCTATGAGTGCGCCGGCTGTCGCCTGCCCCTGTTCAGCTCCAGCGCGAAATACGAGAGCGGCACCGGCTGGCCCAGTTTCTGGCAGCCCCTGCCGAATGCGGTGGCCACAAAGCGCGACTTCAAGCTGATCGTGCCCCGCACTGAATACCACTGCCGCCGCTGCGGCGGCCACCAGGGCCACGTGTTCAACGACGGACCACGCCCCACCGGCAAGCGCTACTGCAACAACGGCGTGGCCCTCGCCTTCGTACCGAAGGCATGACCCGCTTGCTCGATCTGCTGATCGCCCTTGGGATCCCACTGCTGCTGATCACAGGGCTCACCGTTTGGCTCAGCGACCAGCGCCATCGTCTGCCGGCCCCACTTGCCTGGGTGGCCCATCATGCCGGCAGGATCTGGATCAGTGGAATCGTGCTGATCACCTCGCTGATCGTGGTGCGCTTCGTGCTCAGCCGTAGTTGAGCGGCGAAGGATCTCCCCCCCGCCCCGTCGACGTCCCTGCGCCCGTCTCGGCCGACCACACCTGGCGGGCCGTATCGAGCAGCGAATCCTTGAGATCCGCCAGCAGCCGGTCGAAACGGCGGCGGCGGCGGCGCTGGCGGGGCAGCAGGTCGGAGAACACGCCGGCATGCGCGAGATCGATCAACAGGGCTGCCTCCTCGGAGGAGAGCACCAGCAGATGTTCATTGTCGTGATGACTGACCTTCACCGGATGCCGTACGCGGCCGGATTCCTGTCTAACCCGTTGCGTCACCCCAACGCCGGTGGGGATTCCAACCCCTGGGTAAGGCACGGTGAGGCGGCATGAAAAAAGGGTGGGAACCTGAAGGAGGTACCCACCCGATGGACAGAACGGTGCGGCGGAGCCGCCGGGCGATCAGTAGTCGAAGTCGCCGCCCATGCCGCCGCCGCCGGCGGGAGTCGCTTCCTTCTTCTCGGGCAGATCAGCCACGATGCACTCGGTGGTGAGCACCATGCCGGCGATCGAGGCAGCATTCTGCAGCCCGGAGCGTGTCACCTTGGCGGGGTCGACGATGCCGGCGGCCAGCATGTCGACGTACTCACCGGTGGCGGCGTTGTAGCCCTCGTTGAAGGGCTTGTTGCGCACGTGCTCAGCCACCACGGCGCCATTGGCACCGGCGTTCTCGGCGATCCGCTTGAGCGGAGCGGTGAGAGCGGAAGCGACGATGCCGGCACCGATCAGTTCCTCGCCGGAGAGGTTGGCGGCCGCCCACTCCTCAAGGGCCGGAGCCAGGTGGGCCAGGGTGGTGCCACCGCCAGGCACGATGCCCTCTTCAACGGCCGCCTTGGTGGCGTTGATGGCGTCTTCCAGGCGCAGCTTCTTGTCCTTCATCTCGGTCTCGGTGGCGGCACCCACCTTGACCACGGCCACACCGCCGCTCAGCTTGGCCAGACGCTCCTGCAGCTTCTCCTTGTCATAGGAGGAGTCGGTTTCGTCCATCTGCTTGCGGATCTGCTCGCAGCGGGCTTTGACAGCGGCCTCATTACCCTCAGCCACGATCGTGGTGGTGTCTTTGTTGATCGTGATGCGGCGGGCGGTGCCGAGCATCTCGAGCTTGGTGTTCTCGAGCTTGAGGCCGGCATCCTCGGTGATCAGCTGACCATTGGTGAGAACGGCGATGTCTTCGAGCATGGCCTTCCGGCGGTCGCCGAAGCCGGGAGCCTTGACGGCGGCCACATTGAGCACCCCGCGCAGGCGGTTGACCACCAGGGTGGCCAGGGCCTCCTTCTCGATGTCTTCGGCGATGATCAGCAGCGGCTTGCCGGTGCGCGCGATCTGCTCGAGCACGGGCACCAGATCCTGCACCAGAGCGATCTTCTTGTCGGTGAGGAGGATGTAGGGCTCATCGAGGATCGCCTCCATCCGCTCGGTGTCGGTGGCGAAGTAGGGAGAGATGTAGCCCTTGTCGAAGCGCATGCCCTCGGTGACCTCCAGCTCGGTGGTCATCGACTTGCCTTCCTCGAGGGAGATGACGCCCTCCTTGCCGACCTTGTCCATGGCGTCGGCGATCATCCGGCCCACCTCTTCGTCGTTGCCGGCGGAGATGGTGCCCACCTGGGCAATGGCGTTGCTGTCACTGATCGGCTGGGCATGCTCCTCAATCTTCTTGACGAGAAAATCGGCAGCCTTTTCGATGCCACGCTTGAGGGTGATCGCATTGGCACCGGCAGCCACGTTGCGCAGGCCGGCCTTGACCATGGCGTGGGCGAGCACCGTGGCAGTGGTGGTGCCGTCACCGGCGGCATCGTTGGTTTTGCTGGCGGCCTGACGGATCAGGGCGACTCCGGTGTTCTCGATGTGGTCCTCGAGTTCGATCTCCTTGGCGATCGTCACGCCGTCATTGACGATCTGAGGGGCGCCGAACTTTTTCTCCAGCACCACGTTGCGGCCCTTGGGGCCGAGGGTGACCGCCACCGACTCGGCGAGGATGTCGATGCCTTTTTCGAGGGCGCGGCGGGCTTGCTCGTTGTAGATGATGCGCTTGGCCATGGAAGGCGAATTCTGCGAAGGGTATGGGGAAAAGTGGAGGGGAGCTGATGCGCCGGAGCGCGTCGCGCTCAGCTGACGACTGCGAGGATGTCCTTTTCGGAAAGCAGTACGTACTCATCGGTGCCGAGCTTGACGTCGGTGCCGGCGTACTTGCTGTAAAGCACTTTGTCGCCCACGCTCACTTCCGGAGCCTGGCGGGTGCCGTCGTCATTGCGCTTGCCGGGGCCGACCTGAACGACCTCACCGACCTGGGGCTTTTCTTTGGCGGTATCGGGCAGAAGGATGCCGCCGGCAGTCTTCTCCTCGGATTCGGACACCTTGATGAAGATGCGGTCGCCGAGGGGCTTGACCGTGGAGACGCTGAGGGAAACAGCAGCCATGGATGGTTGCGGGGGTAAATGCGGAAAACAGGAAGGGGCTAGACGCTGGCGCCAACCCCACCGAAGGACGATCTGGCACTCACGCCCTTCGAGTGCCAATTTACGGGAGCGGAAGGTGCCGCGGCATCCCCACCGGCGTGCGGGTGACCGAACCGGGCCGGGGGCGGGGGCGTCGGTGGTAAGGTTGCGCCGCTCCAGGCGGGAACGGATTCCCGCTGGCTCTCCCCGCCATCCCCTCCTTCTTATGGCTGCTGCAGCTCCCGCCGCCTCCGGCACGAAAGGCACCGTCAGACAGGTGATCGGCCCGGTGCTCGACGTGGAATTCCCACCCGGGAAGCTGCCGAAGATCTACAACGCACTGCGCATCGAAGGCAGAAATTCCGCTGGCCAGGACGTTGCCCTAACCGCCGAAGTGCAGCAGTTGCTGGGCGATCACCGGGTCCGCGCCGTCTCGATGAGCACCACCGATGGCCTGGTTCGCGGCATGAGCGCCACCGACACCGGTGCTCCGATCTCCGTGCCGGTGGGTGAGGCCACCCTGGGCCGCATCTTCAACGTTCTGGGCGAGCCCGTCGACGAGCGGGGGCCTGTGAACACCAGCCTCACCGCACCGATCCACCGCGAAGCTCCCAAGCTCACCGAGCTGGAGACCAAGCCGAAGGTATTCGAAACCGGCATCAAGGTGATCGACCTGCTTGCCCCCTATCGCCAGGGCGGCAAGGTGGGCCTGTTCGGCGGTGCTGGCGTCGGCAAGACGGTGCTGATCCAGGAGCTGATCAATAACATCGCCAAGGAGCACGGCGGTGTGTCGGTGTTCGGCGGTGTGGGTGAGCGCACCCGCGAGGGCAACGATCTCTACGAGGAATTCAAGGAATCCGGAGTGATCAACTCCGAAGACCTCAGCAAGTCGAAGGTGGCCCTCTGCTACGGCCAGATGAATGAGCCCCCCGGCGCCCGCATGCGCGTGGGCCTGTCGGCGCTCACCATGGCCGAGCACTTCCGCGACGTGAACAAGCAGGACGTGCTCCTGTTCATTGACAACATCTTCCGCTTCGTGCAGGCCGGCTCCGAAGTGAGTGCCCTCCTGGGTCGCATGCCCTCGGCCGTGGGCTACCAGCCGACCCTCGGCACCGACGTGGGCGAGTTGCAGGAGCGCATCACCTCCACCCTGGAGGGTTCGATCACTTCGATCCAAGCCGTCTACGTGCCGGCCGACGACCTCACCGACCCGGCCCCTGCCACCACCTTCGCCCACCTCGACGCCACCACCGTGCTCAGCCGTGGACTGGCCTCAAAAGGCATCTATCCGGCGGTGGATCCCCTCGATTCCACCAGCACGATGCTGCAGCCGGCCGTGGTTGGCGACGAGCACTATCGCACCGCTCGCGCCGTTCAGAGCACTCTGCAGCGCTACAAGGAGTTGCAAGACATCATCGCGATCCTTGGCCTCGACGAGCTCTCCGAAGACGACCGCCGCACGGTGGATCGGGCCCGCAAGATCGAGAAGTTCCTCTCCCAGCCCTTCTTTGTAGCCGAGATCTTCACCGGCCAGAAGGGTGAGTACGTGAAGCTGGAGGAAACCATCGCCGGTTTCAACCAGATCCTCGCCGGCGAGCTCGACGACCTGCCCGAGGCCGCTTTCTATCTGGTGGGCAACATCGACCAGGTGAAAGCAAAGGCCGCCAAGATCCTTTCTGAAGCCAAGGGTTGATCGGAGACCACCATGACCCTCAATCTCCGGGTTCTCGCCCCCGACAAAAGCGTGTACGACGGCAGCGCCGATGAGGTGATCCTGCCCAGTACCACCGGACAGCTGGGCATCCTCACTGGCCACGTGTCGATGCTCACCGCCCTCGACAGCGGCGTCCTTCGCCTACGCGAAGGAAGCAACTGGCAATCGATCGCCCTCAGCGGTGGCTTCGCCGAAGTGGAAGCCAACGAAGTCACCGTGCTCGTCAACGATGCTGAGCTGGGCAGTGGCATTGATGCCGTTGCCGCCGCTGCGGCGTTCGAGGCCGCCCAGCAGGCGGCCGCCGGCTTCGAGGGTCAGGCCCCGAGCCCCGAGAAGGTGAAGGCCCAGCAGGAGTTGGCCCGCACCCGAGCTCGCATGCAGGCTGCCAAGGGCAGCTGACCCTGCCGCCTCTTTTGGCCAGGTTTGCGCAGATCCACTCTTTGGCATACAGCCGCTACGGATTTGATGCCGCCGCATCGGATTGATGAGCCTGCGCCTGTTCCTCGACTCAGCCGATCCATCCGCCTGGGCTGAATGGCTGCCCGTCGGCCTGTTCCATGGCATCACCACCAACCCCACGCTGCTGCGCCGGGCCGGGCAACCCTGCCGACTCGACCATCTGAGCGGCCTGAGCCTGCAGGCCATAGAGCTTGGCTGCCGGGAACTGCATCTGCAGGCCTGGGGAGATGACGCCAAGACCCTGGAGGTCTGCGGCCGTTCCCTTGCGGGTCTTGCTCCTGAACGGGTGACCGTCAAGCTGCCGATCAGTCGTGCCGGCGCCACAGCCGCACGCTCCCTGATCAAGGAAGGCATCCCGATCACCTTCACGGCCGGTTACGACGTGGAGCAGGTGCTGGTGGCGGCGGCTCTCGGAGCCCGTTATTTCGCCCCCTACCTGGGCCGCATCTGCGACCAGGGCCGCGATGGCCACGCCGAACTGGCCACCATGCAGCGCTGCCTGGATGGGGTGGATTCCAATCTGAGACTTCTGGTGGCCAGCCTCCGAGAACCGGCCGACCTGGTGCGTCTTGCCGCATGCGGCATGGACACATTTACCATCAGCCCTGCGATCGCTTCAGCACTGTTCAATGGTGCGGCGACCGCCGAGGCCGCCGCTCAGTTTGAACGCGATGCCCAGTGGGGCTGAACAGTTGACTGGGAAGCCGTCAGGCGGTGCCGCAGAAGGTGACGTCGGGGAACTTGGTCTTGGCTTCCTCGAGCGACTTGCCGCGGCCTTCCTCCTGCCAGTAGTTGATCACCTCGGTGGCCTTGTTGAGCACCTCGACGCGCTCGTTGTCGGTGATCCAGCTCTTGCCCTCCAGCTCGCTCTTGAGGGTTTCCCAGGCATCCTCCCGCGGCCAGAAGAAGTAAGCAGTGAGGGGACTGGGGCCGCCACCGACGATCTGATCCACCGCCAGTGCCACGTTGTCGGGCAGCCACAGAATCTTCAGAAGGAAGCGACCCTCATCCGCCTTGGGGGTGTAGCCGGAGGGAACGCCGTCCTCATCGATCGTGGCGGTGGCCAGGGCAGCGCTGCCGCCTCGCAGCACCGGACGGCCCTCGGTGGTCTCGCTGGAGACTGCCGCCTCGGCCGGGGCCTCGGCGGCAGCCTCGGCAACGGCGCCCACGGCGCTTTCAGGGGCTGTCATGGCGTCGGTGCTCAAGGAAAGGGGGCAAACGACTAACCTACCAGCCGAGTTGCCGCAGGCCCCTCCTGGTGTCCCCTGCCGCCCCGTCGCCCCCTTCCCCTTCGCCGAGGGCGGTGCTGCTCTTCGACATCGACGGCGTGATCCGAGATGTGGGCTCCAGCTACCGCCGCGCCATCATCGAGACGGTGCATCACTACGGTGGCTGGCGGCCCGATGTGGCTGCGATCGATGCCCTCAAGGCGGAGGGGATCTGGAACAACGACTGGCACGCCTCGCTTGAGCTGCTGCGCCGCAGCGGCCTCGATCCGCTGCCGCCGCTGGATCGGCTGGTGCAGGTGTTCAGCGACTTCTACTTCGGCGGCGATCCCGACGGCGACCCCTCGCTCTGGAGCGGCTTCATCGGCAAGGAGCCCCTGCTGGTGGATCCCGCTTTCTTCGTTGCGCTGGGCGACCGGGGCATCACCTGGGGCTTTGTCAGCGGCGCCGAGCCCCCCTCGGTGCGCTACGTGCTGCAGCAGCGGCTGGGGCTTGATGCAGCCCCCTTTCTTGCCATGGGCGACACCCCCGACAAGCCCGATCCCAGCGGCCTGCTGCGGCTGGCCGCCGAGCTGCTGGCGCCCTGGGGGCTGGCACTGGGAACCGATGCCCCGCCGGTGGCCTATCTGGGCGACACGGTGGCCGACGTGCAAACGGTGCTGCGGGCCCGCCAGGCGGTGCCGGACCAGAAGTTTCTTGCCCTGGCTGTGGCTCCGCCCCATCTGCAGGCCCCGGGGGCAGCGCAGCAGCGGGCCGCCTACGAAGCCCAGCTCGAGCGGGCGGGCGCGGATGCGGTGATCGGCCACACCCGCGAAGTGCTGGAGGCGCTCAGCGCTCCATCGCAGCCGTTGACTTGAGTGCCGCTGCGGTAAGAACGTCATGGCCATGGTCGGTGACGGCCACGTCGTCCTCGATGCGGATGCCGATGCCCTTCCAGCGCTCGTCGATGGCGGGCTGCCCCTCGGGCACCGCCAGCCGGTCGCTCACATACAGGCCCGGCTCCACGGTGAGCACCATGCCCGGCTCCAGTTGCACCGGATGCTCCCCCAGCCGGTAGGCACCCACATCGTGCACATCGAGGCCGAGCCAGTGGCCGGTGCGGTGCATATAGAGATGGCGGTAAGCGCCCTGCTCGATCAGGCCATCCACCTCGCCCGTCAGCAGGCCCAGCTCCCGCAGGCCCTCCACCAGCACCCGCACCGCGGTGTCGTGCACCTCATCAGCGCTGCGCCCTGGCGCCACCACCGCCACGGCACTCTCCTGGGCCGCCAGCACCAGGTCGTAGAGGGCCCGCTGCTCGCCGCTGAAGCGGCCGCCCACCGGGAAGGTGCGAGTGATGTCGCCGTTGTAGTAGTCGGCCAGGGAGCAGCCCGCATCGATCAGCAGCAGGTCGCCGTCGCGCAGCGGCGCGTCGTTGGCGGTGTAGTGCAGCACGCAGGCGTTGTCGCCGCCCGCCACGATCGAGCCGTAGGCGGCCCCACGGGCGCCCTGCTCGAGAAAGTGATGCTCGATCACCGCCTGCACCTGGCGCTCGCTCAGGCCCGGCCGTACCACCTGCCTGGCGAGCTCATGGGCTTCGGCAGAGATGCGCGACGCCTCCCGCAACCGGCCGATTTCTTCAGGCCCCTTCCGCAGCCGCAGCTCATGCAGCATCGGACAGGGGGCCACCAGACCGAGCGCGGCCCTGCCGCTGCGGGGCGCCCGGTCGAGCTGGCGAGCCCAGGCGGCCAGTACCAGCGGCTCGATCTGCGGGTGGCGGCCCACCCGGAAGGCGATACCCTCGGCCCCTTCGAGGTACTCAGCCAGGCGCTCGGCCAGCTCGCCAATCGGATGGGCCAGATGGGCACCGAAGCGCTCCACCGCCCCCTCCACACCCCAGCGGAAGCCATTCCACACCTCGGAGGCAGGATCGCGGGGCGGCACAAACAGCACGAAGGGATTTTCCGTTCGGTGCGGCAGGAACAGGGCCACAGCGCCGGGCTCATCGAAACCGGTGAGATACCAGAAGTCGCTGTTCTGGCGGAAGGCATGCTCCACATCGGCGTGATGGGTGACAAGCGGCGCAGCCGGGATCACCGCTGCCACGCCACCGAGGCGGTGCAGGAAGCGGTCACGCCGGTCGGCAAACACGGTGGCCCCGACTGCGGGGGCATGGATCCCGGACGCCTGGACGGCGGGCGGCTGGATCGAGGTGGTCGGCATGGTTCGGAGAGCCCCTGCAGCGCGACGATGGCATAACCGATTAAATACAGGGGATTCCCCGCAGGCAGGTTCCCCATCGGCCGCAGCCACCAGCCGCCGCGCGCGACCCAACGCGTCGCCACCCATGCCCCCCCTTTGCGTGCGGAGGGGTCAGGCCAATGAACGATGTGCTGTTGCTGGCGCTGGTGGTGGTGCTGATGCTGGCGGGCTCCTTCCTCTGCTCGGGTGTGGAGGCCGCCCTGCTCACGGTCAGCCCGGTGAAGGTGCATGAGCTGGCGCGCAGCGAGCGGCCGGTGAAGGGAGCACGGCGGCTGGAGCTGCTGCGCCAACGGCTGGGCCGCACCCTGGCGGTGCTGGTGATCGCCAACAACGTATTCAATATTTTCGGCAGCCTGATGGTGGGCGGTTTCGCCGCCAGCGTGTTCGCCGCCCGTGGCATCACCGGACCGGCCCTGCCCCTGTTTTCCATCGGGCTCACGGTGCTGGTGATCTTGCTGGGGGAAATTCTGCCCAAGGCGATCGGCAGCCGGCTGGCGCTGCCGGTGGCCCTGGCCAGCGCGCCGGCCCTCGGCCTGATGGCCAAACTGATGCTGCCGCTGGTGCTGCTGCTCGAGCGGATCCTGCCGGCGATCACCGCCGAAAATGAAATCAGCACCGACGAGAACGAGATCCGTCAGCTGGCCCGGCTCGGCTCCCAGAAGGGCCAGATCGAGGCCGATGAGGCGGCAATGATCGCCAAGGTGTTTCAACTCAACGACCTCACAGCCCGCGACCTGATGGTGCCGCGGGTGGCGGCGCCCACCCTGGCGGGCCACACCAGGCTTGGGCAGGAGCGCTCCACGCTGCTGCACAACCACGCCCCCTGGTGGGTGGTGCTGGGCGAAGAGGTGGATGAGGTGCTGGGGGTGGCCAGCCGAGAGAACCTGCTCACCGCCCTGGTACAGGGCGAGGCCGACACGCAGCTGGCCGATCTGGCCCTGCCGGTGGAGTTCGTACCCGAGATGATCCGCGCCGACCGGCTCCTCACCAGCTTCCGCCGCAACGGCGCCGGCGTTCGTGTTGTGGTGGATGAGTTCGGCGGCTTCGTGGGTGTGGTGGGGCCCGAGGCGGTGCTGGCGGTGCTGGCGGGCTGGCGGCGGCTACCGCCAGTCGGCGCAGAGGAGGCTCCATGAACACCCCAGTGCCCTCCGCGCCGGAGCGCTGCCGCCAGCTCCTGCGCCGCTGGCGGGGCGAGCTGACACTCAGCCCACGGGAGCGGAGCCTGCTCGGACCAGAGCTGGCCGGCCTCGACCGCCAGCTCGAGCGGCTGGAGCGGCGGCGGCCGCGGGTGGCCGTGTTCGGCAGGGTGGGGGTGGGCAAGTCGAGCCTGCTCAACGCCCTGCTGGGGGAAGAGCGCTTCGCCACCGACGTGGCCCACGGCTGCACGCGCCGTCAGCAGGCCTCAGCCTGGCTCCAGCCCGGAGACATCGATGGGCTGCAGGGGGTGGATCTGGTCGACACCCCGGGCATCGATGAGATCGCCGCACCGGCCCGCGAACGGCTGGCGCGGCGGGTGGCGATCGGCGCCGACGTGGTGCTGCTGGTGCTCGACGGCGACCTCAGCCGGGTGGAGATCGAGGCGCTCGACACCCTGCTGGCGAGCGGCAAGCCGCTGCTGCTTGTGCTCAACCGCAGCGACTGCTGGCCCGAAGCCGAACGACCCGCCCTGCTGGCGAGCATCCGCCGGCGGCTGCCGGCAGCCGCCCGCTCGCTGGAACCGATCCCGGTGGCGGCCGCACCGCGCCGGGCCCGACTGCTGGAGGGGGGGCGGGTGCGCAGCGTCGGCGAGGCGCCGCGGGTGGAGCCGCTGCACGACGCCCTCCACCAGCTGCTGCAACGGCACGGCGAACTGCTGCTGGCCCTCAATGCCCTGCAGGCCGCCGACCGCTTCAGCCAGGCGCTGCACCGCACCCGCCTGCAACATGGCCGCCGCCAAGCCCAGGGGCTGATCGGCCGCTTCGCCGCCCTCAAGGCCACCGGCGTGGCCGCCAATCCGTGGATGCTGCTGGATCTGGCCGGCGGCCTGGCCTGCGACAGCGCCTTGGTGCTGCAGCTCTGCCAGCTCTACGGCCTGCCGATGACCCGCTCCGGCGCTCGCCAGCTGCTGACCCGCCTCTCGGGGCACAACGCCCTGCTGGGCGGCGCCCAGGTGAGTCTGCAGCTGCTGCTTGGCGGTGTGCGCCAGCTGCTGCTGCTGATCGCGCCGTTCAGCGGCGGCCTCAGCCTGGCGCCGGCGGCGCCCGTGGCCGTGGCCCAGGCCGCCCTGGCGGTCGCCACCACCCGCCGCACCGGCCGGCTGGCTGCGGCAGAGCTGCTGCGCTCCACCGCGGCGGCTGGCCGTCCCGGCGCGCTGCTGAAACGCCTGATGCAGCACGACCCGGAAACGCGCCGCTGGCTCGGCGACTGGCAGCCCCAGGGTGCAGAGGCCGCCTCCTCCGCAGGCGGCCTGCCCTGGCGCAGCCTGCTGCCCTAAGCGGAAGCGCCATGGCCGGTCCCAACCACGACAAGCGCATCGCCCTGTTCGGCACCAGCGCCGATCCACCCACCACCGGCCACCGAGCGCTGCTGGAGGGTCTGCTGCAGCTCTACCCACGGGTGGTCACCTGGGCGAGCGACAACCCGCTCAAACGGCACGCCGCCCCGCTCGCCGCCCGCCAGGCCCTGTTGGAAGCCCTGGTGGCGGCGATCGGCGAGCCACGCCTGCAGGTGGTGCAGGAGCTGAGCAGCCCCTGGGCGGTGGAAACCCTGGAGCGGGCCAGGCGGCTCTGGCCGGGCTGCGAGCCGGTGTTCGTGGTGGGCAGCGATCTACTGCCCCAGATGCCGCGCTGGCGCTCTGCGCAAGAGCTGCTGTCAGGCCTGAGCGTGGCGGTGGCGCCGCGGCGGGGCTGGCCACTGGCTGCCGCCGATCTGGAGCGGCTGGAACGACTCGGTGCCCAGGTGGAGCTGCTGGGGCTGGAGATCCCCGCCACCGCCAGCTCGGAGGTGCGCGAGCGGCTGGCGGCCGGGCCGGCTCCGGCACTGCTGCCCGATGAGCTCTGGCCGGTGCTGCTGCAGCACAATCTCTATGGCCTGCCCCCAGCCTGATGCGCCTCGCCCTGGCCCAGCTCAATCCCCTGGTGGGCGATCTGGAGGGCAACGCCCGCCGCATCCTGGCGGCCTGCCGTACCGCCGCCTGTGGCACAGCGAGCGGGGCCAGCGCCGATCTGGTGCTGACGCCGGAATTGTCGCTATGGGGCTACCCGCCGCGTGACCTGCTGCTGCGGCCCAGCCTGCTGGAGCGTCAGAAGCAGGTACTGGCGCAGCTGGCCGCAGACCTGCCGGCTGGGCTGGCCGTGCTGGTTGGGATCGCCGAACCGCTGGAGGGCACATCGCACCACCCGAATCTCCACAACGCCCTTGCCCTGGTGGAGCCGGACGGCTGGCGGGTGGTGGCGCGCAAGCGTCTGCTGCCCAGCTACGACGTGTTTGATGAGCGCCGCTACTTCCTGCCCGGCGAAGCGCCTGCGGTGTTGGAGCTGGAACGGCACGGACGGCGCTGGTGCTTCGGGCTCACGATCTGCGAAGACCTGTGGGTGGAGGAGGAGCTGCAGGGCCACCGGCTGGCCGGCCCGGATCCGGTAGCCGAGCTGCAGGAGCAGCGGATCGATGCGCTGCTCAACCTCTCGGCATCGCCATTCGGCCAGGGCAAAGTTGCGCTGCGCCACCGACTGGCCGCACGGGCCGCCGTCCGGCTGGCGGCACCGGTGCTGTACGTGAACCAGGTGGGCGGCAACGACGAGCTGGTGTTCGACGGCGCCAGCTTCGTGGTGGATGCCAGCGGCAATCCGCTGCTGCAATTGCCCTTCTGCGCGGAAGGAGTGGAGATATGGCAGCTGCCTGTGCAAGCGGGGGCAGGCGTGTCTGCACCGACCCTGCAGGCGGAGCCGGAAGCTGCGGAGCAGCTGCTGCGGGCCCTGGTGCTGGGGCTGCGCGATTACGCAGCCAAGTGCGGCTTCAGCGGGGCCCTGCTGGGCCTGAGCGGCGGCATCGATTCGGCCCTGGTGGCGGTGATCGCCGCGGCGGCCCTGGGGGCGGAACAGGTGAGCGCCCTGCTGCTGCCCTCGCCCTACAGCTCCGAAGGCTCCCTCCTCGATGCAACCGCCCTGGCCGAACGCCTGGGAATCAGCCACCACACGCTGCCGATCGCTGCGCTGATGCAGGCCTACGATCACGCCCTCACCCCGGTGCTGGGGGGGGTGCCGAGTGGGCTGACGGCGGAGAACATCCAGTCGCGCATCCGCGGCAGCCTGCTGATGGCAGTGACCAACCAGCAGGGGCAGCTGCTGCTCGCAACCGGCAACAAATCCGAGCTGGCGGTGGGCTACTGCACCCTCTACGGCGACATGAACGGTGGCCTGGCCGTGATCGGCGACCTCTACAAGAGCACGGTGTTTGCCCTGTGCGACTGGATCGACAGCACTGCCGCCGCCGCGTGCCGAGCCGATCTGGGCCTGCCCGCCGAAGGGGAACTGATCAGCGCCGCAATCCGCACCAAGCCCCCCAGTGCCGAGCTCCGGCCCGACCAGCGCGACAGCGACACCCTCCCCGATTACGCGGTGCTCGACCCGTTGCTCAAGGCCAGCATCGAGGGCTTGGCAAGCCCGGAGCAGCTGATCGCGAGCGGTGCGGCCCCTGAGCTGGCGGAGCGGGTTCACCAGCTGCTGCTGCGCTCCGAATTCAAACGCCGCCAGGCTGCGCCGGTGCTGAAGGTGAGCGGCCGCTCCTTCGGAGGGGGCTGGCGGATGCCGATCGCGGCGGCGTAGGGTCTTTATCTGACCACA
>JBIIJS010000085.1:0-10923 GCA_044233605.1 Cyanobium sp. | reverse complement strand
TGAATCCTTCAGGCCTTCGGCGAGCAGGTCGAAACTGAGGTCGGTACGCCGACTGCTGCCCAGCCCTGTGAAGTCGAGCCTGGTGATTGCCTCCACACCCACCAGATCGTTGCCGCCGAGGCCCACCAGATCACTGTTGTGCATACCGATGGTGCGGGACCCAAGCACCATGCTGGAGCTGCCGGCGGACTGCAGCCCGAGTTGCAGCAGATCGCCGGCGCCGATGATCAAGACATCCGCTGCTGTGCCGTTCAGCACCGTGGTGTTCAGCAGTCCGACATGCTCCGCGATCATTTTCAGGTCGGCATCGTCGAGCTGGGAGAGGGCGAACGACTGCAGCGTGCGATCGGAGCGCAACTCCACGGCGGGGGTCCCCAAGGACGTCAGATTCAGCAGGGTGTTCTCGATGCCCACCTGGGTGGCGTTCTGGGAGCTCTCGGCCCTGCCCTCAATCGAGCGGCTGCTAGAGCTGCCGTAGGTGCGCACCACCACCAGGATCAACTGGGGCAGGGGATCGGTGCGGGGGCTGGGCGGATCCGGCGGACCTGGTGGCTCCGGTGGTACCGGCGTTCCGGGTGGGATTGGCGGCTCGGGTGGGGTCGGCACCACGCCGCCACTGCCGCCACTGCCGCCACCGCCGCCACCGCCGCCACCACCACTGCCACCGCCACCACCAGATGGAACGATGTCGCTGCTGTTGGCGCCGGCGAAGGGTAGGGAGAACGCCCTCTGCAGGGGCTGCGCCTGCACCATGGGCCCGCCTGAGGTCTCGGAACCCGTGGCCGTTGGCGGTTGCTGGAGGGTGCCTGCGGGGCTGCTGAAGGCCTGGGGCCGCTGGATTTCGAAGCCGATGTCGACGTAATCGAGTGGCTGAATGGTGATTCGGCCGGTCTTGGCCTGCAGCCGGCCAGGATCCTCGCCCCCGGGCTCGTCCAGCCTGCCGCCGACCGGTGCCTGCGCTCCTGAGGCGAATGCCTCTTCCGTGAGGTAAAGCAAAATTACGCCGAGGGCTGCGCCCGTCAACACCCCTTCGAGGGAGATGCGGCGTCCATCCTTTTTGAGGGTCGCCGCATCGGTGAATTCGCTCAGCGCTGATGCGATGGGCTGCCACAGATGGTCTGCATCATTCTGCGGCTGAGTGGTCCAGCATCGGCAGCGTCTATGCGCATCCGCGCCGATGCGTTCGGGTTCACACTCCCCGCTCCCGTGGCGCTGGCCAAACGAGCAAGAAGATGGTGGGGTTGTGATCTGTCATGGGTGATCAATCGATCCACGCGCCATGGCGTCAAGGTTTCCCACCTGCAGCGCTGTCATCAGCTCGACGTCTCGCCTGGATCGGCTCCCGTGCTGTTGTTCACCGTGGCGCAGGGCCACAGCCTTCCCTGCCACTGGGCCCACGCCTACGCACTCGTGCCCAGCGGCAACCACCTGATCAGTCGCCGTTTCAGTTTCGATAGCGGCGAACTCGAGACCTACTGCCCACTGCATGTCGATCAGTCGCTGCACTGGAGGGACAGTGAGTCCATGTTCCAATTGGCCGTATGGTCCTTCTCATGGTTGGCCCCTGCTGCCGTCCGTCTGCGACGCAGCAACCCGCAGCGGATCGACAACGGCCAGCTGTTGCGCCATCACATCAATGGCGATCTGCCCTAGCTCGAGGCCCTGCTGGCCAAGTGCGGTGAGCACTTTCTGCTCCACCGCCAGCTTCAGGAGCTCATGGCCTTCCCCCGCCTGCGCTCGGAGCTGCAGGAGGATGGCGTCCTGGCCATGGAGAGCCTGTTCAGGCTCTGAAGCCAGTCAGGCGGCGAGCGTCAGTGCGGCGATCGCTTCGCGGCCTTCAGCTGGTTTCAGCCCCCACTGGGTTCATTGCCAGACGATGAAGGCGCCGCTTTGGGCCGCCAGCCTGGGGCAGGTGCGATCCGTGGCCAGCTGCAGATCTGTCAGTGGTCTGGTTTCTGGTTCCAGGCTGGCGCTCGGATGGGCCACCCGCCGCCGATCCGGCGCCAGCAACAGGGCCACGACCTCGGTGTAGGGCTGGTTGGCCAGCAGTTGGACGCCGGCCGCCAGCTGCTCGGCGCTCAGCTGTTGGCCTTGGGTTGAACCCAGTAGCAGAGCCAGCTCAGGTTGATCCAGCAGGGCCAGCAAGCGCGGATCCTGCTCAAACTCCAGCTGCAGAGCCTGTTGATCGGCCCAGTGCTGCAGGCTGGATAAGGCGGCGGCCCGCTGATCAGGGTCCGTCAGGCCTCGCCAGGCCAGCACCGCCGTCAGGCCATGGGCTTCGACGTCCATCAGATGGCCGAGCTTAGTGCGCTTTGCCTGCAGATAGGCGGCGTTGTGGTGGCCGGGGTCCATCACCAGCGGTACCCGGTCGACCACCTCGAGGCCATAGCCACCCAGGCCGGCGATCTTCCGCGGATTGTTGGTGATCAGCCGCAGCCGCCGCACGCCGAGGTCGCTGAGGATCTGAGCACCAACGCCGTAATTGCGCAGATCCGCCGGGAAACCGAGCCGCTCATTCGCTTCCACGGTGTCGAGGCCTCCGTCCTGAAGGGAATAGGCGCGCAGTTTGTTGATCAGTCCAATGCCGCGTCCCTCTTGGCGCAGATACACCACCACCCCCTCTCCCGCCGCTTCGATCATGCGCAGCGCTGCCTCCAGCTGGGGCCGGCAGTCGCAGCGCAGCGATCCGAAGGCATCGCCGGTGAGGCACTCGGAATGCACCCGCACCAGCACCGGCGCTGCCGCCCGGCCGGGATCCCCCTTGAGGATCGCCACATGTTCGCTGCCGTCGAGTTCGTTGCGGTAGCCGATCGCCCGGAACTGGCCGAAGCTGCTAGGCAGTGCAGCCTCCGCCTGGCGGCGCACGAAGCGCTCCGTCTCCAGCCGGTAGTGGATCAGGTCGGCGATCGAGATCAGGCGCAGCCGGTGCCGCTGTGCGTACTCCACCAGTTCCGGCAGGCGGGCCATGGAACCGTCGGCGTTCTGGATCTCACAGATCACCCCGGCCGGGTAAAGCCCCGCCAGGCGAGCCAGATCGACGGCCGCCTCGGTATGGCCGGCGCGCTTCAGCACACCGCCGGCGCGGGCCCGCAGCGGAAAGACATGGCCCGGACGGCGCAGATCGCCCGGACGGCTACCGGGCCTGATCGCCACCTGGATGGTGCGGGCCCGGTCTTCGGCGGAGATGCCGGAGCTGACACCGTTCTCGGGGCCAGCGTCGACGCTCACCGTGAAAGCTGTCTGGTTGCTGTCGGTGTTGCGATCCACCATCAGCGGCAGATCGAGGGCATCTAGCCGTTCCCCCTCCATCGCCAGACAGATCAGTCCCCGCGCCTCGGTGGCCATGAAATTGATCTGCTGGGGCGTGGCGAACTGGGCCGCGCAGATCAGGTCGCCTTCGTTTTCGCGGTTCTCGTCGTCGACGACGACGATCGATTCACCGTTGCGGATCGCCGCCAACGCATCGGCGATCGCGTCGAAACGGATTCCCGTCCCTTGATCCGGTGCGAGCTGGAAGGTCGACAGAAACGTCAAAGCGGTCGGGCGGGGGCGTGTCGGGAGTGGTGACCGGGACCGGAACCCTCCGCTCCGGAGTGGGGCCCCGACGTCCTTTATAAAGCCCGGTACGATCCGCCCTTTGTCTTCTGCACCATGGCAGGCATCAGAGTCGCGGTCATCGGTGCGAGCGGCTACGGCGGCCTGCAGATCCTGCGGCTGCTGCAGGGCCATCCCCAGCTGACGGTGGGGTTCCTCGGCGGTGAACGCAGCAGCGGCAGGCGCTGGAGTGAACTGGCACCGTTCCTGCCCCTGCCGGGGGATCCGGTGGTGCGTACTCCCGATCCGGATGCGATCGCAGCGGAAGCTGATCTGGCGGTGCTGAGCCTGCCGAACGGCCTGGCCGCGGGGCTCGTTCCGGCCCTGCTGGAGCGGGGGGTGAAGGTCGTCGATCTCTCCGCCGACTACCGCTACCGCGATCTGCAGCAGTGGCAGGAGGTGTATGCCAGTGAGGCCCGCAGCCTGCAGCGCCACGACGCCGATCTCTGCCGCGAGGCCGTCTATGGCCTGGTGGAGTGGGAGGAGGAGCGCATTCGTGCAGCCCGGCTGGTGGCTGCCCCGGGCTGTTTCCCCACCGCCAGCCTGCTGGCCCTGCTTCCGTTTCTCAAGCAGGGGCTGATCGAGCCGGGCGGAATCGTGATCGACGCAAAGACCGGCACCTCCGGCGGTGGCCGGGCAGCGAAGGAGCACCTCCTGCTGGCGGAGGCCGCCGAGGCGGTGGTTCCCTATGGGGTGGTCGGGCACCGGCACACCAGCGAGATCGAACAGCAGGCCTCCATGACGGCGGGCCAGCCGATCCGCCTGCAATTCACGCCCCATCTGATGCCGATGGTGCGCGGGCTGCTGGCCACCGTCTATGCGCGGTTGCGCGATCCCGGCCTCACGGCTGAAGACTGCAGCACGCTGCTGTGCGCCGCCTACCGCCGCAGCCCGAGTGTGGAGGTGCTGCCGGTGGGCACCTATCCCTCCACCAAGTGGACGCGCCAGACCAACCGCTGCCTGCTGTCGGTACAGGTGGATCAGCGCACCGGTCAGCTGATCCTGATGAGCGCGATCGACAATCTGGTCAAGGGGCAGGCGGGTCAGGGCCTGCAGTGCCTGAACTTGATGGCTGGCCTTGAGGCCGGCACCGGTCTGCCACTGCTGCCCTTCTACCCCTGAACTGTCCGTTGCTCGAGGCGTGCGGCGGCAAGCTGCACCGCGAGCGGCAGGATGCGATGTTCCTGCCTGCGGATGCGTTCGTGCAGCCGTTGCCGGTTGTCATCGGCCAGCACCGGCACCGCCGCCTGCACCAGGATCGGGCCCGCATCGACCTCCGGCACCACCAGGTGGGCGGTGCAACCAGCCAGGGTCACACCCCATTTCAGGGCATCAGCGATGCCGTCGCGGCCCCGGAAGCTTGGCAGCAGGGAAGGGTGAATGTTGATCAGTCGCTCGGGAAAGGCGTCGATCAGCACCGGCGTGACGATCCTCATCCAGCCGGCCATCACCACCAGATCCACCGCCGCATCTCGAAAGGCGGCCACCAGATCGCCGTCGAGCTGTTCGCGGCTGACCCGGAGCCGGTGGTCGAGCAGGCGGTGAGGAATGCCTATCCGGTCTGCACGAGCGACAGCGCCGCAGCCCGGTTCGTTCACCACCAGCAACACCACATCGGCCCTCAGCTCACCGGAGCGGCAGGCGGCCACCAGCGCTTCGAAGTTGCTGCCCTCTCCCGAGGCCATCACCCCCAGCCGCAACCGCGGCTGACGGCCGTTGCGGCGATCCACGACCGCCTGGGGCCACTGAATGCAGACGTCGGCTTCGCTGCCGCCTGAATTGCCGCTACCTTCAGAAAAAGCGGGCATTGCCTCCATGTCCCATCTCTCCATCCTGCCAACGGTGCTGCGCGATGCCGACCGCCTGGCTGCCAGCCTCACCAGCCTCGGCCTTCAGCCCAGTCGAGGCGGGGAGCTGCAGGGATTCGACCAGGTGGAGCCCGTGGAGATACAGGTGAGCCTGGGTGATGGCCTCAGCTTTGGCTGGCGGCGCCAGGCTGATGGTTCCCTCGCCTTGGTGGGTGATCTGCAGCGGCTCAGCCGTTCCCGTTCTCTGCAGCGCCTGCTCAGCCGCGTCACCCATGCCTACGCGGCCCGCAAAGCCCTCGATGAGGCCGCTGCCGGCTTCGGTGATGCCGTGCTCCACGTTCATGGCTGATGGCACGGCTGGGGGCCGATCAGAGCCTCTGCTACGCCTCGACCTGCGCGAGCCCAGACGCCAGCTGGTGCAGGCGATGCTTCGATTCCAGCCCCGAGGGTCTTGTCTGGATCTTCGCCTTCCAGCCTGGACGCCCGGCTCTTATCTGATCCGTGACTATGTCCGCACCCTAGAAGGGCTGGAAATCTTCCAGGGATCCGCCCGCCTCGCACCGAGGCGCCGCGAGCCCGCTTGCTGGAGCGTGCGGCTGGAGAGCGACGCCCCGTTGGAGATCCACTGGCGGATTCTGGCCAGCGAGCTCACGGTGCGCACCTGCCATCTCAGCTCCGACCATGCTTTTCTTGCGCTGGCCGGGGTGGCGCTGCTGGCGGAGGGGGAGCGCTGGAGCCCACACCGCCTCGAACTGCTCCTGCCCGATGGCTGGAGCGGGTTCGTGGCTCTGCCTCCCCATCCGGCTGGCGGCTGGCTGGCCGCTGACTATGACGATCTGATCGACACGCCGATCGAGGCTGGGCCCCACCCCTGCCATCAGTTCGCCGTGGCATCCGTGCCCCACCGCTGGGTGAGCTGGGGTGGCGACCTGCCCAGCCAGGATCCCGGCTGGCTCGCCGATGTGGAGCGGCTCTGCCTGGCCTGCTGCCGCTTGATGGGGGTCGAGCGCCCTGCCTCCGACCACTATCTGTTCATCCTGCACATGCTCGACAAGGGCTATGGCGGCCTCGAGCACGATCGCAGCTGCGTGCTGCAGTACGGCCGTCGCAGCCTGCGGCGACCGGAGGGACGCCGCAGGCTGCTGCAGCTGGTGGCCCACGAATATCTGCATCAGTGGAATGTGCGGCGGCTGCGCCCCGCTGAACTGACACCGATCACCTACGAGCGTGCCGTGGTCGTTCCCAGCCTCTGGTTCGCCGAGGGAGTGACCAGTTATCTCGACCAACTGCTGCCCCTGGCCGCCGGTCTTGGCAGCGAAGCCGATCTGCTCGACGACCTTGGCGCCGATCTCTGTCGCTATCGCCTCACCTCCGGTCGGCGGGTGCAAAGCCTGGTGGCCAGCGGAGAGGAGGCCTGGGTGAAGCTCTATCGCCAGGATGCCCATTCCCATGACAACCAGATCAGCTACTACCTCAAGGGAGCTGTGCTGAGCCTGGTTCTCGATCTCCATCTGCGACGCTGCGGCTCCTGGCTCGGCGCCGTACTCCGCCAGCTCTGGCAGAGCCATGGCCGCTGGCGGCGCGGGTATCAGCAACAGGATCTGCTCGCCGCATTCGCTGACCACGCCCCGGATCTGTCCACCCTTCTGCCGCAATGGCTCACAAGCACCGATGATCCGCCCATCGATGACTATCTCAGCGACGTGGGTCTGCGTCTCGTTGCCGAAACGGGCACCCGTCCCTTTGCAGGCTGGCAGGTCGACAGCCAGCCGCAGGCAGCTCTGACGCTGTGCCGTGTCGATCGCGACGGTCCTGCCCAGCGGGCCGGGCTGATGGTGGGCGATGAACTGCTGGCGATCGACGGCTGCCGAGTGCGCAGCGAGGACGACCTCGTCGAACTGCTCGGTCCGGTGGACCAGCCTGCAACGGTGGAGGTATTGCTCTGCCGGGATGGGTCGGTGCGCTCCCTGCCGCTGCAGGCCGATCCGCCGGTGGTGGTGCGCTGGCGCCTTACGAGTGACGAGAATCCAGATGACGCAGTGAGCGAGCGACGACGACGCTGGCTGGAGTTGCGGCCATGAATCCCCGCGGTCGCTCGCTGCTGCTCGCTGTCAGTGCCGCTGCGCTGATGAGCCTCGGTGCCCTGGGCTGGCTGGCGCGGGAGCTGGTGGGTGGCCCCGGTGGCAGTGCCGATGCCCGACCCTCCCTGATGGAGATGCTGGAGGATGTGGGGCGGGGCGAAGAGGTGAACCGTGAGCGGCAGGCTGCTCCACGCCGTCCTGCTCCCAGGCCGCCCGATCCGCTGCGATGGAGCACGCCGATGGCACGCTCCTGCCCCAGCGGCGATGCTGAGCTCAGCCAGCGACTCAGCTCAGCTCTGGCCGATCTTCCCTCCCTCACCCAGCGGGTGAGGATCGATCCCACCAACTACGGAGAGCGCTTCCGCCAGGACGCCTATGGCAATCCCGTGGATCCAACTCCAAGGGTGGTCGTGCTGCATGAAACCGTCTACAGCCTCGATTCCGCAGTCAACACCTTCCGCACCCCCCATCCTCGTGATGAGGACCAGGTGAGCTACCACACTCTGGTGGGTCGGAGTGGGCAGATCGTAGAAACCCTTGATCCAGGCCGCCGAGCCTTCGGTGCTGGCAATTCCGCCTTCAATGGTCAGTGGGTGATCACCAACCCATCGGTGGGAGGCTCGATCAACAACTTCGCCCTTCACCTCAGCCTGGAATCGCCGCCCGATGGCGAGAACCCTGGTCCCGCTCACAGCGGATACACCAGCGATCAGTACGACGCCACCGCGCTTGTGCTCGCCGACTGGATGCGACGCTTCAACATTCCGGTACAGGCGATCACAACTCACCGCCATGTTGATCTGGGCGGAGAGAGGGCAGATCCCCGCAGCTTCAACTGGAGTGAACTCGAGCGCCGACTCGCGGCGCTCGGCCTGCTCTGCTGAACCTTCAGATCAACGGACTCATGGCGGCCTGGCGCTTGCCGTAGATCACCGCATGCAGAGCGGGATCCTGCATGTAACGCAGGATTCGGCCGCTGTAATCGAGCTTGCCGTTGTGCAGATAGGCGAGGGTGGCCAGAGCCTTGGCGTCGCGGGGGGAGCTACTGGCATCGAAGATGCGGTCGTCGGGCAGGTCGAGTTCGCGCCGCAGGCGCACAAATTTGCCCACGAGCACCGCCACGCTGCCGTCGGGGTCGAGCAGCCGGTCGCGGGCAGCGATCTCCTCCTCGGCACTCGCATCAGCGGGCAGCAGACCCTGCTTGACCATTTCCGAGAGGCTCAGCTGGGCCGGCCCATGGGTGCTGAACAGGCCGGAATGGGCAGCCAGTGGGATGTGTTCGCCCGGCTTGGCGTGTTGCATCTCATCGAACAGGATCGCTGTCACCAGCATCGGATTGATCCGTTGCCGCAGGGATTCGCGCAGGATCACCGGCCTCAGCTCCTCAAGCCGGGCCAGGGTGTGGTTGCGCAGCGGCTGGAACTGATCGAGCCCTTCTGTGAACAGTTGCGCCAGCCGTGGCTGCGGGCCGTGGACGCCGAAGCGACGGTTCAGTTCGTGCAACTCCTCCGGTGTGAAATCGAGCGGGTCGGGCCGCTGCCCTTCACTGATCGATGCGGCCGGATCATTGCCCAGGCTGCTGATGCTGCCCAGCAGGCCTGGTTCGGTGACGAGCACTGGTGCAGGTGTACGCATGCGGCGCTCGAGTACGGCCAGCCCGAGGGAGATCAGGGAGGCGAACAGCAGGAGGGAGAGCACACATGGCCTGGCACCTTGGCGAACCCTGCTGCTTTCGATGCAGCGGCCGCGGTACCAGCCAGACGCCGAACCGATCAGCCCCCGAGGGGATCGGGCATCGCGGCGCTGGAGAACCTTCACGACGTGACCGCGCAGACGGGGAGAAGGAAGTGCTGCTGCATTCACCAATCGTAAGGTTTTTTTCCTGTTGTACAGCCCCGATCACGCGGTGCGTCCTCTGGCCCACATCGATCGATGAATGGGTTGCCGTAATGCGACCCGGCTGGATACGGTCGTGGGGTTCAGCAGCGGCGCAGCCCGTGGCCATACCTTCTTTTCCGCCGTTGAACGGCCAGGATGCCGCTGCGCTCTGGCAACGATTCCAGTCTCTGTTGTGGCACGACGAGGGGCAGGGGTTCTGGCTCGACGTAAGCCGCATGGCCCTCTCCCCGACCGATCTCGCCTCGCTCACGCCACGATTCGAACAGGCCTTTGAGGCAATGAAGCGGCTCGAATCGGGAACCATCGCCAATCCGGACGAACAGAGGATGGTGGGCCACTACTGGCTGCGAACGCCCGGATTGGCACCCGATCCCACCGTGGCGGCGCACATCGAGACCGAAGTGGATCGCATCGACAGTTTCGCGCAGCAGGTGGTATCCGGATCACTCGAGGCCCCGGCTGGCCGTTTCAGCGATGTGCTGTGGATCGGTATCGGCGGATCGGGGCTCGGTCCGCTGCTGATGATCCGCGCCCTTCAGCAGCACGGTGAGGGTCTTCCCTTCCACTTCCTTGACAACGTCGATCCCGAAGGGATCAGCCGCACCCTCACAGCCCTCGGCGAGCGGTTGCTCACCTCCCTGGTGGTGGTCGTGAGCAAGTCGGGCGGCACACCCGAGCCGAGGCTCGGCATGGAGCAGGTGCGTGCGCGTCTCGAAGCGGCGGGGGGCAGCTGGGAGGCCCAGGCCGTTGCCGTCACCATGCTTGGCAGCCAGCTCGACCGGCGCGCCGAGGCGGAAAACTGGAGGGCCCGCTTCGACATGTTCGACTGGGTGGGGGGACGTACATCAATCACCAGCGCCGTGGGCCTGCTGCCCGCCGGACTGATCGGGGCCGACCTGCGCGCTTTTCTGGCCGGTGCCGCTGCGATGGACCATGCCACCCGCGTTCCGGAACTGATCGCCAACCCTGCGGCGCTGCTTGCCGCCGCCTGGTACGTGGCCGGCGACGGCAGGGGCCGACGCGACATGGTGGTGCTTCCCTATCGCGATCGTCTGGAGGTGTTCAGCCGATACCTGCAGCAGCTGGTGATGGAGAGCATCGGCAAGCGCCTCGATCGCAGCGGTGCGGTTGTGCATCAGGGTCTGGCCGTCTACGGCAACAAGGGCTCCACCGATCAGCACGCCTATGTGCAGCAGCTGCGCGATGGCCTCGACAACTTCTTCGTCACCTTCATCGAGGTACTGGAGGATCCATCCGAGATCGCTGCGATCGACGGCGAACTGCCGGGCGACTTCCTTGAAGGGTTTCTGCAGGGCACCCGGACGGCCCTCAGTGAAGGGGGACGCCAGTCGCTGACGATCAGCCTGCGGCGCTTCGATGCCCGGGCTCTCGGTGGCCTCGTGGCCCTGTTCGAGCGGGCCGTGGGGCTCTATGCCGAGCTTGTCAATGTCAACGCCTACGACCAACCGGGAGTGGAGGCCGGCAAGAAGGCAGCCGCCGCCGTTCTGGATCAGCAGGCGCAGCTGGAAGCCCTGCTGGCC
>JBIIJS010000286.1:0-10976 GCA_044233605.1 Cyanobium sp. | reverse complement strand
TGTGGGTCTGCAATGTTGAAATATTTAAGCCAGGCGTCTCCGAAGCGTCCGATAAATTCATGCTTATTGAAACCTTCAACGTGCACGCAGGACTCAATCTTACCAAAATAATCCTTCAAATAGTTATGATATCTAAAAGGCGCGAACTCCCAGAACTGTTGTGGATATGAGCTTACGTGAGGATGGCAAGACAAGATGTCGCCTAAGTAGTTAGTCCCGCACCTCGGCGACAGTCCGCGTATGAAAATAACACTAGTCATTCGTCGGATAATTCAGCGAAATGTGTAGTGATCAATGAGTTGATAGCCATGCCATTGTGATGATGTAGGTGATTATCAAGATCTCAGTACACAGAGATCACTTCAGAGAGTGTAGAGCTGTTTGGTTGGGGTATAGTCGAGAAGCTGGTACATAAAATTTGCAGGGCCTGAACGCATGGGATTTACGTGGTCTTACCTCATAGATAGGACTCACCCGGTTGACGGTTACGAACCACCCGCGCGGGAGTGCCGTAGGCAAGCACGTCAGCTGGAAGATCCCTCAGCACAAGAGAACCTGCGCCAACAACGGTGCCAGCACCTATCTGGAGGTTATTGCTGAGCAGTGCACCTAGGCAAATAGCACTACCTCGGCCTATCAACACTCGACCTCCAGTGACTACACCTGGCGCCAAGCTGGCAAAGGCATCCATACGCGAATCGTGATCTAGGCTGGCCCGGGTGTTCAGTAAAGATCCCTCCCCGAGCACACATCCCGCCCCTACATGGGCTTGGGCCATCACAACGACACCTGGTGCCAGCTGGGCATCGCTGGCCACTACAGCAGTTGGATCCACCAGATGGGGGAAAATGATTTCAGGGCAGTGACTATGTAGGCGCTCGGACATGGCCTGACGCTTATAGTTATCTCCGATCGCAACCAGAAGATTGCGAATACCGTGCCGTTCACATAAGTTAGGCACATCCGCCTCAGTTCCAAGGATTGGCAGGCCATGAGCTTGGCTACCAGCCGGCCGGAAAGAATCGATCAACCCCACGGGTTCGTAGCTACCATGGCGTGTCAACAATGCCAAGAGGGCATGTGCGTGCCCACGGCTGCCAATCAGCATAAGCTTGGAGCTCATTAAATCAAGGATTGGTGCAGGCGCCTTAAGTGTGTACCAAGCGCTATACGAATACGCAATGAATGAAAGGCAACTTGTAGGGGCTGAATTGCTGTTGAAATCAGCAACATTGCATACGTCAGAGGAGCTCGGCGTAGAAGCCTTGGAGCCTGCGTTAGTTGTATTTTCCATGTCTCTAGCCAGTGGCTCCAGCGACGGCTGGTAGGCAACACCGAATCGAGACGATAGATCCACATTTCACGACTGATTAATTCAGGACGAAAGCGGAAGAAGAAAAATGCATCTAAAGCATCGATACACTCTCTACTCATTTCTAGCTTTTTTAATCGGTTGGCATTGTGCCATAATCCACCATGATGTCGGCGATAATAAGACATTTCATTCGGCAGCATCCCACATGCACCACGAGACAGCAGGTAGCCTAAGAGCATGGATTCCCAGCACACATTATCGGGAAATTTTGGATAACTATGCAGATGCTCTTTTCGGATTAATAATGTTGATGTGTGAACCGCATAGCGTTTCAAAAGGTCAGACAGATTATACCTATGCGTATCGGGAAGACACTGTTGTCGATTGATTGTTTTAGCTGCCACTACTGCATATTCAGGATGTGAACGAATGAGGTCGCATTGAACTCTAAGCTTTTGGGAGTCAGTCCAGTAATCATCTCCCTCCAGCAGCGCAATCAAGGGAGCCCTCGCTCGAACAACAAGCCTTAAAAAGTTACTACGAATTCCAACGTTTTGATTTGCGGTAACAATTCGAATCATATTGGGATATTGGTCGCAAAGATTTTTAGCTACTTGAAGGGTTGAGTCGCTTGAATAATCTTCTCCTATAAGAATCTCGAACGGCTCGTTAAAGTCTTGTTTAATAATGCTATTTACAGCTTCATGCAAAAAATCAGCATGGTTACGTGTCATCATTAGAATGCTGACCGTGGGGAGAGGAATTAAGTCATGAATAGTTGAATACTCTTGCGCAGGAATCTCCAGCATTTCCTGTCTACTGATCCAGCCTGAATCAGGCCATTGCCAAACCATTGCTGTCATGGCCTCTGCCACCAAGCCTTCGCAATTCTCTCGTATCGATATTTTCCTATCATGGATGATATCTCGTCTTTAGCAGGTGCCATAAAACGTTTAGGCTGAAATTTAAGGTCATCTCCCTGTTCGGCAAGAAAACTAGCTCTCCAAAGATTGGAGTACCTAAGCAAATGATGTGTAACTCTTGTACGACCAACTTTAATACGTGACTGCTCTAAATGCTTGGCAAGGAATATTTCAGGATTAAGTTCAATACCCCCCTGAATTGCTTGTATAGCACTTTCAAGCCTGTTTGCGTAAGTATTCATTAACAAAGAGGGGCCAAAAGCAAATCTGTCATTGAGGCCTCTCCAGTTATCGTGGGCAGGGATGTATATTTTATTGCGCGAAAGATGAGTGAGGTTTTCAATTCGGGTTATATATAGGTTATCAAATCGAAGTCTGAATATCCAGTCAAACGTTATGCTGTTGCTGAGCTCATATTTACGACATAGTGAATCGCTGATTGATATGCTTCTTAGCTGCCGTAAATAGGCAGTGAGTGATTTGCCTTGATGCCAAGATCTCTCTATAACATCATGGCCAAGATTTTGCAGTTCAGAGAAATCAGGTTCGCATTCATCGTATATCTTGTCTTCAAAATGAAGGTTAGAAGGAATATTAGAATTATCTCCGGCGTAATGGGCAAAGAGGAATAGCTTATGACGACTAAGGGGGGCAAGGATGCAACGACGTAGAGATCTCTGCGTTTTATCAAAATCTCTTACTTGGCCGGAGAAACAGAGGGCGATGTTCACGCTGTGAAATGAAAATTAAATATGTTTAATTGATTAGTGTAGAATCTGCATCTTTGAATGTCAAAAAATCATAAACTTGGTATCCTTAAACATTCATGTTTAGCCGAAAAGTTGTCTAGGTTGCAGCGTTGCCCAAAGTACATACGCCGTACCAGCTAACATCTAGATAAGTAAGGGATAAAACCGATAAAGTCTTGCATGCTTTCCATGCATACTTTGTATGTATATTGCATTTTGAAGATTCCGGTTTGGCTTGGCTAGCTAAATTACGTTACTCAGGTTGGAGGCTTGAGTTGATTTATGCACAGGTATAACGGCGCAATAATGATTCGGATGTGTTGCATATGCGGTGTAGTGGTGGCTTGGGAAGCAGGTAACGGGTGGCTTAAGGCAAATCATCTTACCAGTTGAGATCTTAGGTTGCGGATCCGCTTAGGCGTCTGGGCTGCACTGAAATTTCTCTAGAATTGGTTCCGCCCACCTTCCGCAAATAGCGAGTGATGAGCATCGCAGCAAACTGAATCAACGTGCTATTGATTCAACGTTTATGAAAATCTGCATAATCCTGATCGCAAGGCCTTGAGACGTTTAGGTTGACCGGATGGGGAACACCTTGATTAGCCAGTCGACCACCAATGCAATGTGCTAGACACACTTGGGAACCCATGGAGATGGGTAGATGGATCTGGTGGGGGCACCGCCTTCTATGGCGATTGAGTGGTCAACTGAGGCGGATGAGGTGTAGTTCCGTTCATTGAAGGTCATCCATATGGAATACGTGCCTTGACATAATCAACAAGGAGTTTTGCATGCTTGGCCTGACTCACTTGATCAGACCACTCGCTTTTGCTATCAGTTGACTCAACTCTGTAGTTAAATATTTCGTTGCTGATGATTGAAATTGCATCTGTACTGACCGCATATACGTCATGAATCTTAATTGACGTAGCAATGTCTACAGATTATATCCTTCATTTTCAATAAATGGCCGCCAAAATTCTAAATCGTATTTCCACCATCCGTGACATCCGAACGGAAGATTGTATCGATTTTGTATATATTGATCTCGGGGCTGGACCTCAAAACTGAATTTAATAGCTTCCTCTATGGGTGCTACATTAAACCAATAAAAATTTCGGTCTGCGATTAAGCCCCAAAAAACATCTTCATTGCCTGTAAAGTTGTTGAAGAGAAAATGAGTGTTATTTCGTATGGTTAAGTCTGCGATAATATAGGGCAATGATCTAAACTTCCTGTAAATAGTATCATCTAGCCATCTTCTCGCAATAACTTTCGGCGTACAGATATAGGAAAAGCTTTTTAAGACTTGGATATGCGATTTAACCTTTCTCAGAGAGAATCCTCCATTTCCAACGCCAATAAATGGCGAATTTTTGTCGGCATCAGTCCATCCTTTTCTCCAAGGTGCACCTATATAATCGTATCCTTTAGCAATCCACAAGTCTAATTCATCCCTAAAAACAAAAGCATCTAGCTCATAAAAAAGCAAATATTTAAAATTTTCAAATTTCTTATAAAGATAAGGTAGGATCTTAAATCTATTAAAATTTCTATAGCTTTCAAGATATTTTGGAGGAACGAAACTAAATTGAACATTATCTGAAATCACCAAATATTCGGAAATATCCATTCTTTCAGGGCAGACAATGAAGATGGGTCTAGCATAAAATATCTTAAAGCATTGACGCAGCGAAACCAATTCAAAATTACTAATAGAAGGCTTATGAGTTATAATAACTATTGCTGTATTTCTTTGTTGTTTTTGATCAGAGGTTTTTAGAATAGTTGAGTTGCCTGTTCTCGACATTGAATATCAAATTTTATGATTTGTATTTATGATTAGGCAATATAATTTAGTTGGTTCATTTGAGGTTTTATGGCTGCTCTAAAAATATTCATTCTGGTGTTCGAGAGGGACCGCTGCTGACGACTGCACGCAAACTCTTGAGAGAGATAGTTAATGACTACTGTCATATCGTTTATAAACGCTACTTGATATATGCAATTTCCGCACCTTTAGAACTGATGATTGGGTTGCTGATGTGTGAGTAATTATTTAGGTAGGCATTAATACTGATTTGCGATAATAGTAGTTCATGCCATTTGATGAATAGTGGTTCATGATTTGCTTATGTGAAACTTATCGGAGTAATGAATTGCTTGCGTCATTGAGACCTATTCGAAGTTTGATGCTAGCAGGTGCATGTGTATAGTATGCGGTGAGTGTGTACGTAGTGCTCTTGGTGTTCTATTGATGTGACCATCACATAGTGAGCGATAGGGAATGGCGATTTTCAAAAAGTTTTTGGGTAAAACAAAGATTAACTTGCGCTTGTATTTTGTTAGCATTAAATCGGAGTATGGTGAGCTGTCTTGCTAGAGCCATGCGAATAGTATTTGTGAGTTTACTTTGATTCAAGCATTCTAGGGAATCATCTTTGCTTGGCTAGAGCTAATAATTCCCGCGCTAGCCTCACTGCAGGAACCTCCCTTGCACGTTCAGCAGCAGCGGCATGGCCCGCACGTCCTATGGCAGGCCAATCAGCGTTCCTGCTCCATGCCTCTTCTAGGCATCGTTGAACGTGTTCAACCGATGGTGCTTCAGCCAGGAATCCATTCAGGCCGTGTTTGATGAGTTCTGGAATCCCTGCCACAGCAGTGGATATCACTGGTCGTCCAGCGAGCATGGCTTCCATCAATACTAAGGGAGTGCCCTCATATCGAGACATAAGCACAAGGGCATGATGCGTTTTCCAGATCTCCATGGGAGTGCTGCTGTGGCCCATGAACTCGACACGCTTGCTGATACCTAGCATTTGTGCGAGGCGACGCAAGCATTGCTCCTGTTCGCCCTCGCCATAAAGAGAAAGCTGCCAATTACGGCTTTGCCAGCGCACTCCGGAAAGTGCCTGAAAAAGCAAATCGTGCCCTTTAGAGGCTGAATGAAGGCGACCTACACAGGCGAGCTTCAGGGTTTGATGAGGTTGTTCAGGCCACGGAATCGGAGATGTGACTCGCAAATGGCGCGTTTGGTTCCCGATATAGCACGCATTCGTTAGCCTAGTGCCAAGCTGGATTTCAACCAGATCTTTATTAGCACGAGCAACAAAGTAGTTGGCTTCGGCTGCTGCAAATGCCTTGATCAGTCTGTCGGCTTTTGTATCAGTTGGAGCGAGGAAATCAGCGTGGGCTTGAGCGATGGTCACGAAAGGGATGTTCTCGGCCATGGCGGCTTCCATCCACTCCAGACCTTGGTAGGCATTGCCATTGGATAGGCAGACCAGCACTGGTCTCACTTGACGCAACCACTGGCGTTTGGAGCACTCGGCTGTATGACGCCTGAAACGGTTCGCGATCCGCTGGAGCAGAGGGCGATGTCGGTTCCGAGGATTAAAGGAATGCTGTACGCCCCATTCAGCTTTTGCTTTTGCCAAAGGCGCCGCCAGCTTTGGCCACAATGTGGTGCATAGCGTCACTGCATGCCCTTGTTGCGCCAGCAGCTCGGCTGCTTCATACCAGAGGACTTCCGAACCTCCCCAGGGGACGCTGTTCATGCTGGAGACGAAGGCGATCGTGCTCATAGTTTCATTCGCCGCTTGAGTGCACCTGCAATTTTTCGAAGACCTAACTTGTTAGGAGGTGGCGCATTTAGGTAGTACTGCGCTTGAAAACGTTGATCAGCCATGGGAATCGTTTGACGGAGGTTCGAGGTTTTCATGGGGAAATGCATCTGCACCATGGCGGTGCTATGTGTCTGCTGGATCAATTCAAGCCACCGCTCAGAGCACTGTTCTGCGCCATAAACCTCCTCGATCAGTGCCAGCGCCTGGGTAGAGCAGTGATGCCATAGCCGAGGCTCATGGATGAGGCGAACTAGTGCATCGACTGCTTCCGCAGGATCGTTCGCCACCAGCAATCCCGTTTGCTCATGGAGAACCAGTTCGGGAATTCCACTCTCAATTGCCCGAGCCACGGGTACCACTCCAGCTGCCATCGCTTCAAGCAGGGCAACAGGCAGGCCTTCAAAGTCGGACATCAGAAGGATTGCTTGGCATCGTTGCAGGATCTGATGGACTTGCTCGGGGAGTACACGGCCGTGGAAGTAGATCCGATCGGCGAGGCTTGCTTGGTGCACAAGCTGTTCACAGGATGCTCGGGCGGGGCCATCGCCAATCAAGTGAGCTTCAATCTTGTTTGATGCCTTACACGCTTGGATGAGGGTGTGTATTACTTGATGGATGCACTTCTGACGCTCAACCATGCGCCCGCTGTAGACAACGCGGAATGGTTGATCCGAGAATCGGGCTTGGTCTATTGGTAATTTGATGCCGTAGGGGATTACCTGCGGTTTGGTGGAGGGTATGCGCTTGTGCAGCTGTTCCGCTAGGAACTTTGAGACGCAGACGCTACTACCGCCGTGGGATTCCGGGGTTAATGTCTCAGCCACACACCAGTAACTTGGGTCGTCTGAATGCATGGTGAAGATCCATGGCAAGCCCTGCCGTCCTGCGTGAGCAGCGGCTACATAGTGTGCGTGCAAGCACTGCGGTAGGAACAGATCTGGCTGCACATGGTTGAGGAATTGGAGGGTCTGGCGGGTATCGTCTTCAATGGAGCCGGTGCGCGGTACGGATCGGGTTTCGATGCCGAGGCCTTGCAAGCTGGGCAGGATTGAGGCTTGTTGGTGGTCTTCGCCGAAGTGGTGGAGATGCATTACGACCTCATGGCCTGCCTGCAGCAGTTGCTCACTGAAGGCGATCATCCAGGTGGTGACACCACTTATATCTGCGCTCTCGCTATAATGTGCTAGGGCGATCTTCATTCGCAAAACATCTCCTTTATGCTCGAATTGCTGACCTCGTCTAGAGATATCCTTCGGGTAACAATGAAATCGAGGAGTTGATTGCCAATTGTGTTCCAATCGAAATTCTCAATCGCATGTTTTCTTGCGATTTCGCCGCCTTTCCTCATTTTGATGGGATTGCTTAACCAATTAATCACTGCATCAGCGTGAGCCATGGCATCACCTCGCGGGCATAGGCTACGAGCTTCGTTCGGAATATATTCAGACATGCCATCAATTTGTGTTGATACAATAGGCAATCCCGATGCCATTGCTTCAACAATTGCGTTATTGGCGACAGCATCAATTACTGGGAGGAATAATAGATCTGCGGCTTGATAAAGTTTTCGTAGCTCAATATCTGACAGATCTGCGTGCCAACTCACCCTTTGATCAACTGCTAAACGGCGAATAGAACTTAAATTTCGAGCAAAGTGTGGAACGACACAATCAAGATAAATATCCGGTCGAATCATCCAAATTCGATTCATTGCTTCGGTTAGTGTATCAAAATCCCGAAGCCATTGACCAACAAAGATTAAGCGATTGTATTTACGACTATCAGGGTCTAAGGGTGTGGTAAAAAAATCATGACGTACGCCATGTCTAATCAGACAAATGGGAGTTTGACAGGTTGATTGGAAATATGATGCCTGATGCTTACTTAAACAAATGATTCCACCAAGTGATTCAAAATCATGGAAGTTACGCCAATGGAGGCGGAACCAAGCCGGAGGCTGATGAAAGCATAAAAAAATCCGTTTTTTTAACTGAATATGAGCACATGCAAATTCACTGCAAAACTGATCTTCCGCAGCCGGTAGCACTAAGACGGAACTAGTGTCAGCCTTGAGAGCTTTTAGTGCGTTAGCGGCGAAATGACTATGCTTTTGCGTAGACCAAATACTCCCAGACTGGTTCTTCTGGCCGGATACTTTTGAAGACGATGTTAAGCTAATTCTTGACCGAAGGTTTGTTAAAAGATATTTAAAAAAATGATATTTTTCGTGTCTGCTTTGAATATTGAGGCTGATAATTGAATCGTACCTAGAAACTTTGGTAAGGACCTTTGCCAATGGGAAGCCACTATTGGATCCCATGTGGTCCCAGTCATGGCAAGCTACAAAAATTTTCATTCGCTGTACATTTTATCGATGTTAATAACATAAATAAACGCGGACTTTAAGACAATTATGCGATTACTCATGATTTAAACTGAATTGGCATAGGATGAAAGCTTAACTTTGTTTAAATAGGCAATAAAGCTTGTCTTGAGTCATTGCGTTGCATCCTTGACTTTTTTAAATGTTACATTAGGGATTAACGCGAGACAAGCATACTTTGCGGAAATATGAATTGAGATCCAATAATAAGGTGTGTAACTTATTTTTAGACCATTTTTTGCTATCTGTAGGGTCATGGAGTAGACAACCTGATTGAGCTAGCTTTGCGCTTAATGTGAACTCATTAAGAATCATCTTTGCCTTGTCGCGAAGTATCGCAAGATCCTGCTCACTATGGGGTTGAGGTAATGCTGCATGCCAGCCATTCTCATTATCAGTTAGCCATTTATGTATGTGTAATTTTGTACTTATAGGACAGGTGTCATTGACCAGACTTTTGCCTGAACGTGAAATGAGAAGTTCAGTGGCTGATGAATGGTCGATCTTGCCATTGATTTTCTTAATATATTCGCCGGGTAATGCAAAGCATCCTGTGCAGAGCCAGGAACTTATTTGCGTACTTTGAAGCTCAAGATATTCAGATTTGTCGCATGGATAATGAATTAACCCAACGGCTGCAGGTTTTGACCGGCTTTTAATTGATTTAGCCAAGGAGGATAATAAGTGACTTTTTCGAGTATCCGACGAGAATCTTGAAAGCGAGTCATTTACGAAGACAACATAATCATATTTTGATGGCCTGTTTGGCAGTATTGCTAGTCCTTCCTGCCATCCTGAAAATTCATGATTTACATTGCTTCCTAGGTGTACTTGCCAATCGTTTCTTGAAAGTTTATCAATATCTTCTGGCAGTTCCCCCTTGTTCCATACTAGAATCTTATGCTCGAAACCGAGAATTTCTGCAAGTAGATTAATCGCGCCTAGTGAATAAATTGTATCTCGAAGTGAGTACCCAACGAGAATGCATGCAATGCATTGATCTTTCTGCTTGTCTCGATTCGGATGATTCATTAATGATCTCATCGATATGAAGACTATGAAGTATTGCTTTTTTGTTTGGCCTGCTTAGAATAGTAGGTTATTCTTGGCTAGCTTGTTTATTGTGTTAACGTAGAGATCTGGATAGTGTGTTTTGACTCGTTCATTCATGGAATTGATGCTTGTAATCTGCTCTGAGCTCCGATCCGGAAACTGCTAATGAAAAATACGCCCATCCCGTTGTTCAGGTATCTATGGTTATTATAGTCGCCCAAGATTCTTTTTTTTGAAGGATAATTGATCCAGACAACCGCAGACTTCTGCCTAAATCGATACTCCTTATTCCTGCGTTGTGGGTGCTGTACCTCCCGCTCGTGGACATCATCCAGGCGTTGGCAGGAGATGGTGTTGCCTAGCTGTCATGACGCCAGGACCGATTGAAAGTCTGACTTAAGGTAGCTGTCGCTTTCATGCTGGTGGCGGTTTTGTTGGGGCTGCTCCCGTCCGTTGGCTGACTCCGCAGCCACTGCTTATCTGATCGCCTTCAAGAAGGCCCTCCCAGAAAGCCGCAAGTGCCGAGTTGTCCGTTAACCGCAGTGACTGCTGTTGATGATGGCCATTCTGGGCATTCTGAATGGCTGCCGCATGGCCACGGATCAGGAGCGTTTTGCCGACCGCCATGACTAGGCCTCCGTCCCGGCACTGTGCTTGGAGCTGCCCAAGGCACCCAGCGATTTCACCTTCCTACATCAGTTTGAGCGGGTTGACCTTGAGCAGCTCTTTGGTCTGCAGAGCAAGTCGATGCTTGCTCAGATCACTGCTAATAACAAGGGTTTTGATCAGCTGTTTTGCGATGGTAATACATTTCGAGGATCAGTTGCTCAACCCGATGGCGCCGATGGGGTTATTCGGTTTGTCACCCATGTGACGTTCTAAGTCAGGGAACTGGGCGTTGTTATCGCCCGTACCTCCTTTGACACA
>JBIIJS010000279.1:0-2698 GCA_044233605.1 Cyanobium sp. | reverse complement strand
ACCCGCCGTCTTCAACCCTGTTGAGCAAGCCGTCCTGCCCCGCACCAGCCTCCCCTACGAGGACCCAGGCTTTTTCGGGATCGGCGGTGGTGTGCGCTGGGGCCAGGCCGCCGGCGTCGACAGCGGCGAACCCACAAGCGGCGTGGTGACCGGCCGGGTGGCCTACAAGCTCGGCGAACACCATTCGATCTCGTTGCGTCCCAGCTATATCTTCGGCAATCGTGACCTGCAGGGCCGCGACAACAACGAGGGCGAATTCCAGATGCCGCTCACCCTAGATCTTTTCCGCAAAGCTCCCGTCTCCCCATACTTCGGCGGTGGCATTGCCACCAACACCGATTCCACCGGTGCCACCAATCCAATGCTCACCGGCGGCCTCGACATCAACATCACACCCAATCTCGTGTTTGGGCTCAACGTTAACTACATCTTCCAGAACGACATCAGCGACACCGACTGGCAGGGCATGACGCTGCTCTACCTTCGCTTCTGAGCCACGCTTTCCACGGCAGCCACGATTGCTGCCCGCTGCCCATCGTCATAGCCCCAGCGCTCCAGAAAGGCCACCTCTTCGCCTGCCCCATCACGAGCCGCCACCAGCAGCGCGTCCAGATGCCGCTTCACCGCAGCCGGCTCAAGCATTTGCAGCAATTCACGGCTGCGGGCACGCACCCGCTCCGAGCCCGCCTTTCGTTCTGTATCGCCAACACGCCCATGGGCCAGAGCCATGGCGCTGCTCATCACCAGGTTGCGAGCGGTTAGATCCACCACACCTTCGCCGGCAGAGCGGAGCCGCAGCACCAGGGGCTCCGGCAGCCTGTCCATCAGCGGGCCCTCGCTGGTGAGAGCCACCACGAAGAAGCCGCGGGCACCGTCTCGGCTAGCCACCAGCGCGCCCACCTGGTCGGCCAGCACCTCATCGCTCAGCTCACCCTCCTCCCAGGCTGCCAGCCACTGCGCAGTGCGCTCCATCGCCACCGCGAAACTCACCACATCGCCGCCGGCTGCAGAGTCGCGGGCAACGGTGTCGCGAGCAACAGCATCAGACATTGATCGACACATGAGGTCTATCCACGACCTTACCGCCGCCGCCGGATGCCAGGGTGAGTGCATGGAGCCCCAGCCAACAGCAACACCACCGCCCACCCTTCCAGCGGAACCGGCGGCCGACTTCCGCTCCGGCTTCGTAGCCCTGATCGGACGCCCGAACGTGGGGAAATCCACCCTGCTCAACCAACTGGTGGGTGAGAAGGTGGCCATCACCTCACCGGTGGCCCAGACCACCCGAAACCGCCTGCGGGCGATCCTCACCACCGCCGCGGCTCAGCTGGTGCTGCTCGACACACCGGGCATTCACAAACCCCAGCATCTTCTGGGAGAACGGCTGGTGCAGAGCGCCCGCGGCTCAATCGGTGATGTGGATCTTGTACTGCTGCTGGTGGATGCCAGCGTGCCGGCTGGACGCGGCGATTCCTTCATCGTGGAGCTGTTGCGTCAGGCTCGCACGCCAGTGCAAGTAGCGCTCAACAAGAGCGACCGCACCGGCGCCGACGCCGATGACCTGGCGTCCACCTATCGGCAGCTGATGCCCGACTGGCCGATGCACCGCTGCAGCGCCCTCAGCGGCGCCGGCTGTCCAGAGCTGGTGGCGGCCCTCAGCGCCGCCCTACCGACGGGGCCCCACCTCTATCCTCCCGACGCCGTCAGCGACCAGCCGGAAACGTTGCTGCTGGCCGAGCTGATCCGCGAACAGGTGCTGCTGCACACCCGTGAGGAGGTGCCCCATTCGGTGGCCGTGACGATCGACCGCATCGAAGAGGTGGAGGGCGGCCGCCGCGGCGGCCGAACCGCCGTGCTGGCCACCGTGCTGGTGGAGCGCAGCAGCCAGAAAGGAATCCTGATCGGCCGTGGCGGCCAGATGCTGCGCACGATCGGCCAGGGAGCCCGCCTGCAGATGCAGAAACTGTTCGACGGCCCCGTCTATCTGGAGCTGTTCGTGAAGGTAGTGCCCAACTGGCGCCGCCACCCCGGCCGCCTGGCCGAACTGGGCTACCGCGGCGACTGAATACACGGTCGAATCGCATAAGCTTCGAAACAACTCACCAGGCGAGGAAAGCCAGGAGGAATGCAAAGCCAACCATCATGGTGGCCAACCACGCCTCGCAATTATGGAGTTGAGCCCATGTAGATTCTGCTGTTCCAGGATCCGGCCTGCATCTTCATTCGCATACGCAAAATGAATCCACCTTGATCATCAAGAGTCTCCTGGGTGGCGGAGATCATTCCTTGTACATTTTGAAAGACGACTCTTTCTTGGCAGCTACTGGAAACCTATTTCTTTCGCCTCTGTGCGCAACCCATACGATCGACCAGCCTCCTGCCATCACATATTTTGATGGTAGCCAGAAAACTGCGGCAAGCAAACTTACGGAGCTTGTACGCCCTGGAGAAGGCAAATCCTACATCCCATTCAGCCTGGGGTTAAACGCAGATTGCAACAGCTTGAGGGCGTTTAATGATTAAACCGATACCGTCATGCCGCATTAATCCCGGGAATATACCTACACAAAATTTCCCATCAACGCAAACGCGTCCAGCGCATATTCGGCTATGCTATGTATCCCTTTGGCGATCGATTTCACGAGCAATGGTGCTTGGCCGGGTTTCCTGGACTCGGTGTCGCAGCGAGGCGGAGGAG
>JBIIJS010000278.1:0-2703 GCA_044233605.1 Cyanobium sp. | reverse complement strand
ACAACCACAGAAATCAATCAAGCCATGTTCAGCCTCAACGGCAGTATCGATCTACAATGGCTTTAATCTGCCGCGAAGCGGCTTAGTCCAACATTGCCATGCACCTGAGCCGCCGCCAGAGGATTTTCTTTCAACGCAAGGGCTCTCTGCGGCCAGGTGATGACAAGCGTTGAGATGATTCAAGCCAAAGATCTGGATCCCGCAGCCAATTCCATCCATAAGTAGCGATGGGCAGCTTGCGGCTTTTCGGTGGCCCCCAACCGTAGCCACCCTCAACAGATGCGCGGCAGCAGCTCGCCGCTGCTGGGCAGCAACAGCCGGGTGCTGCCGAAGTCTGTGCTCAGCACCAGCCGCGCCGGGCCCTCTGCCACCGTGCCGATCCAGGCGCCGCCGCCGGCGGTGAGCACCGCCTCGGCCCGTTCCCGCTCCGCCGCGGCCACCACCGCCACCAGCCTGCCCTCGTTGGCCAGGTGGAACGGATCAAAGCCGAGCAGGGCGCAAGCGCTGGCCACCGCCGGCGCCACTGGAATCGCCGGCTCCTCCAGGCGCAACTCCACCCCCCGGGCGCTGGCCAGTTCCTGCAGGGCGCTGGCCAGGCCGCCGCGGGTGAGATCCCGCAGGCAGTGCGGCCGCACCCCCTCCGCCAGCAGCCGCTCCACCACGGGCCAGAGGGGCGCGCAGTCGCTCTCCAGCGGCGGCTGCAGGTCGAGCCTGTGGCGGGCCGCCAGGATCGCCAGCCCGTGGCGCCCCAGGTCGCCGCTCACCAGCACCGCGTCGCCCGCTTCGATGCGCAGCGGATGGACCGGCTCCGGTGCTTCCACCAGGCCGATGCCGCTGGTATGCACGAAGATCCCGTCGCCCTTGCCCCGCTCCACCACCTTGGTGTCGCCGGTCACGATGCCCAGCCCCTGCTGGCGGGCCGCCTTGGCCATCGAGGCCACCACGCGCCGCAGCAGATCCAGCTCCAGCCCCTCCTCGAGGATCAGCCCCACGCTCAGGTGCAGCGGCCGGGCGCCGGCCATGGCCAGATCGTTGGCGGTGCCGGTCACCGCCAGCGAGCCGATGTCGCCGCCGGGGAACTCCAGGGGTTGCACCACGTAGCCGTCGGTGGTGAAGGCCAGCCGGCCGTGGGGCAGCTCCAGCCGGGCGGCGTCGTGCAGCACCGGCGCCGGCTCGCCGTAGAGACAGCTGAATTCCGCGGCGATCAGCTGCTGCATCAGCGTGCCGCCGCCGCCGTGGGCCAGCCGGATCCGCTCGCTCATCGCCCGCAGCCAACCGCGGGGCGGTAGCGAAACCAGGCGGCGCAGGCCCCCTCGCTCGACACCATCGGCGCCCCCAGCGGATGCTCCGGCGTGCATTCCCGGCCGAAGGCCGGGCACTGGTCGGGGCTGGCACGGCCCTGCAGGATCCGGCCGGCGATGCAGGGGCCGCCCTCCTCCTCCTCGCCGAGCCCATCCAGCCCGAAGCGCCGCCGCGCGTCGAGATCCGCGAACGCAGGCGCCAGATCCAGTCCGCCGCCGGGGATCAGACCCAGTCCGCGCCAGGGACGGTCCACCACCGTGAACACCTCCGCCAGCAACGCCTGGGCCTGCGGGTTTCCCTCCCCCCGCACCACCCGCCCGTAGGCGTTCTCCAGACCCGCTCGGCCCGCCTCCAGCCGCCGCACGCAGGCCAGCACGCCCCGCAACAGGTCGGCGGGCTCGAAGCCGCTCACCACCACCGGCACCCGGTGGCGGTGCGCCAGCTCCTCCAGCTCGGCCGTGCCCATCACCGCCGCCACATGGCCCGCCGCCAGAAAGCCCTGCACGGCGTTGTCGGGGGCGGCAAGGATCGCATCCATCGCCGGTGGCACGCACACGTGAGCGCAGAGCAGGCTGAGATTCAGCAGCCCCAGCGCCCGCGCCTGGCGTGCCAGCAGGGCCGTGGCCGGTGCCGTGGTCTCGAAGCCCACCGCCAGGAACACCACCTGGCGGTCGGGATGGCTGCGGGCCAGCGCGATCACCTCCTGCGGCGCCGTGATCAGCCGCACCGCGGCGCCGGCGGCCCGCGCCCCCAGCAGGTCGTCGCCCGGCACGCTGCCGGGCACCCGCAGCATGTCGCCGTAGGAGGCCAGCACCACCTCCGGCCGCCTGGCCAGCCGCAGGGCGGCATCGATGGTGGCGGCGGGGGTGACACACACCGGACAGCCCGGCCCGTGAATCAGCTGCAGGCCCGGCGGCAGCAGCTGGTCGAGCCCCCAGCGCACGATCGCGTGGGTCTGGCCGCCGCACACCTCCATCAGGGTCCAGGGGCGGGTGGTGATCGCCGTCAGCTCCGCCGCCAGCCGCGCCGTGGTACCCGCAGCCACCATCACCAGGGGCCCGGCGCCAGGGCCGCATCCGAAGGGATGTAGGTCTGGATGGCGCGCATGTACTGGGCCCGTTCGTATTCGGCCGGATCGGGGCAGCGCTCCTGGCTCATCGTGCCGATCAGCTCGCGGGCGGTGGCATGGTCGTGCTCGAGCAGCCACTGGGCCAGCTCATCCCGTAGACCCGTCAGCCGCTGCGGACCATGGCGCAGCAGCGCCCCCACCACCTCCACGCAGGCGGCGCCGGCCATCAGCAACCGCACCACGTCGGTGCCGCGGTGCACGCCGCTGCTGGCGGCCAGCTGCAGCCCCTGACGGCCGTGCAGCAGGGCGATCCAGCGCAGCGGCAGGCGCAG
>JBIIJS010000277.1:0-2712 GCA_044233605.1 Cyanobium sp. | reverse complement strand
TCCACTTCCTCGGCCGTGAGCCGCACCGGCCGGCCGCTGGTGATCCTGGCCGAGGAAGTGGAGGGCGAGGCCCTCGCCACCCTGGTGGTCAACAAGACCCGCGGCGTGCTGCAGGTGGCCGCCGTGCGCGCCCCCGGTTTCGGCGACCGCCGCAAGGCGATGCTCGAGGACATCGCCATCCTCACCGGCGCCCAGGTGATCTCCGAAGACCGCGCGATGACCCTGGAGAGCGCCAGCCTGGCAGACCTGGGCAGCGCCCACCGGATCACGATCCGCAAGGATCAAACCACCATCGTCGCCCAGGAGGACCGCCGCCCCGCCGTGTGCGAGCGGGTGGCCTCCATCAGGCGCGAACTGGAGAATACCGATTCCGACTACGACCGCGAGAAGCTCAATGAGCGCATCGCCAAGCTGGCCGGCGGTGTGGCGGTGATCAAGGTGGGAGCACCCACCGAAACCGAGCTGCGCAACCGCAAGTTGCGCATCGAGGATGCCCTCAATGCCACCCGGGCCGCGATCGAGGAGGGCATCGTTGCCGGCGGCGGCTTCACCCTGGTGCAACAGGCGGATGCCCTCGACGACCTCGCCTCCAGGATGGAGGGTGACACCCGCACCGGCGTGCGGATTGTGCAGCATTCCCTATCCGCCCCGGTGCGCCAGATCGCTTGCAACGCAGGCTGCAACGGCGATGTGGTGGTAGAGGAGATCAGGGTGCGGGGCAAGGGCTTCAACGCCCTCACCGGTCAATACGAAGACCTGCTCAGCTCCGGCATCATCGATGCGGCCAAGGTGCTGCGCCTGGGCCTGCAGGATGCGGTCTCGATCGCTGCGCTGCTGGTCACCACCGAAGCCGTGATCGCCGACAAGCCCGAGCCGGAAGCTCCCCCCACCGGCGACGGCGGTATGGGTGGCATGGGCGGTATGGGCGGTATGGGTGGCATGGGTGGCATGGGCATGCCCGGGATGATGTAGGGCCCTTTGTCTCTGGCCCAGGCGATCCGTTCAGAGCGCCTGCACCAGCCGGGCGTGAATCCGGCAGACGCTGATCGCCTTGGGTGGGGGGCTGCTGCAGAGCTTGCCGAGCTCGCGGTTGAGGGCCTGCATCTGGGCCAGGTGATGGGGATTCAGGGGCAGTCCCACCAGCAGGCCACTGAACAGGGCCAGGCCCGAACTCCCCAGAATCCAGCGCCTTTGAGCATCGCGCATCACAACCTTCGGGGATCGCAGGATCCGCCGCCGCAACTGTCCATCCCCATGGTGGCCGAGCGGAGGGCTCTTGTGATCCCGGCTACAAAAAGATTTGAGGTTCCTTGGGGGCGGCCGCTCAGGCTGAACCCATGGCCCGCACGTAGGCGGCCACCTGCAGGTCAATCCCGGTGATCGCGGTGCCCACCACCACGGCATCGGCTCCGAGAGCCAGAGCCCGGGCCGCCTGTTCGCCTGCGGCGATGCCCCCTTCGCAGATGAGGGTGCGCTCCTCCGCCAGAGCGGCCCGCAGCGGTCCGAGCAGCTCCCATGCCGGCGGCTGCCGCACTGCCGTTGCCTCGGTGTAGCCATAGAGGGTGGTGCCGATCCAGTCGCAGCCCAGCTCGGCAGCTCGCAGGCCGTTCTCCAGGCCATCGACATCGGCCATCAACGGGGCACCCAACTGCTCGCGGGCGCGGAACACCAGGTCAGCGAGGTCGGCGCCGCCGGGCCTGGGCCGGTCGGTTGCATCGAGAGCCACCACATCGGCGCCGGCGGCCCACACCGCTTCGATCTCCCGCCAACCCGGGGTGATGTACACAGAACTGCCCGCAAAGATGCGCTTCCAGAGGCCGATGATCAGGGCATCGGGGCAGCGGCGGCGCACCGCACCGATGTGCTCCGGACTCTCCAGGCGCACCCCGGCCGCGCCATTGGCCAGAGCGGCCTCCGCCATCGCAGCGATCACCTCGGCATCGCGCAGGGGGGAACCCTCAGGGGCCTGCACCGAAACGATCAGGCGTCCCCTCAGCTGTTCGCGACCGGGTAGCGGCATCTCAGCAGGCCCTGGGCAGGTCGTCGCCCTCATCGGGAAGCCAGGCCCGCAGGTCGGCGAGCGCATCCGGTGCAGGAGCTGGCCGCTGAAATGGCCCGACGTTGCCCAGCCGGGGGAGGCGGAAGGCCAGCGAGGCCGTCGGCCGCCTTAGCTCGGCCGAGCTCTGGTCCGCGGCAGCGGGCTGGTCGAGGGGCGCGTCGTGGCAGGCAGCAATGCCGGGGGCATGGAATTCCGGCAGGGGCGCCACGGGCTCCACCGGGTCCACAGGCGCCGCCGGCTCGTCGATGAACGTCGACAGGGCCAGGGGGTCGGCGGCTAGGGGATCGGCGGCAATGGAATCGAAGGCCGTGATGGCCTCGTCAGCTTCGCTGATGCCGTTGAGGTCGCCTGGATCAAAGGGCTCCAGCAGCTCCTCGCCGGCCCGGATCGCCTGGAATCCGCCGATCGCACCCTCGTAACAGCCGCGCACAAGGCGCTTCAGCCGCCCCAGCCGGGGCAGCCGCCCGGGCAGGGGGAAGCGTGGCGCCGGCTGCTTGCCATCCTCAGGCTGCATGGTGTGCTCGGCCTGCATGGTGTGCTCGGCCTGCATGGTGTACTCGGCCTCGGTGATGCCATCGGTCGGCGGAGGGCCTTCCACGGCGGAGCCTGAGGAGCTGACGGCCGCCCGATCGGTGGCGGAGGCGATCGCGAAG
>JBIIJS010000276.1:0-2722 GCA_044233605.1 Cyanobium sp. | reverse complement strand
TCGCACCAGCCATCGATCCCACCTCCGCACCCGTGCCGCTTCGGCGTCCCGACCTGTTGCACCAATGCGATGCCCTGCTCGCCCAGCTCGGCTGGAGCACCGTGGAGGCCCGCCGCTTCCTTGAGCAGCACCTGGCGCAGAGCAGCCGGAGCCAGCTCAGCGACGAACAGCTGCTGCAGTTCAACCTGCTGCTCGAGACCGAACTGCTCAGCAGCGGCCAGGCGGCAGACCCTGCCTAAGGTGCGGGAACGACCCTCCCGTCTCTGCCCAGCGCCATGAGCACCAGCGCCAATCCCCTGCGCGTCGGCATCAACGGCTTCGGCCGCATCGGCCGTCTCGCCTTCCGCCATGCCTGCCTGCGCGACGACATCGAGGTAGTGGGGATCAACGATCTGATCGAGCTCGACTACCTCGCCTACATGCTCCGCTACGACTCCACCCACGGTCGCTTCCACGGCACGGTGGAGGTGAACGACGGTGCCCTGGTGGTGAACGGGCGGCCGATCCGCATCAGCGCCGAGCGCGATCCCGCCAACCTCGCCTGGGGCGACGTGGGCGCCGACTATGTGCTCGAGTGCACCGGCTTCTTCCTCAGCGACGCCACCGCCCGCGCCCACCTCCGCGCCGGTGCCCGCAGGGTAGTGCTCTCAGCCCCGTCCAAAGACGACACTCCGATGTTCGTGATGGGTGTGAACCACCACGACTACGCCGGCCAGGAGATCGTCTCCAATGCCTCCTGCACCACCAACTGCCTGGCGCCGATCGCCAAGGTGATGCATGACAACTTCGGCATCGCCAGCGGTCTGATGACCACCGTGCATGCCACCACCGCCACCCAGAAAACCGTGGATGGCCCTTCCGCCAAGGACTGGCGCGGCGGCCGCGGGGCCGGGCAGAACATCATTCCCTCCTCCACCGGGGCTGCAAAGGCCGTGGGGAGGGTGATTCCGGCGCTCAACGGCAGGCTCACCGGCATGGCCTTCCGCGTGCCCACTCCCGATGTGTCCGTGGTGGATCTCACCGTGAATCTGGAGCGCCCGGCCAGCTACGAGCAGGTGAAAAAGGCGATGAGAGCCGCCTCCGAGGGGCCGATGAAAGGGGTGCTCGGCTACACGGAGGACGCGGTGGTATCCAACGACTTCATCGGCGAGAGCTGCACCTCGGTGTTCGACGCTGACGCCGGCATCGCCCTCACCGACACGTTCATGAAGCTGGTGGCCTGGTACGACAACGAGTGGGGCTACGCCGGCAAGTGCCTCGACCTGATCCGCCACATGGAGGGCTGATCAATGCCGCGCCAGCGACTGCTCAGCCCAGGGCCTGGTTGAGCGGGCAGTGGCGCTCCACCAGGGCGGCACCGAGCTGCAGCCGGTGCTGGTTCGCGTAGGCCTCCCTCTCCAGCGCCTTCTCCACCGCGGCGATGCCGAGGTACATCGGATCGCGCAGCTGCTCCGCCAGCTCGGGATGCATCTCCAGATCCAGCCCCAGCGGCCTGGGGCGGGCCCGGATGCCCCCTCCGGCGCAGCTCTGGGCCACGTGGATGCTCTCGTGGTTGAGCACGCGGGCGAACTCGACGGTACCCTTCTCCACCACCGAAGGCTGAATCCGGATCGTACGCACCGCATGATCCCATTCACCGGCAGCACCGGGCTTGCGTGGCTGGCGGATCTCGACCGCCACGCCAACCCGTTGCAGGGCCTGCAGCAGGTCGGAGATGGCCAGCCGCTCCTCGCTGTGGTCGGGAGGATTGTCGATCCGCTGACGCAGTTCGGCGAGGCTCAGCTCCGGCTCACCCAGACGCCTTCGGTACTGGTAGCGGATGCCGCCACCGGGCAGGGGTTCGGTGGTGGGGATCCAGGCACTGTCGGCCTCGCTCAGCCGGTCGACCAGGTCGCCCTGCAGCAGCGCCAGCGGCCGGCGCTCCGGCTCCGGTGGTGGATCGAGACGCGGCACCACCTCCGAGAGCCCCGGGATGCCCGTGGCCACCATCGCGAGCCCGTCGATCGCCTCCGGCAGGGCCGCCATTCCAAGCCCCAGCAGGCCGCCGCCGAGCAACAGGCGGCTCAGCAGCGCCAGCGCAGTGCGTCGCTCCATCACACCGCCGCAGTGCTCGCACACCACCGGGCCGCCGCGCCGCCGCTGCAGCGGCCGCAGCGGCAGATGGGAACAGCGCCGGCAGCGGTATCGGGCCATTCCCCGGATCATGCACGATTCCAGTCTCCCCCGCCCATGGCGGCGATCCGGCAGCAGCGCGGATGAATTGCGAAGATCGGCCCCATCGCCCCTCGCCGTCGCCATGCCCCTCTCCCCCCTGGTGCGCCAGTTGCAGAAGGCCACCCTCACCGGGGAGCTGAGGGCACGGATCGGGCGCAGCGAGCGGCTGCGGTTGAGCGGGGCGGCCCGGGGGGCTCGAGCGCTGATCAGCAGCGCCCTGGCGGAATCATCGCCGCTGCTGGTAATCGTTCCGACCCTGGAGGAGGCATCGCGCTGGGCCGCCTTGCTCGAGCTGATCGGCCTGCGCAGCTGTCACCTCTATCCCACCAGCGAAGGCAGTCCCTACGAACCGTTTGATCCCACCAGCGAGATCACATGGGGGCAGCTGCAGGTGCTCAGCGAACTGCTGGATCCGCCGGGCCAGGGCGGAAGCGGCATGGCGGCCGCCCATCCGCCCCTGGCGATTGTGGCCACCGAGCGAGCCCTGCAGCCCCACCTGCCGCCACCT
>JBIIJS010000084.1:0-11078 GCA_044233605.1 Cyanobium sp. | reverse complement strand
AAGCGCCTCTACGGCACCGGCCTGTTCAGCGATGTCAAGGTGACGCTGCGGCCCGAGCCGTCCAGTCCCGGGGAGGTGACGATCGTGCTCGGCATCGTCGAGCAGTCGACCGGCTCCATCTCCGGTGGTCTGGGCTACAGCCAGAGCCAGGGCGTGTTCGGCCAGGTGCAGCTGCAGGAGAGCAACCTGCTGGGCCGCGCCTGGGACCTGGCCACCAGCTTCACCTACGGCCAGTTCGGCGGCCTGTTCGACATCAGCTTCACCGATCCCTGGATCAAGGGTGATCCCTACCGCACCGCCATTCGCATCAAGGCATTCATCAGCCGCGACGTACCGCAGATCTTCCAGAGCCAGAACAACGGCAACATCTTCACCGCTTCGGAGTTCTACGAGGCCCCGGGCACCAACCTGGCCTACAACGTCAATTCCAACAACAACCCACTCGGCAAGACCTACGCCAATGTTGCGGAGGCTGAGAATGCAGACGGCAACCTCAGCTGGTTCAACTACACCGGCAACTCGGTCGTCATCCAGAGGGCCGGTGGCAACGTACAGATCGTGCGGCCGCTCAATGGCGGCAACCCCTACAAGCGGGTGCCATGGAGTGTTGTGCTCGGTCTGAGCGGCCAGCAGGTGCGCCCGATCGACTTCTCCGGCTCCTCCCAGCCCTTCGGCGTCGCCACCAACAACTTCGCAGACAACGGCGGCAATGTGCCGATCGATTCGGTGATCTGCGTTGCCTTCAACTGCGCCACCACCAACCAGTTGCTGGGGGTGCGGGCGGCGGCCACGATGAACACCCTCGACGATCCCCGCAATCCCACCAAGGGCAATTTCCTCAGCCTTGGCACCGAGCAGTTTGTTTCAGTGGGGCCCGATTCGCCCACCTTCAACCGTCTGCGGGCCAGCTTCACCCATTTCATCCCGGTGCGCTGGCTGAGCCTCTACAAGGGTTGCCGGCCCCGTCCCGGTGAAACGGAAGACTGCAAGCAGGCGCTGGCTTTTCAGGCTTCCGCCGGCACCAACATCGGCTCGCTGCCCACCTATGAGGCCTTCTGCGTCGGTGGTGGCAACTCGGTGCGCGGCTACTACGACTGCGATCTGGGGGTGGGGCGCAGCTACGGCGAGGCCACGATCGAATACCGCTTCCCGATCTTCAGCATCATCAGCGGTGAGCTCTTCTTTGATGCCGGCACCACATTCGGTTCCCAGTCCAGCGTTCCGGGCAATCCCGGTGAGCTGCTGCTGAAGCCCGGTGAGGGCTTCTCGGTGGGCACAGGTCTGATCGTCACCACGCCGGTGGGGCCGCTGCGGCTCGAGGTGGCCAGCCAGGACTTCAGCGGCGAGTGGCGCTTCAACCTCGGTGTGGGCTGGAAGTTCTAGTGAGCTCCTGGCCCTCCGACTACGCCAGCGACTGGACGCTCGCCGGACCGATCGAGCGCCGCGGCGTGGGCCTGCACAGCGGCGCCGACTGCCGGGTGCGGCTGCAGCCCTCCGAGCTCCCCGGCTACCGGATCGGCTGGCTGGATCGTCCCGATCAGCCCCTGCAACGGTTGGAGCCCTCGCAGGTGTGTGAAACCCAGCTCTGCACCGCCCTGCGGCTGGAAGGGGGAAGGCTGGCCACGGTGGAGCATCTGCTGGCGGCCCTGGCGGGTTGCGGCGTCAGCGGGGCGGAGATCTGGGTGGATGGGGAGGAGATCCCCCTGCTCGATGGTTCCGCGCTCCCCTGGGTCGAGGCGATCGGCGAGGCCGGTCTGTTGGAGATGGGGCCGCGCCGGCCACCGCCGCTGCCCGATCACCCCCTCACCCTGCAGCAGGGCCTCAGCTTCATCACGCTGCTGCCGGCTGATCGGCTGCGGCTCGCCGTGGCGGTGGAATTCCCCCAGCCGGCGATCGGCCGGCAGCTCCATTCCCTCGATCTCAGCCCCACCCGCTTCGTGGAGGAGATCGCGCCGGCCCGCACCTTCGGCTTCCGCGAGCAGGTGGAGCAGCTGCGCGCCGCCGGCCTGATCCAGGGCGGTGCCCTCGACAACGCCCTGGTCTGCGACGGCGATCGCTGGCTCAATCCACCGCTGCGCTTCGCCGACGAACCGGCGCGCCATAAGCTCTTGGATCTGTTGGGGGATCTGGCTCTGGTGGGGTTGCCGATGGCCCAGGTCTTCGCCTACCGGGGCTCCCACGGCCTGCACACGGCCCTGGCGGCGGCCCTCGCCGCCTTTGCCGGCCCCAGCGCTTCCGCCGGCACCCCGCCCCGCCTCCCCCTGCCCGCCTGAGCCCTTGACCACCACCACCGCCGTCCCCGACGCAGCCGCCAGCCCCCCCGCCTTCTCCGCCGGCGATGCGGTGGTGCTCACCAGCGAGCAGATCATGAATCTGCTGCCGCACCGCTACCCCTTCGCCCTGGTGGATCGGGTGATCGAGCACATCCCCGGCCGCAGTGCCGTGGCGATCAAGAACGTCACCATCAACGAACCGCAGTTCCAGGGGCACTTCCCCGGCAGGCCCCTGATGCCAGGGGTGCTGATCGTCGAGGCGATGGCCCAGGTGGGCGGCCTGATCGTCACCCAGATGCCCGATCTTCCCAAGGGGCTGTTCGTGTTCGCCGGCATCGACGGCGTGCGCTTCCGTCGCCCCGTGGTGCCCGGCGATCAGCTGCGCATCAGCTGCGAACTGCTCAGCTTCAAGCGCCAGCGCTTCGGCAAGGTCAGAGCCCAGGCCACGGTCGATGGCCAGCTCGTCTGCTCCGGCGAACTCATGTTTTCGCTGGTGGACTGAGCGATGGCGAGCGCAGCGACGGCCACCGCCATCCACCCCACGGCCCTGGTCGACCCCGGGGCCCGGCTCGGCAGTGGCGTGGAGATCGGCCCGTATGCGGTGATCGGCGCCGAAGTGGAGCTCGGCGACGGTTGCCGTGTCGGCCCCCATGCGGTGATCGACGGCCGGGTGCGGATGGGCCGGGGCAACCGCATCTTCCCCGGCGCCTGCATCGGTCTCGAGCCCCAGGATCTCAAATACGGCGGTGCTCCCACCGAGGTGGTGCTCGGTGACGACAACACCATTCGCGAGTGCGTCACCATAAACCGGGCCACCCATGAGGGCGAGCAGACCCGCCTCGGCAGCGGCAATCTGCTGATGGCCTACAGCCACATCGGCCACAACTGCCAGCTGGGCGACCGCATCGTGATCGCCAACGGTGTGGCGGTGGCCGGCCATGTGGTGATCGGCGACCGGGCGGTGATCGGTGGCGTGCTCGGCATCCACCAGTTCGTGCACATCGGCACCCTGGCGATGGTGGGCGGCATGAGCCGCGTCGACCGCGACTGCCCACCGTTCATGACGGTGGAGGGGCATCCCGGCCGCGTGCGCGGCCTCAACAAGGTGGGCCTGCGCCGCAGCGGCCTCGCCGGCCAGGACGGCGGTGCCCAGCTGAAGCAGTTGCAGGAGGTGTGGCAGCTGATCTATCGCAGCGATCTGGTGCTGGCTGAGGCGCTGCGCCAGGCCCGCAGCCTGGCGCTGCTGCCGGCCGCGGCAGAGCTCTGCGGCTTCCTGGAGGATTCGATCGGCCCGGGCCGGCGTGGACCGCTGCCGGCCCAGCGCTGATGGCGCGGCTGCTGATCAGCACCGGGGAGGTTTCCGGTGATCTGCAGGGCTCCCTGCTGATCGCAGCCCTGCACCGCGAGGCTGCCCGACGCGGCCTGGAGCTGGAGGTGGTGGCCCTCGGCGGATCCCGCATGCGTGAGGCCGGTGCCCGGTTGCTGGCCGACACTGCCAACCTCGGTGCCATCGGCCTGTGGGAGGCGGTGCCGCTGATCCTGCCCACCCTGCGGTTGCAGGCCCGTCTGCGTCGCTGGCTGCGCGAGCATCCGCCCGACGGCGTGGTGCTGATCGATTACATGGGCGCCAACGTCAACCTGGGCCTGAAGCTGCGGCGCACCTACCCCGCTGTGCCGATCACCTACTACATCGCCCCGCAGGAGTGGGCCTTCCGCATGGGGGAGGGCGGCACCACCCGGCTGATCGGTTTCAGTGACCAGATCCTGGCGATCTTCCCGGAGGAGGCGCGCTTCTACGGCTCCCGTGGCGCACAGGTCACCTGGGTGGGCCATCCGCTGATCGACACCCTCAGCAACCTGCCGTCGCGGCAGGAGGCTCGGCGTCAGCTGGGACTCGATGCGGCCGCGCCGGTGCTGCTGCTGCTGCCCGCGTCCCGCAGCCAGGAGCTGCGCTATCTGCTGCCGCCGATGGTCGAGGCTGTCGCCCGGCTGCAGCGGCGCCATCCCAGCCTGGAGCTGCTGGTGCCGGCCGGCCTGGCGGGTTTCGAGGCGCCGCTGGGCCAGGCGCTGGAGGGTGCCGGGGTGCGCGCTCGCATCTTTGCCGCTGAGGAGGCCAACCGCCTGCGGCCGCAGCTTTGCGCCGCCGCCGACGCGGCGCTCACCAAGTCTGGTACGGCCAACCTGGAGCTGGCTCTGCGCGGAGTGCCCCAGGTGACCGGCTACCGCGTCAGCCGCCTCACCGCCTTTGTGGCGGAGCACCTGCTGCGTTTCCATGTGGCCCACATCTCGCCGGTGAATCTGGTGCTCGGCGAACGCCTCGTTCCGGAGCTGCTGCAGAGCGAGCTCACGCCGGAGGGGATCCTGGCGGTTCTCGCGCCGCTGCTCGATCCGGCCGGGGAGCCCCGCCAGCGCATCCTCGAAGGCTACGGTCGGCTGCGGCAGGCCCTGGGCGAACCCGGCGTCACCGACCGCGCCGCCGCTGCCATTCTCGACCAGCTCCCCGCCACCGGCTGACCGCGCCCGCCATGCGCCCCATCCCGCCCTCCGCTCCTCGCCCTGCCCAGCGGCTGCTTTCGTTGCTGTTTGCCCTGCTGTTGCTGCTGGGTGCGGCGGCGCCCGCCCTGGCCGCCACCGAGGAGGCGGTGCTGGCCGGAGGCTGCTTCTGGTGCCTGGAGCACGATCTCGAAGGGCTGCCCGGTGTGCTCGATGTGAGCAGCGGCTACAGCGGTGGCAAGCTGACCAACCCCACCTACCGCCAGGTGTCGGCCGGAGGCAGCGGTCACCGCGAGGTGGTGCGGGTGCGCTTTGATACCACCCGCCTGCGCTACGAGAAGCTGCTGCGCGCCTACTGGCGCAACATCGATCCGCTGGACGGCGGCGGTCAGTTCTGCGACCGCGGCGATTCCTACCGGCCGGCGATCTTCACCACCAGTGCCACCCAGGCGGTGGAGGCCCGCAACAGCCTGGTGGCGGCGGCCCGGGAACTGGGCCGGCCCGCCTCGGCGATTCAGGTGGAGGTGAAGGCGTTGAGCAAATTCTGGCCGGCCGAGGACTACCACCAGAACTACGCGCGCCGCAACGGCATCCAGTACCGCTACTACCGCTGGTCGTGCGGCCGCAACCGCCGGCTTGATGCGGTGTGGGGCAAGCAGGCCCGCAGTGATGTGCCCTGGACCGCTCCCTCCGTCTGAGCATCAATGGCGTCTTTCGGGCTGTCCATCGCCTCAGACCAGTCTTAGCGTGTGCGCGTCCCGCGACACCGCTTGCGTATGTATCTGCTGACGATCCGCGATGGTCTGCATACCCGGCACATCGGCCCCTACCCCTCGCCGAACCAGGCGGCCGAACAGCTTGACCTGCTTCTGGACCAGTGTGGCGAGCATGCCCACTGGCAGATCCATGAGCTGGAATCGCCTCCCGATCGGCTTTCCCTCACCGATCGAAGCGTATGCCGCACCGGTCTGGCCGCCTGAGGGCTCAATCGCGCAGCCGGCCGGGGTAGCCGCGCAGCAGGCCGCTTTCGATCATCAATCCCACGCCGGCGTTGATCAGGATCAGGCCAAGGGTGCCGTACCAGAACCATGGGCCCCGATCCGGCTGGAACGCCTTGCGGATCACCGCCTCGCCGAACACGCACAGCCCAGCCGGCAGCAGCAGCACGCCCAGCTGGGCCTTGACGTACCAGCGGATCTTGGGAGCGGCCATCGGCACGGCGCAGCAGCAGTCAACCTAGGCCGGGGCGCCGTCGCAGATCCAGTTCACCAGGGTGTGCACGCCGAAGCCGGTGGCGCCGGCCGGGTCCTGGCCGCGGGCCTTGTCGCTCCAGACCGTGCCGGCGATGTCGATATGGGCCCAGGGGATGCTTTCGCCCACGAAATCGCGCAGGAACAGGGCGGCGGTGATCGAGCCACCCGGCCGCGGACCGGTGTTCTTGAGGTCGGCCAGGGTGCTCTTGAGACCCGTGCGGTAGGAGTCGCGCAGCGGCATCCGCCACAGGGCTTCGCCACCGGCGACGGCGCCGGAGAGCAGGCCGTCGGCCAGCAGGTCGCTGGTGCTCCATAGGCCGGCGATCTCCTCGCCCAGGGCGATCACGCAGGCACCGGTGAGGGTGGCCAGATCCACGATCGCGTCGGGCTCGAGCTGGCTGGCGTACACCAGCGCGTCAGCGAGGGTGAGGCGGCCCTCGGCGTCGGTGTTGTTGATCTCGATCGTGGTGCCGTTCGAGGCGGTGAGGATGTCGCCGGGGTGGATGGCATTCCCGCTGATCATGTTCTCGCAGCTGGCCACGATCACGTGCACCTCCACCCCCTCCGGCCTGCGCTGGCCGAGGGCGCGGGCGGCGCCGAGCACGGCGGCGCTGCCGCCCATGTCGTACTTCATCATCTCGATCTGGGAGCCAGCCGTCTTGAGGTTGTAGCCGCCCGAATCGAAGGTGAGTCCTTTCCCGATCAGCACCACCCGCCGTTTCGTCTCCCCAGCGGGCCGGTAGGTGAGATGGATGAACTTCGGCGGCAGATCCGAGCCCTGCGCCACGCCCAGATAGGCGCCCATGCCCAGCGTTTCGCAGTCTTCCCGCTCCAGCACCTTCAGCTCCATGCCGTATTCGCGGGCGATCTCGGCGGCCACATCGGCCAGGGCCTGGGGGGTGGCCACGTTCGGCGGTGCCGCCACCAGCTGGCGGGCCAGCTCCACCCCGCCGCAGATCGCATCGAGGTGCTCCAGCCCCTCGGCAGCCTCCAGCGGCAGCTCCAGCAGGCTCACCCGCCCCGGCAGGCTGCTCGGTTCGCTCTCGCTCTTGAAGCGCTGGTCGGCGTAGAGGCACAGCCGGGCCGCCTCGGCCATGGCAGCGGCGGCGGCGGCGCCGCCGAGCCCCTCCACCGGCATCCGCAGGCCCAGGTGCTGGCAGCCCACTTTGGCGGCGATGCGGGTGGCGCTGGCCACGGCGTTGCGCAGGGCGGTGAGGTGGAAGGAGGATGCTTCGCCCAGGCCCACGATCGCCAGGGTGGAGGGGCGCTGCCCCAGGCGTTCGATGCAGAGGGCCTCGCCGGGCTTGGCCTTGAAGCGCCTTAGCTCCAGGTGCTCCTCCAGCGCGTCGCCGAACTCCTGCTGCAGCCGACGACGCCCCGGATGCTCCGGGTCGCTGAACAGGCCCACGGCCAGCGTGTCGCCGTCCCAGCTCTCAGCATCGGTGGTGGACGGACCTACACAGCGGAATTCCATGCTTCTCGGGCCGGGGGCAGGGCGAGCGGCGATCGTAGCGATCCATTCCAGGTGGCCCGCCGCTCCGCGATCAGCTGGGCTCGGCCGTGAACGGGGTGGCCCAGCGATCGCGGGTCTCCTTGTTGAAGGGAGGCAGCCAGAGGCGGATCAGGGCCTGCTCCAGGGCCCGGCGCTCGCGGGTGCCGCCGGGCACGTCGTACCAGAAGCGGATCGCCAGCCGGGCCGCCAGGCCGGCCCGCGCCAGGGCCTCGCTGTAGGCGGCCAGGTAGCTCTTGCAGTCGTGATCGCCCTTCCAGCGGCGGTCGGCCCGGGCCGTCTCGCCCACGTAGAGCAGCAGCGGTGGCGATGGCTCGGCCGGGCGGTCGGTGACCAGATAGAGGGCGGCGCCCTGGCGGGGCGGGCTGGGCCAGCGCCAGAAGGAGAGGCTCCGGGCCTGCAGGCTGAGGGGATTGAGCCCCGCCGCCAGGCTGCCGGGATCGCCAGGCGGCGCCGCTCCGCCGCTCGGGAGTGCGCCGAACAGCAGCCCCTGCTGCGTCCCGGGATCGTCGCCGGCGAACAGCGGTCCCTGGTGGCCGGTCACGCGGGCCTGCCAGGTGAGCAGCTGCTGGCGCAGCAGCGGCGGCGCTGGGGTTGGCGCCGCCGGGCCGTCGCCCAGGGCGGTGGCGGCAAACAGCTCCCCCTGGCGGCCCATCAACGCCGCCGCCGCGTGGGGGGCAGCTCCGGCGAGAGCGGGGCAGCATCGAAGCACACCTGGCCGATCCAGCGTTCCACCAGTGAAGGGGGCAGCTGCAGGCGTTGCTGCAGTTCGGCCAGGTCGCGGAAGGGAGCGCGGGCTCGCTCCGCCAGCAGCCGCCGGCAGCGCTCCGGCGAAAGACCCAGGCGCTGCTCCAGCACGGCCGCCGTGGCGCGGTTCACCGCCAACGGTGCCGGCGTCGAGGGTGCTGGTTCGCCGTACCACTGGAAGCTCAGCAGCGGCAGCCAGGCGCTCAGCTGCTGGTCATCGAGCCCCAGCAGCTGTTGCAGGTCGTCGGGACCGCTGAGCTGGACGCCGCCGGCCTGCAGGCGCAGCAGCAGGTCGACCTGCTCAGCCCGGCAGCCGGGCAGCCGTCGCCAGTCGGCGGCGCTGGCCCGGTTCACATCAAGCCGCCAGCCGAGGGCGGCGGCGCGGCGCACATCGGCCGCATCACACAGCTGCAGGGCCGGATTGTGGCGCAGCCGCAGGGCCAGCAGCTCCTTCTCCACGGCCTCATCGGCTTCATCGGCAGGCTCCGGTGCCTGTGCCGCCGCAGGGAGCTGGCCGGTGGCGATCAGCAACCGTCGTGCCAGGGGATCCAACCAGGGACGCCTGGCCATGGGACCGCAACGCCGCTCAACGGCTCTGAAGTTAGCGGCCTGCCGCTGGCTCGGGCCAGTCGATCAGCCCGAATTGCAGGGCCAGCACGGCCGCGTGCGTGCGGTCGCGGGCCTGCAGCTTGAGCTGCGCGTTGCGCAGGTGGGTCTTGACGGTGTCGACCGAGACAAAGAGGTGCTGGGCGATGGTGGCGTTGCTCTCCCCTCCCACCAGTCGGGCGAGCACGTCGAGCTCCCGCGGGCTCAGGTTCGGCGGGGCCCGACGGGCCGTTGTCTCTTGTGGCCCGTCGGGCAGGGACAGGGCTGGTGCAAGGCCCCGATCCAGGTAGATGCCTCCGCCGCAGACCGTGCGGATCGCCTCCAGACCCGTGCCCATCCCCATCCTCGATTCCAGCAGGATGCCGTCGCAGCCTGCATGGATGGCGGATTGGATGCCCGGTCGCGACGGCAGGCCGCGGATCATCAGCAGTGTGCGGATCTCATGCAGACGACGCTTCACCTTCAGGACCAGCGCCAGGCCGCAGCCTTCCTCCAGGGCATCGGATGTGAACAGGAAATCGGGCTGGAGGCGCTCGGCCAGTTCCAGCCCCTCGTCTTCGGTGGTGGCGGCACCGATGATCTTGCCGTTGTTGCCCCTGTGGCCCACCAGGAAGCTGATCTGGGCGCGACTGCCCAGGCAGATCACGACCCTGGCATCACCGAGCAGATCGCCGGTGAGTTGGTTGTTGGCCTGGACCTGCGCCAGCATGGGGGTGAAGTCCAAGGCATTCGAGCGTTTCGCCTCCTCCATTCTGTGGCCGCCCCCCGTGCCGGCTTGGGCGGCGGGGGTGATGCGTGGATCCGCACTCCCAAGCCGGCGCGGCGTTTCGCAGAATCATGGGCAACGCGCTGGTCTCCCACTTCGCCATGGCCTTCTTCGATTCCGAGATCGTGCAGGAGGAGGCCAGGAGCCTGTTCACCGATTACCAGCAGCTGATGCAGCTGGGCAGCGACTACGGCAAGTTCGACCGGGAGGGCAAGAAGCTCTACATCGAGCGCATGGAGGAGATGATGGATCGCTACCGCGTGTTCATGAAGCGCTTCGAGCTCTCGGAGGATTTCCAGGCCAAGCTCACCGTGGAGCAGCTGCGCACCCAGCTTGGCCAGTTCGGCCTCACGCCCGAGCGGATGTTCGAGCAGATGCACCAGACCCTCGAACGCATGAAGAGCCAGCTGGAAGCAGCCGGCTGAGCCCTCCGCTGCGGTGGCTGCCATACGATCCAGCCTCCCAGCAACGGATGAGCCGGTGGCGCAGGCAGCGGGTGATCAGGTGGGAGGCGCCGCCGGAGGGGGCCGCCCCGCCTTGCCGCCCTGGCTGGTGCGGGGCATCGCCGATCTCTTCCCTGCCGGCGATCCGGATCAGACCCTGGCGGCTCTGCTGGAGCAGGCGCAGGGGCAGGGCCGGCCGCTGCGGGTGAAGCTGGGCATCGACCCCACCGGCAGCAACATCCACCTGGGCCACGCGATCCTGTTCCGCAAGCTGCGGGCCTTCCAGGACGCGGGCCACACGGCGGTGCTGATCATCGGTGATTTCACGGCCCGCATCGGTGATCCCACCGGCAAGAGCGTTACCCGCCCGGCGCTCAGCGCCGCCGAGGTTGAGGCGCACGCCGAAACCTACCTGGTGCAGCTCGGCCTCGGCCAGCCGCGCGAGCGCGCCCTGCTCGACTTCGACACCCCCGGTCGCCTGGAGGTGCGCCGCAACAGTGAGTGGCTGGCTGGGCTCAATCTCCCCGAGGTGATTGATCTGCTGGGCACCAGCACCGTGGGCCAGATGCTGGCCAAGGAAGACTTCGCCAACCGCTATGGCTCTGGCACGCCGATCTCCCTGCACGAGTTTCTCTATCCGCTGCTGCAGGGCTACGACTCGGTGGCGATTGAGGCTGATGTGGAGCTGGGCGGCACCGACCAGAAGTTCAACGTGGCCATGGGCCGCGATCTGCAGCGCCACCACGGCCAGCGGCCGCAGTTTGGCCTGCTGCTGCCGATCCTGCCAGGCACCGATGGGGTGCAGAAGATGAGCAAGAGCCTGGGCAACACGGTGGGCCTCCGCGAGCTGCCGTTAGACATGTACTCCAAGCTGGAGAAAGTGCCCGATGCCGTGGTGAACGACTACCTCACCCTGCTCACCGATCTCAATCTGGCGACCCTTCCCGAGAATCCTCGCGAGCGTCAGAAGGCGATGGCGCTGGAGAT
>JBIIJS010000083.1:0-11169 GCA_044233605.1 Cyanobium sp. | reverse complement strand
AACTGCGCAACACCCCGCCGATCCGCGACTGGGTGTGGTGGAAGAACAAGCAGGCGGTGCTCACCATCGGTGACAACACTCCCCGCTACCAGCAGGATGGCGGTCAGGGCAGGTCTGGGCCGCAGGAGGGTCGCCGCCGTTTCCTGGGCCTGTTCTGAGCGCTCTGCACCGGCGCCGCAGCAGCTCAGGCCGCGCTGGCCAGGGGATCGGCGATCGACGCCGAGGGCGCCTGGAACGAGCCACGGGCCACGAACTCGAGGCGCAGCTTCAGAAAGGTGATGAAGCGCTCGTCGGTGGAGACAACGGCGGCGGCGGGCCGGGGAACGGCGGCAGCGAGATCGGCCAGCTCTGATGCTTCCAGGAAGGTCGGTCGACGCACCAGCCAGAAGTCGATCGGCCGGTTGTGTTCGCCGTAGTTGCGCAGCCGTTCCCGCAGCACTTCCTCCAGGGGTTCTTCCTCACACAGGAAGCGTTCGCTGGCGGCAATGAAGTGATACGTGGTCGCGGCGTCGGACATGGGGCGGCTCAGGGCTGGGCGGAGCCGAACAGGGGCTCCCGCCTTGGATTCTGAACCAGGGCGCGCATCTGCCGCACGGCTTCGGTGAGCCCCACGGCCAGGGCCCTGGCCACGATCGTATGGCCGATGTTGAGCTCCTCCATCCCCTCAATCGCAGCGATCGGCTCCACGTTCTGATACGTGAGGCCATGGCCGGCGTTGACCCGCAGCCCCAGGGAGCGGGCCAGGGCCGTTCCATCGCTGAGCCGTGCCAGCTCACCGATCTGCCCCTGCCAATCAGCCTCGGCGTAGCGGCCGGTGTGCAGTTCCACCCAGCGGGCGCCGGTGGCGCAGCAGGCATCGAGCTGGGCCGGATCGGCATCGACGAACAGGCTGACGCCGATGCCGGCCCCCTGCAGCCGCTCCACCAGGCCGGCCAGGGCCGTCACCTGAGCGGCCACGTCGAGCCCCCCTTCGGTGGTCACCTCCTCGCGCCGCTCCGGCACCAGGGTGACCATGTCGGGTCGGATGCGCAGGGCGATCGCCTCCATCTCCTTGGTGGCGGCCATCTCGAGGTTGAGGCGGGAGCGCACGGTGGCGCGCAGCAGTTCCACGTCGCGCTCCTGGATGTGGCGCCGGTCTTCGCGCAGGTGCACGGTGATGCCGTCGGCACCGCCCAGCTCGGCCAGCACGGCGAGGCTCACCGGATCGGGTTCCACGGTGCGCCGCGCCTGGCGCACGTTGGCGATGTGATCGATGTTGACTCCGAGGCTGGCCATGGCGGCGGGATGGCGGGCTGCGACCTGTCAGCACCGTACGGGGCGGCCGCTGCGCCAACTGCCCGACGCCCTCCAGCCGCAACGGCGCCTGCCCCTAGGGTCGGATCAACCGTCTCATCACACTTCCACCCGTGTTGGCCGCCCCGCTGGCTCCGCTCCAATCGTCCGGCCGGACGACGGCGCAGAGAGACCTGTGAGCCAGCAACTCGTGGAGCGAGAGAACGCCGCACCGTCGAGTCCGGCAACCACGGCCGATCCCGGTGGCGCCCTGGCCCTGGCCCGCGAGCGCGGTCTCTGCAACGGCATCAGCCCCTGGCTTTCGCCCCTGGCGATGGTCGCCACCCAGGACCTGGCCCTGCCCGCCTGGTTCCGCACGATCGAGGTGATCGGCGATCAGCATCTGCCCCGCAACGGGCCGGTGCTGCTGGCACCCACGCACCGGGCCCGCTGGGATGCCCTGATCCTGCCCCACGCCGCCGGGCGGCGCGTCACCGGACGCGACTGCCGCTTCATGGTCACCGTTGATGAGATGAAGGGTCTGCAGGGCTGGTTCCTGCACCGTCTCGGCTGCTTCCCGGTGGATCAGCGCCGCCCCACCACCGCGAGCCTGCGTTACGCGGTGGATCTACTGGCTCAGGGCCAGCAGCTGGTGGTGTTCCCGGAGGGCCGCATCCATCGCGATGACAGCCCGATCCGGCTGCAGCAGGGGCTGGGCCGTCTGGCCCTGCTGGCCGCCGGTCGTGGGGTGGCGGTGCCAGTGGTGCCGGTGGGCATCGCTTACTCCCCGGTCCGGCCCCGGCCCGGCGGCCGCGCGGCCCTCTGCTTCGGCGAGCCGCTGCAGGTGAGCGGCAGTGGCCGGGAGGCAGCCCGGGCCCTCACCGCCGATCTCAGTGATGCCCTGCAGTCGGCCGAGCAAGCGGCCCGCCGTGCCCTGGGCCGGCCCGTCACTTCTGCGTAGAGTCCGGCGGTTTCGCTCCGGCATCGACGTGATCAGGCTTTCCGTACCGGCCCCCCGCCCCGGCCGTGCCGCCTGGCATCGCCGCGGTGCCCTGGCCCTGGCCACCGCTGCCACCTGCCTGGGGCTGGCGGTCGGCAGCGCTCCGGTGTGGGCCCAGGCTGAGGCCGCCGGCTCGGTGCAGGCCGGCAGCGCCTTTGATGTGAATGCCGTGCGCACCCTGTTGCAGCGGGGTGATGCCGCCGTGGCAGCCGGCAATCTGGCGGAGGCCCGCCGCCAGTTCGACCAGGCCCGTGATGCTGCCCGGCGCCTACTGGGCTTCTACCGAAGCCTCAGCGGCGCCTTCCGCGGCCTCGACGCCCGCATCCCCCGGGAGATGGACGACAAGGGCCGCCAGACCCTCGATCTGCTGGCCGACGCCAACATGCGTCTGGCGGCCCTGTTCCGCCGCCAGGGCCAGCCGGAGGTGGCGGTGCCCCTGCTGGTGGAGGTGGTCACCAGCATGACGCCCACCACCGAGGTGGGACGCCGTGCCTATCAGCAGCTGATCGAGATCGGTTTCGTCACCACCCCTTACACCGCTCCGGTGCCCAGCCCCTGAACCGCGACGCCGCTGCCGCCGCCCCCTGACTAGATTTCCGCTCGACGCATCCCAGCCTCCACCTTCATGGTGCATCCGGACCAGGTCAAGACAGCGATCTGCCGCGCCCTTCCCGGCGCCGTGGTGGAGGTCGAAGACCTCACAGGCGGCGGTGACCACCTGCAGGTGCGGGTGGTGTCCGAGGCCTTCGCCGGCCTCAACCGTGTGCGCCAGCACCAGCTTGTCTACGGCGCCCTGCGCAGCGAACTGGCCAGCGAGGCGATCCACGCCCTCGCCGTGCAGACCGTCACCCCCTGATTTTCAGCCCCCGAGATTCCGATGGACGCCCAGCTTCAGCAACGCATCAAGGAGCTGATCGGCAGCAGCCCGGTCTTCGTGTTCATGAAGGGCAGCAAGCTGATGCCCCAGTGTGGCTTCTCCAACAACGTGGTTCAGATCCTGCACTCGATCGGCGTGCCGTTCGAAACCTTCGACGTGCTCTCCGACATGGAGATCCGTCAGGGCATCAAGGAGTTCTCCGACTGGCCGACGATTCCGCAGGTGTACCTGAACGGCGAATTCCTCGGCGGCTCCGACATCCTGATCGAGATGTACAACAGCGGTGAGCTGCGCGAAACCCTCGCTGTGGCTCTGGCTTCCTGAGGCTTCCGCTCAGGCTTCCTGAGCTGGCCCGGGGCCTGGACCGCTTCAGTGGGGGCGGCTTTCGAACAGGGTGCGAGGGTCGCCGTCGGGACCGATGAAACCGGAGGGATCGCGGATCCAGCGGTCGATCAGCTCTTCCACACGCCGCTGGGAGTGGTGATCGAGCACGCCGGTGCGCCGCAGGGCATGCAGGTAGCCGTCGGCATAGAGGCGGAGCTCCGAAGGGCCGTGGTGCCGGTGGGCCAGCTCCTGGCACGCGTCGCACAGCGACTGGAAATGGCGGATGGCGTCGGGATGTTCGAGCACGATGCGTTCGAGCACGATGAGTGCTAAGGCCCGCAACCATTCTGCCGTCTGTGTCAGCCCCGTGCGGGGGGAGAACCGAAGCGGGAGTGACGGTTGAAAAGGCAGCGCAGGCTACGGGCTGTGTGAGTCCGGACCCGTTAGCGTAGCCACACAGTTGAGTCCAGGCTCCTTATCCGCCGCCGGAGACATGTCAGGGTTGCGCCAACAGCACCGCAGGCGTTTCCCTTTCCTTCACCGCCCTCCCATCATCCCAGCCGCATGACCCAGGCGAACGTGTCCGAATCCGGAGGTCAGCCCAAGCGGGTCTTGGTGGTGGAGCCCCATGCCACCCTGCGAACGGTGCTGGCTCAACGGCTACGTCAGGACGGCCATCTCGCCGCCGCAGTGGCCTCTGCCCGTGATGCGCTGGAGATCTGCCACGAACAGTCCCCCGATCTTCTGGTGAGTGCTGAGCTGCTGGAGGAAACCTCAGCCCTGCGCCTCGCTGCCCAGTTGCACTGCCCGGTGATGGTGCTCACCGCTCGCTCCGGTTCAGAACCGGTGGTAGCGCTGCTCGATGGCGGCGCCGATGATGTGCTGCGCAAGCCCTTCGGCCTCGAGGAGCTGGCGGCCCGCTGCCGCACGCTGCTGCGCCGCAGCGGCACCGGCCTGCAGGAACGGGTCTGTGTCGGGCCGCTGGAGGTGCACCTGTTGCTGCGCCAGGTCACCCTCCGCGATCAGCCGGTGGAGCTGAGTCCGCGGGAGTTCGCCCTGCTCTGTGCCCTGTTGATGCCGCCCGGGGTGGTGCGCACCCGCCAGGAACTGTTGCGCATGGCCTGGCCTCCGTTCAGCGGCGGTCCCCGCTCGGTCGATACCCAGGTGCTCACCCTGCGCCGCAAGCTCGAGCAGGCCGGTCTCGGCGAAGGCGGTGGCATCGAGACGATGCGTCAACAGGGCTACCGCTTCAGTCTCGACAACCTGCCGGATGCGGAGGAGTCGGTGGCCGGCAGCTCCAGCGCTGTGCTGGTGCCCAGCAACGGCAACGCCCGTTAGGGCTTTCGCACTGGTTGGGCGCTCAGGTCTGGGGCAGGCCGATGGCCAGGCCCACAAGTTCAGCCACCAGCAACAATCCACTCAGCACAGCCAGCAGCCGATAGGTCCAGGGCGGGCTGATGCGGCCCACGGCGCTGGTGTCCACCCCGCTCGCCTGGCTGAAGCGCGCCAGGAAGTCGTCGAAGCGGGCCACTCGCTGGGGCAGAAGGTAGGCCTGGCCCCCGCCTGCTGACCTGCCGCCGCGCTGACGCACGTACCAGACGCGCCCCCCCTGGCTGGTGCTCACCGGCGTGAGCCCGCTCACCTCGCTCCAGGCGAGGCTCCAGCCGCGGCGGAGCAGCCAGCGGCACCAGGCCGGATGGCCGACGCGCAGGCCCTCGTCATCGAGTTCGACCCGCTCGCTGCTTGCGGCCAGCACCAGCAGCAGCCCCAGGGGCACCGCCACCAGCAGGGGAGCCCGCAGCGGCGGCGGCGCCAGCGGCGGCAGGGGAAGCACCAGGGCCAGGTAGAGGGTCAGCAGGGTGAAGCGGATCAGCGGCGCCATCGGATAAACCTGATGGATCTGCAGGGGCCTTGCTTCCGGCTCCGGGGCTGCCGTTCCCGAGGCGCTCATCGGTCGTCGGGGCTGCCCGGCAGGGGCTCGATCAGCTCCGAGGGACGATAGATGCCGCCGAACACCTCAGTTTCGCGGCCCTTCCAGAACTCACCGAGCCGCATCAGGTCGGCGTGGGCATCCTGCAGGCGGCTCATGTACTCCTCCGGTGTAAGGGAATCCTTCGATTCCTTCAGCTTGATGAGGCGCAGCAGCTGCCACATCCAGGGTTTGCCCAGCTCGCCGCGGGCCTCGAGGTAGCGGGCCAGTTCGGCAGAGCTGGGGAAGGGGGCGGAAGCCATCGCAGGGCAGCGGCGGAACGGAGAAAGGGCGTCAAGCCTATGGGCCGAGATGGCCCCCCGTGAGCGGTGGATCAGTACAGCTCAGGCCGGCGGTCGTCGTGGTAGCGGGTGCCGGTGGGATGGGTGGGGCCGTACTCGCTGGGGATGGCGTCGAAGAGGCGCTCTTCACCGGCCAGCCGCCCCAGGGATTTCAGTCGGGCAGGCGCCAGGGGTTGAGGCCAAGGTCGGCGCCGATGCGGTGGGCGCAGGCGAAGCCGCTGAAGGCCACGGCGTTGAGGCCCTGGCCGGGGAAGCAGGAATCGCCCACGCAGTAGAGGTTGCGCACGCCGGTGCGGTTGAACGGCATCGGCAGCAGGCCCGGCAGGCGCATCGCCGGAATCGGCCCGTAGCTGCCGCCCATGCGGCCAAGGAAGCGGCGGTGGCTGCGGGGGGTGCCGATCTCCTTGTGGCGGATCGCCCCCTTCAGCCCCGGCAGGATCGCCTCGAGGCGGGCGACCAGGCGCTCGGCATCGGCCTGTTTCTTCGCCCGGTAGGCCGCTGGAGTGAGCCCCTGCCAGGCCTCCATCGAGGAGGGGGTGAAGGTGTGCACGATGTGGTGGCCGGCGGGGGCGACGGAGGAATCGAGCAACGACGGCATCGAGACGAACACCACCCCCTGCTCGGCCTCCATGTCCTGCCAGCGCTCGAGCAGCAGGTGATGCACATGGGTGCCGGGTGGGATCGCCTCGGCCGCCACGCCCAGATGCAGGGAGAGGAAGGAGGGGGAGGGCCGGTAGCGGCGCCGCCAGGTGTGTTCGGCCGCCGGCGTGTGGGCGGCATCCACCAGCGGGCGTGCCACGGCGCCCTCGCTGCCGGCTTCACCGGCGAAGGTGTCCCAGCGGGTGGCGTTGCTCACCACCCGTTGCGCCCTCAGCTCCTCGCCGCTGGCCAGCCGCACCCCCACCGCGCGGCTGTTGGGCCCCTCACCTTCCAGCAGCACCGCAGTGACGCGAGCGCCGTAGCGGATCGCGCCGCCGTGGGCCTCCAGGCCGGCCACCAGCTTCTCGGCGATCACCCCCACGCCACCTCTGGGGTAGTTGATGCCTCCGGCGTGGCGGTCGGAAAACACCATGCCGGCGTTGATCATCGGCGTGCGATCCGCAGGCATCACCGACCAGCAGAAGCACTCCATGTCGATGAAGCGCAGCAGCTGCTCATCGCGGATGTGGGCGCGGGCCACATCGCCCACGTTGAAGGGCAGCCAGCGGGCCAGGCCCAGGCAGGCCAGCGGCGCCTGGAAGAAGACCTTGGCCAGATAGGCCGGATCCTCAAGCGAAAGCAGCGGCATCGCGTCGAGGCAGCGGAACACCTGCCAGCAGGTGTCGTAGAAGGCGCGGATGCCTCTGGCCTCATGGGGGAACAGGGCGGTGAGATCGGCGAGGAAGCGCTCGTAGTCGCGATCCACCGCCACGGTGAGGCCGCCGGGGAGGTGGTACTCCAGCTGGGCGGGATCGGGGATGGTGGCGCAGTGCTGGCCCACATCGGCCAGGGCGCGGGTGAGCAGGTTGGTGTGGCCCCTCTCGCCGAAGCCGAAGATCATCGACGCGCCCACATCGAAGGTGTAGCCGTCGCGCCGGAAACTGCCGCCGCTGCCTCCGGGGATCAGGTAGCGCTCCAGCACGAGCACCTTCGCCCCCTTGGCGGCCAGCTGGCTGGCCGTCACCAGGCCGCCGATGCCGCTGCCGATCACAAGCACGTCGCAGTGGGGTGAGGCGGTGGCGTTCAAGATGGCGCTGCTGCTGCCATCGACCCTAGGAATCGGTGGTGGCCCGGCTGCGGGAGGCTGGCCCGGGCGCCATCGCTTCGGCCATGCTGGGGGTGGTCTGCGATCGCACCCGACTGTGACCTCCCTCTCCCCCTGGCCAGACCTTGTGATCGAGCCTGAGCTGCAACAGCGGCTCAGCGACGTCGCCGCGGCGGAGGGGGTGAGCCTTCAGGCTCTCTGCGAGCGTTGGTTGCGGGAGCGGCTCGAACTCCATGACTGCCCCCCGGGTGAGGAGCGGGATGCGGCCGGGCGCTGTTCGGTGCGCACCGGACACAGCGCAATCGGGCCGGTGCCCCTGCCTCTGCAGCAGTAGGGGTTCAGGTGCCGCAGAGCAGGGGGGCCGCGGCATCGGCCTACAGCTCGGTGATCACCTCAAAGTTCTCCAGCCGGTGGGCGCCGAAGCTGCGCAGGAAGGGCACGTCGGCCGCGTCGCGGCCGCGGCCGATCAGCACCCGGCCAGCGCAAGGCCTGTTGTGGCGCGGATCGAACACGTACCAGCGATCTTCCAGCCAGGCTTCGAACCAGGCGGTGAAATCGAGTGGGTGATGGCCGTCATCGCCCGTACCGTCAGGCAGGTAGCCACTGCAGTAGCGGGCGGGGATGTTGAGTGCTCGGCAGAGGGCGATGCCAAGGTGGGCATAGTCGCGGCAGACGCCCACACCGCCGCGCAGGGCATCGCTGGCGGTGCGGAAGGGAGAGGCCGTGGCCTTGTCGTAGCTGAGGTGGCCGTACACCCAGCTGCCGATGGCCTCCACCAGCCCCCAGCCCGGCGAAATGGCGCCGAACTCGCTCCAGGCAAGCGTCAGGAGGGATTCGTTGTCGCTGTCGCAGTAGCGGCTGGGGTTGAGGTAGCGGTAGCTCTCGATCGGCAGCGCCTGCACGGCGCAGGCCCGTGCCCGCGGCACCACGGGATCGTGCTCGCCCGCGTCGCGCAGGATCGCCTCGTAGCGGAGCGTGGTGCTGCCGGCGGCCGCAAGGAAGCGGCACCAGCGATTGCCGTCCCGGTCGACGAGCACTTCGGTGGTGCGCTCCGGTGCGAGGTGCAGCCGTTCCGCTCCGATCAGATCGTCGCGGCGGCTGCTGTGGGGATGTACCAGGGCCAGGGCCGGGGTGGCCACCGGACAATCGATGCTGATCACGCAGCCCAGCCGGATCTGCATCGGGAACAACGGGCTCGTTATTTGATTGTCGCCACCCCAGGCGCGGCTCGGGTGGAACCGATGGCTCCTGTCAGCAGGCCGGCACCGGCTGCCGCTGGTGCGGGGCGGTGCGGAAGGGCTCCAGCTCAGCCAGGGCCCGGTCGCGGTAGGCCCCGTAACGCTCGCGTTTGCCCTTGATGCGGACGGGCAACTCGGGCAGCAGGCCGAAGTTGGGCGGCATCGGCTGGAAGCCGCCCCGTTTGCCCTCGCCGCCGCAGGGGGCCTCGGCGACGAAGTGGGTGAGGGCGCCGATCATCGTGGTGGGCGGCAGGCTGATGGGTTGGAGGCCCATCGCCAGCCGGGCGGCGTTGGTGCCGGCCAGCCAGCCGCCGGCCACCGCCGCCGCATAGCCCTCGGTGCCGGTGATCTGGCCTGCCGCCAGCAGGCTGGGCCGGCGGCGGAACTGCAGGGTGGCATCCAGCAGCTGGGGTGATTCCAGGAAGGTGTTGCGGTGCATCACGCCGAAGCGCACGAACTCGGCGTTCTCCAGCCCCGGGATCAGCCGCAACACCCGCTTCTGTTCGCCCCATTTGAGGTTGGTCTGGAAGCCCACCAGGTTCCAGAGGCGGCCGCCCTTGTCTTCCTGACGCAGCTGCGCCACTGCGTAGGCGCGTTTGGCGCGGCGAAGCTCGCGGTCGTTCAGGTCGCCCCAGCGCGGATCCCAGAGGCCGATCGGCTTGAGCGGGCCGTAGCGCATCGTGTCTTCGCCGCGGCGGGCGAGCTCCTCGATCGGCAGGCAACCCTCGAAGAAGCTGGCGCTCTCCTGCTCGAACTCCTTGAGTTCCGCCTGCTCGGCGTTCAGGAGCTCCTGCCGGAAGGCCAGATATTGCTCCCGGTCCATCGGGCAGTTGATGTAGTCGGCGTCGCCCTTGTCGTAGCGGGAGGCGCGGAAGGCCACATTCAGGTCGATGCTCTCGCCCTCCACGATCGGGCTGGCGGCATCGAAGAAGTGGCAGTCGGCCCGGCCGGTGAAAGCCCTCAGCTCAGCCGCCAGCGCTTCGGCGGTGAGTGGCCCGGTGGCCAGCACGGTGATCTGCCCTTCGGTGGGCAGCGCCATCTGCTCGCGGCGCTCCACCGTTACCAGCGGATGGGCCTCGAGGGCGGCGGTGAGGGCGGCGCTGTAGCGGCCGCGGTCGACTGCAAGGGCACCGCCGGCGGGCACGGCGTGCTGATCGGCGGTGCCGATCACCAGGGAGCCGAGGCGGCGCAGTTCCTCCTGCAACAGGCCGGCGGCACGGTCGCTGCTGAGAGCACCGAAGCTGTTGCTGCAAACCAACTCGGCGAATTCGCCGCTGTGATGGGCAGGTGACCGCCGCACCGGACGCATCTCCACCAGCCGCACCGCCAGACCGGCTCTTGCGATCTGCCAGGCGGCCTCTGTGCCGGCAAGGCCTGCGCCGATCACCAGGATTTCAGCGCTCAACCGCAGGGAATATCAGTGTTGGCGAGGGCCTCAGGCGCGGGCGCGCTTGAGCATCAGCTGCAGCTGACCCACGGCAGCGCGGCCGATATGGAATACGGCCCAGGACGCCGCCAGCACGATCGGAGCAGCGACGAGCACAACCCGGAGATCCATGGCGGCGAACGGAGAAAAGGTGCGCAGATCCTAAGGGCTGATCTTCCTGAAACGCCGGGCTGCGGCGGTGGGAGCCGGATTTCGATGCATTCGAGGCGTGGGCCAGACGATCAGAAGCCCGTGTCGTCACCGCGGCCGGCATGCACCATCGCCAGCTTGCGGTAGCGGCGGGCATGCTCGCGCTGTTCGGCGATCGCCTCGGTGCTCAGCTCTCGCCGCACCTGGGCCGGGGCGCCCATCACCAGGGCGCCGGCGGGGACGTCTTTCGTGACCACCGAGCCGGCGGCCACCAGCGCCCCCGCGCCCACGCTGACGCCATTGAGCACGATCGCGCCGATGCCGATCAGGCAGCCATCGCACAGGGTGGCGCCATGGATCACGGCCCGGTGACCCACGGTCACATCGGCGCCGATCAGCACCGGCTGGCCTGGATCGCCATGCAGCACCGCCCCGTCCTGCACGTTGCTGCCCTGGCCGATCCGCACCGGGCAGACATCGCCGCGGGCCACCGCCGTGGGCCACAGACTGGCCCCCGCTTCCAGGGTGACGTCGCCGATCAGCACCGCCGAATCGGCCACCCAGGCGTCTGGATCCACCCGCGGCTCCGGCCAGGGCGGGGAGGAGGAACGGCTGCCGGCTGGGGCCACGGGATTGGCGCGCTGCACTGGGCTGATTCTGCGCCGCCGACCCCTCTTGCGGGGTTGCCGGGAGGCCCCCTCCGGGTGATACGTTCCAGAGAGCCCCACGGGGCCGCCTTCCGGGCGGGTCGCTAGCTCAGCGGTAGAGCACTCGGCTTTTAACCGATTGGTCCTGAGTTCGAATCTCAGGCGACCCATGCCATTGGCCATCGAGGTTTCCGCCTCCAAGCAGCTGCGCTGCAACCGA
>JBIIJS010000082.1:0-11170 GCA_044233605.1 Cyanobium sp. | reverse complement strand
AGATAAGGATCGGCCTCGAAACGCACGAACGGCACCAGACGCGCCACCCGATCGCGCACCTCCCGCCGCAGCAACAAACGCGTTTCAGCGGTGAGCGCCCCTTCCACCAACAGCCGGGGTTCCCCCAGGTACAGGGCAGCGGCAAGCCGACCGAAGGGCGTACCGATCGGCACGCCACCGCTGCCGTTGTAGTGGTTGTAAACGTTGGCGTCCCCCTCCGGATAGTTGAACTCCCGCACCTGGGTGGGCGCCAGGGCATAGGGAAGGGGCAGGGAGCCGAAGTAGAGGCTGGGGCGGCCGATCGGGATCGCCGCCTTCACCTGCTCGCGGCTGATGCCCAGTTCCGGGCTGCCGGAGATGCGGCTTTTGGAGCCCAGATCGCTGATGAAATACTCCGGCAGGCCGTCGGGGCCGCTGGTGTTCACCGGCGAAACCGTGAAGCCCTGGCCGTGGGTGAACACCAGATGGCGGTTGAGCCAGGTGCGAGCGGCGAGGGGCAGACCGGAGCTGTCGATCTCCCGGGCCGTGATCATCACCTGCTGCTGGGCCCTGATGCCTTCGCCCATGCGGTAGCGGTCGACCGTGGGTTCCGAGAAGCTGTAGAAAACGCGCAGCTGCTGCAGCTGGCGGTTGCTGGCGAGCATCGGCTGGGAATCCCACAGCCTGATGTTGCGGATGGTGGCCTCACTGCTGGCGAGATCCTCGCGGGTGAGCCGCGGGCTGGGGTTGACGTTGCTGGTGCGGATCCGGTCGAGCTGGAAGGCGGCGCGGGTGGCGTCGATCGAGCGGCGCAGGTAGGGGGCTTCCCGCTCCAGTTCCCGGGGGGTGACCACCAGCAACTGGGCAATCGGCAGCAGCAGGGCCTCCAGCAGGGTGGTCAGCAGCATCAGCGCACCGCTGAACAGGAAGGCGAGCGCGCGCCAACCGCGCCGGGGCAGGGGCAGCAGCAGCAGGGCCGCGGTGATCAGGGCGAGCAAAGCCGCCAGCGTGCGCAGAGGCAGCGATAGGTGCACATCCACCCAGCCAGCACCAGGAACGCTGCCGCTGGTGCTCAGCAGGAGCTGGTGGCGCGACAGCCAGAACGCGGCCGCCACCGCCAGCATCAGCAGACCCAGGGGCAGGCGCAGGGCGAGCAGCTGGCGCGGGGTAAATCCGCTGAATCGTCCATCACTGAGCTGGGGCGGACGAGCCAGCTGGCCCCAGAGTGCGGCGGCGAGATGGAGCAGCAGCAGGGCCAGGCCGAGGCTGAGCAGCAGCGTGAGGGCGGGGAAGCGGGCCAGCCCGAAACGCACATCGGCGCCGAGCAGCGGTTCACGGACGCCGGTGCGGGGGATCAGCAACGCCAGCGACCACACACCCCAGCCCCGGGCCAGGGCGGCGGCGGCGGCCAGCGACCCGAAGCCCGCCAGCATTCGCGGCATGGTGAGAGGCCAGCGCAGCAAGGCGCCGACCAGCACCAGCAGCGCCAGGATTGTGGCCAGGGCCGGGCCCGTCTGCAGCGGCAGGATGCCCTCCAGAAGAGCGATCAGGCCGGCAGCAGCGCCGCTGTTGAAGGGATCGAGGAGCAGACGCCGGGCCATACCCAGCAGCAGCAGCAGGGGAAGCAGCTGGGCGATCAGCAGCAGCAGCAGGGCACCGGCGTAGGCCTGCGCTGCTAAGGAGAGACGCCGCTGCTGCACCGCAGTATCCCTGCAGAGCCCCGGCGCTGCGCCGCGCCAGAAGCGCCCCAACCAGAGCTGCAGCGCCACTCCAACGGCGATTCCGAGCAAGAACAGGCCCAGCTGCAGGCCGAGACGGCGCAGCAGCACCATCCCCCAGCCGAACTGGTTGAACCAGCTCCATTCCACCCACAGCCGCGCCGTCAGCAGCACTGCAGCCAGCAGGGCCGCCGGGACAAGGAGCATGAGAGGCAGCAGCCGGCGGCGGATCGGCACCCGGGATCGCACGGTGGTCAAAGGGAGACTAAGGAGAAGCAGCGGAATCACAAGCGCCGCGCCGGCATCTCATAATCCCGATCCCGTAGCTCGGGATTCCCGCCGCCATCCTGGTGTCGCTGATAATCTCCGTTAATTGCCCGGTTCTGGACGTGACCGCCACCCTCTCCCGCAGCAGCGTCTCAGGCCCGTGCTTCACCGGCCTGCGCTGCAAGGAATGCGGCCACCCCTACGAGGCCGGCGCCCGCCACGTCTGCGAAGACGTCTGCTTCGGGCCGCTTGAGGTGGTCTACGACTACGAGGCGATCCGCTCCCGGGTGAGCCGGGCCACGATCGAGGCGGGCCCCGCCTCGATCTGGCGTTATCGAGACTTCCTGCCGATCGACGGTGATCCGATCGATGTGGGCACCGGCTTCACGCCCCTTCTCAAGGCAGGCAACCTCGCCCGCCGCCTGGGGTTGAGCAATCTCTACATCAAGAACGATGGCGTCAACATGCCAACGCTTTCGTTCAAAGACCGGGTGGTGAGCGTTGCCCTCACCCGCGCTCGCGAACTCGGCTTCACCACGGTGAGCTGCGCTTCCACCGGCAACCTGGCCAACTCAACCGCCGCCATCGCTGCCCACGCCGGCCTCGAGTGCTGCGTGTTCATCCCCAGCGACCTCGAGCTGGGCAAGGTGCTGGGCACATTGATCTACAACCCCACCCTCATGGCGGTGAAGGGCAACTACGACCAGGTGAACCGCCTCTGCTCGGAAGTAGCCAACACCTACGGCTGGGGCTTCGTGAACATCAACCTGCGGCCCTACTACTCCGAGGGCTCAAAAACCCTCGGCTACGAGGTGATCGAGCAACTCGGCTGGCAGCTGCCTGACCACATCGTGGCACCGCTGGCTTCCGGCTCGCTGTTCACCAAGATCCGGAAGGGCTTCGATGAATTCATCAAAGTAGGGCTGGTGGAGGAGAAGTCGGTGCGCTTCAGCGGCGCCCAGGCCGAAGGCTGCAGCCCAATCGCCCAGGCATTTGCCGAAGGCCGCGACTTCATCACACCGGTGAAGCCCAACACCATCGCCAAGTCGATCGCGATCGGCAACCCCGCCGACGGCCCCTACGCAATCGACATCGCCAACTCCACCGGCGGCAGCATCGCCGCCGTAAGCGACGCCGAGATCATCGAGGGCATCAAGCTGCTGGCCCAAACTGAAGGGGTGTTCACCGAAACCGCCGGCGGCACCACCATCGCCGTATTGAAAAAGCTGGTGGAGCAGGGAAAGATCGACCCTGCCGAAACCACCGTGGCCTACATCACCGGCAACGGCCTCAAAACCACCGAGGCCGTCGCCGATGTGATCGGTGAGCCCTGGCTGATCGAAGCCCAGCTCAACAGCTTCCGCTCCGCCTGGGAGCAAGCCCACACCAAACGCCAGGGCTGAGTGCCCCGGTTCCGTTCCCATCTCCCTCACCGTCACCACCGCCGCCATGGCCGTTCAGGTTCTGATCCCAACCCCTCTCCAGAAGTTCACCAACGAGGAGGCCACCGCCAGCCTGGATGCCGCCAGCGTTGACGAGCTGCTGAAGGCCCTCGAGCTGCGCTATCCCGGCATCCAGGCCCGGCTCTGCGATGAGAACGGCAAGCTGCGCCGCTTCCTCAATGTCTACGTGAACAGCGAAGACATCCGCTTCCTCGACCACCAGGCCACCGCCCTGAGCGACGGTGACGAGGTGAGCATCGTGCCGGCGGTGGCCGGAGGCTGACTGAGGCGGCTGGGAGCAGGCTGCTGGGCCGCAAACCCCGGCTATCAGCCATACACTCTCACCCCATCCCCAGCAGGTCCGGCGCCGCCGGAGGCTCATCCCATGACGCTCTCCTCCCCGCGCAGCGACGCTTCGACCACCAGCCCTTCCCCGCATCCTCCCCACGACTGGCAGGCGGCGGCCGAGATCTTCGACTATCGCCAGGCGGCCAACCCGGTGCGACCGGGCCTCACCGAACCGATCCCCACGCGCCAGTGGGGCGCCGAGCTCCATAGCCAGGGGCCGAGCGCCGTTCTACCGCTCGATCTCAGCGGTGAACTCGGTTGCGCCGGTCCAGCCACCAGTCCGGCCCTCGCTGCCCATTTCCTGCGCATTCTTCAGGGTGAGGGGCTGAAGGCGGCCGCCACTGCCACCAGTTCGCTCTTCTACGTGCTACACGGCCGGGGGATGCTGCATAGGCCCGCCGATCCCCACTCCCGCCACGGCAGCCTGGGCGCCGAGCCGCTCGCTCTGCGATGGGGCGTAGGCGATCTGTTCATCCTGCCCAGCGGTGCCGATCCGCTGCTGGAGGCGAGCGAGGAGAGCGTCCTTTACTGGGTTCACGACGGCCCCCTGCTCACCTACCTGGGCGTCTCGCCTGCCGCGCCCCGCTTCCGCCCCTGCCACTATCCGGCGGCACGTCTGGAGCAAGAGCTGCAGCGGCTGCTGTCCGACCCTAGCATCAGCCGCAGCAACCGGCTCAGTCTGCTTCTGGCCAGTGCCGACTGCCCTTCCAGCCGCACGGTGAGCCACACCCTCTGGGCGATGCTGGGCCTGGTGCCGCCCGGCACCGTGCAGCCGCCCCACCGCCACCAGTCGGTGGCCCTGGATCTGATCATCGATTGCGATCCTGGCTGCCACACCCTCGTGGGCAGCGAACGCAACGCCGACGGGAGCATCCGCAACCCGCGCCGCATCGACTGGCAGGCAGGCGGCGCCTTCATCACCCCACCGGGCCTCTGGCACGCCCATGTCAATCCCACGGGCCGCACCGCCCGCCTGCTTCCGATCCAGGACGCAGGTCTCCACACCCACCTGCGCAGCCTCGATATCCGCTTCAGCGGCGGCACGGTGCAGGCCTGATCATCATCTGCAACCCCGCACGTCCGCTGTCATCGCTTGGGCGGGGTGCTCACTCTCCCAGCTATCCACCTGGCGGCGGAAGTCGTCGCCCTCGATCGTCTCCTGCTCAATCAGCCGCTCCACCAGGATGTCAAGCAGCTCGCGGCGTGGAGCGAGCATCGACACGGCCTGCTCCAGAGCGTGCACCGCCAGGCTGCGCACCTGCTGGTCGATGCGATCACCGGTGCGCCGCGAATAATGGGGCTCAGAACGGAGCCAGTCGCGACCGAGGAATACCTCGCCACCCTCAGCTTCAAGCGCCACAGGGCCGAGGCTGGAGAAGCCATAGCGGGTGACCATCTCGCGGCAGATACGGCTCACCTGCTCGAGATCACCGGCAGCGCCCTGGGTCACCTCACTCGGTCCGAACACCACGATCTCGGCGGCACGGCCGCCGAGCACCACCACAAGCCGGTCGCGCAGATAGGCACGGCTGATCAGGCCGGAATCAAGGATGTCTTCATCCGGCATGGTGCGCGCGAAGCCACCCACGCCACCTGCGCGGGGCAGCAGCGTCACCTTGTCGAGCCGGTCAGCGTGGGGCATCAGGGTGGTGAGCAGGGCGTGGCCCACCTCGTGATAAGCGATCAACCGCTTCTTGGCGGAATCCTGCAGAGGTGCGGCGGTGAGGCCCATGGTGATGCGCTCGAGGGCATCATTGATCGCCTGGTCGTCGATGGCTTGGTTCTGGCGGCGGGCGGTGAGAATCGCCGCTTCGTTGAGCAGGTTGGAGAGATCGGCTCCGGAAAAACCAGGCGTGCGCGAGGCCCAGGCCGCCAGATCCACGCTCTCAGCCAGGGGGCGGCTACGGGCGTGCACCGCCAGGATCTCCTCGCGGCCGCGCCGGTCGGGCAGATCCACCTGGATGCGCCGGTCAAAGCGACCGGGCCGCATCAGGGCGGCATCGAGCACATCGGGGCGGTTCGTGGCCGCCAGCAGGATCACACCGGAGTTCTCCTCGAAGCCATCCATCTCCGTGAGCAGCTGGTTGAGGGTCTGCTCGCGCTCGTCGTTGCCGCCGCCGATGCCTGCCCCGCGCTGACGGCCCACGGCATCGATCTCGTCGATGAAGATGATGCAGGGAGCCTTTGCCTTTGCTTTGCGGAACAGGTCGCGCACGCGGCTGGCACCCACGCCCACGAACAGCTCGACAAACTCCGAAGCGGCCATCGAAAAGAAGGGCACGCCCGCCTCGCCGGCGATGGCCCGTGCCAGCAGAGTCTTGCCGGTGCCGGGCGGGCCGATCAGCAGTACGCCCTTGGGGATCTTCGCGCCGACGCTGGTGAAGCGCTCCGGCGATTTCAGGAAGGTGACCACCTCCTGCAACTCCTGCTTGGCTTCACCGATGCCGGCCACATCCTCGAAGCGCACCGACGGTGCACCCTCGGGTTGCAACCGCGGCTGGCTGCGGCCGAAGCCCATCGCCCGGTTGGCCACGCTGGCGGAGCGCCGCACCAGCAGACTGAGGGCAGCAACCAGCAGCAGCACGAGCAGCACGTTGCTCACCAGCGCCGCCATGGCGTCTTCTCGGCGCTCATCGCGAACGGTGAGCGGTACCTTCGCCTGCTCGGCCGTGCGCAGCAGCATCTGGTTGTCAGGCAGAACCGGCACCTGCAGGGTGCGCCCATCGGTGGTGGTGGCGGTCACCAGCCGCTGCTGCGGTGCCAGCTCGAGGGTGCGGATCTTGCCAGCCTCAATGTCGCGCAGCAGCTTGCTGTAGGACGGAACCGTTGGGCTGGGCCTGAGGTTGAACGGCCCCTGCGCCCGGGAGGCTTCGCCTTGCTTTCCGGCAGGCACAGCGCTGGCGGGAATGGCGTTTCGGGGTATGGGTTCAGCTCTGGCAGCGGGTTGACTACCTTGCGCAGCCTCGGGCCCGGAATTCGTCGTAGCCGCGATGGCGCCCTGGCTGAGCGACGCTGGATCGAAGGGATTCACAGGCCTGCTTCGCTGGTTTCGATCGTAGCGATTTGACGTAAGGACCTCCGGCAGCGGAAGATCTCTGTTTGGCTGCACAAGCGAAGGTATGGCTGTTCCGAAGAAGAAAACCTCCAAGGGCAAGCGGAATCAGCGCCATGCTCACTGGAAGGCCAAGGCCGGCGACGCGGCCGCCAAGGCTCTCTCCATCGGCAAATCGGTGCTGAGCGGGCGTGCCCAGGGTTTCGTCTACCCGATCGCCGAACAGGACGACGAAGACGAGGCCTGATCCAGGGGCTGCCCCTTCCCCCCTGTCGCGCCGGGCCTGAGCAGAGCCCGATGGGCTTGGCTTACACGGCGACGCGTTGCGATCAGGTGCCGAGCTTGAAGGCTTCGAACACCACCGCGAAGACAGCCCCCACCCGGATGTTGTCGGCGATCACCCAGACCAGGGAGGGTTCCGGACCAATCAGGCGAGTGCGCAGCCGGATCATCACTTCGATCACCAGCACCATCAGCAGCACCAACAGCGGCCGGCCCGTGGGCACTGCCAACAGCAGCAACGTGGTGAGGTTCTGACCGAGGAAGTAGCCACCCAGCAAGGCCAGCATCGAGAGGCTGCCCGCCCGCCAGCTCCGCCGCAGCTGACGCAGCACGCCGCTGCCCAGGCGCTGGAGCACCGCCTGGAAACGGGTGCGCTGCATGGGAAGGCGACTCATCGATGCAACAGCAGCGACTGCAGACACGACAGCGTCCCGACGGGCCCGCCGCAATGGGGATGCAGTGGCAAGGGTGCCTCGAGGCTGTCAACCACGGCGGCCGCACCGGCGAAGGCCGCGGCAGGCTCACCGCGCGAAAGGCTGCTGAGGGTCAGCAGCGTGGTGACGCCCGCCCCGCGGGCAGCCGCCAGACCGTTGCCGGAATCCTCCAGGGCGATGGCGCGCTCGGCCGGCAGGTCAAGACGTTCCAGGGCCTGGTGGTAGGCCTCCGGGTGGGGCTTCTTGGCGGCCACGTCCTCGCCGCAGATGTGGAAGGCGAAGGCGCCGGCCAGCTCAGCGAGGCATCCCCCACAAAGGTCGGCAACTGCACTGCGGCCGCTGGTGGTGACAATCACCTGCCGGAGCCCCGCATCGGCGGCCTCGCGGATCAGCCGCGCCACACCGGGTCGCAGCGTCACCGCGCCGGCCAGCAGCTGGCGGCCGTAGTGGTGGCGCTTGCGCTGCAGCAACGCCTCCAGAAGCTCCGCGGCCGGTGGCCGGTCCTCGCGCTCCTGGGCCCAGGCACAGATCCGCTCACGCCCGCCGCTCACCGCCAGCAGGCGCCGGTAGGTGGCTTCGTCCCAGTGCCAGTCGAGGCCGAGGTCGGTGAAGGCGGCATTGAAGGCGGGGCGGTGTCCCTCGAACTCCGTCTCGGCGAGGGTGCCGTCCACATCCCACAGCAGTGCCGCCAGCTCCGCCATGGCCCCCCAATCGCCTCGATCCAGCGTAGGGGGCTGGCCCGGCGGCGCCAGCGGCGCACACTGGGTGCTCACCACGCTGCGTCTCTTGCTTCCTGACGCCACCGGGCAACGCTGGCTGCTGCCGCCCCCCCTGCCCGCATCGCCGCCAGTACAAGCCTGCGGTGGAGCCGACCTCGCGGCCGACCTGCCGGCCGAGCTGCTGACCCTGCTGCAGCGGCGTGGTCACACGGATGCGGCCGCGATCCGAGCCCTGCTCGATCCTCCGAAGGCACCGGAGCCGCGACGCCACTTCGCCGATCTGGAGAAGGCGGAGCTGCGCTTGCTGCAGGCATGCCGCGAGGCTGAGGCGGTGGCGGTGTGCGGCGATTACGACGCCGACGGCATGACCAGCACCGCCCTGCTCGTGGGGGTATTGCAGCGGCTCGGGGGACGTCCGCAGGCCGCCATCCCCAGCCGCATCGACGATGGCTACGGTCTCAATCCGGGCATGGTGGAGCGCCTGGCGGCCGAGGGGATCCGGCTGCTGATCACCGTCGACAACGGCGTCGCGGCCCTCGAAGCGCTGGAGCGGGCCGAGGCCCTCGGCCTCGATGTGATTCTCACCGACCACCACAGCCTGCCGGCGACACTGCCGCCGCACCTGGCCCTGCTGCACCCTGCCCTCACCCCAGCCGGCTCGCCCTACCGCGGCCTGGCCGGGGTGGGCCTGGCCTACCTGCTGGCCCACGGCCTCTGCCGACGAATGAAGCGCCGCGATGGCCTCAGCATCGCCCTCGACCTGTTCTGCATCGGTACGATCGCCGATATGGCGCCCCTGCAGGGGGTCAACCGCCGCTGGCTGATCGATGGGCTGCCGCAGCTCGGAGCCAGCGTCCTTCCAGGTCTCAAGGCCCTCCAGCAACTGGCCGGGGTGGAGGAGGCACCGCTGGATGCCCAGACGGTGGGCTTCCAGCTGGCGCCGCGGATCAACGCCGTGGGCCGCCTCGGCAATCCCCTCCTCGTGGTGGAGCTGCTCACCACCGATGATCCGGAGCGGGCCATGGAGCTGGCACGCGACTGCGAGGCGCTCAACCGCCAGCGCCGCGAGATCTGCCAGGCCATCGAAGCGGAGGCGCTGGCCCTGCTCGAGGCGGATGGGCCGCAGCGCCCCGCCTTCCTGCTGCTGGCTCAGAGCCACTGGCACCATGGCGTGATCGGCATCGTCGCTGCCCGACTGGTCGACCGCTTCGCCCTGCCTGTAGCCCTGCTGGCCGGCGACGGCGACGGCCGGCTGCGGGCCTCGGTGCGGGCGCCGCGGGGTTTCGCCGTGGATCAGGCGCTGCAGGCCTGCAGCGATCTGCTGGAGCGCCATGGCGGCCACCCGGCCGCCGGCGGCTTCACGGTGCGGGCCGAATGCCTCAGCCACCTCCACGAACGGCTCGATGCACTGGCGCGGCAGTGGCTGGAGCAGCGCGGCCCCGACCAGCCCGTGGAGCCGGAGGTGCTGTTGCGCCTGGGGCGGATCGACCGCGGCTTCTGGGGCCAGCTGCGGCGACTCGAACCGTTCGGCATCGGCCATCCGGCGCCGCTGTTCTGGAGCGGCGACTGCCTGCTCGTGGGCAGCCGCATCCTGCGCGGCGGCCACCTGCAACTCGAACTGGAGCAGGATGGACGCCGGCTGCGGGCCATGGCCTGGAACTGGCAGGGCGACTCAACGCTGCCTGAACGGCTCGATATCGCCTACCGGCTGCGGCTGGATCGCTGGCAGGGCCAGGAGAGGCTGCAGCTCGATCTGGTGGCCCTACGGGCCAGTGGAGGCGACGAAGTGGTGCTGCAGCGGTGCGAACGCACCTACTGGTGCCAGCGGCAGGGTGAATTGCTGCTGATCCGCAACGCTGCAGGGGAAGAGCTGCGCATAGCTCTGACCCAGGCCCTCGGTGCCGTCGAGCTGGATGAGGAACATCCCCGCCTGGTCCATCCCTACGTGCGCGGCCTGGCCCGTGATGCCGCCCAGGCCCTGGGGCTGATCGCCTGAAGCCTCCGCCCACCGGACCGGGCCAGAAGCCCGATTCAGAGGGCGCCGCGGCGATAGAACAAAATGAAGATCACAGCCGGGCCGGCCAGGGTGATCAGGGCCAGAGCTCCGAAATTGGCGATCAGGTGGAAATCGATGCCCATGATGCGACGAAGCAGGCGGTTGAAGCTGGGGCCGACCATAGGCTCCCGGCTGCCCTGGCTCAGGCTGCAGCCGCAAGCCTGTGACGGCTTGTCACAGCCCACCAGGGCCTGGAGGCGGGGCCAGGGCCGATGAACCAGCACTGGCAATGCATCAGCGGCTGCGGCGCCTGCTGCCGGCTCGATCCGGAGCTTCGCTCCGAGGCCCTCGCCGCCCTCAGCCCCGAGCAGCAACGCACCTACCTGACGATGGTGGGGGAGGACGGCTGGTGCATCCACTTCGACACCGGCGGGCGGCGCTGCCGCATTTACGAGGATCGACCCGATTTCTGCCGGGTCGCCAACCTGCTCAGCCTGTTCAACGCCGAAGACGCCGATGCCCTGGCGATCCGATGCTGCACCGAACAGATCCGCAGCGAGTGGGGAGGCCGTGGCAAGGTGATGCGGCGCTTCCTGCACGCCACCCGCCAGCGGCCATGAGCGAGTCTCCCTCCAGCGAAACCCCGGCGGCCGCCAGCTGGCTGGGGGTGTTCCTCAGCACCGCCACCACCGTGTTCCTGGCTGAGCTGGGCGACAAGACCCAGCTCGCCGCCCTGCTGCTCTCCGCTGAATCCGGCAGGCCGCTGGTGGTGTTCCTCGGCGCCTCGGCCGCCCTGGTCTGCTCCAGCCTGGTAGGGGTGTTGCTCGGTCGCTGGCTCTCCAGCGTGATGCCGGCCGAGCAGCTGGAGCGGCTGGCCGGCCTGCTGATGGTCGGGCTGGGCCTCTGGCTCGGCCGCCAGGCTGCGCTTCACCT
>JBIIJS010000275.1:0-2757 GCA_044233605.1 Cyanobium sp. | reverse complement strand
GCAGCGCTCAGGCGAGGCCGACGAGCTGCATCGAGTAGTCCCACACCCGGCGGGCCGTCTCAGGATTGCTCGCCTGCTCGGAGAGCTCCTGGCTGAACTGCCTGCCGCCCTTTTTCTGGCGGTTGCCCCAGCTCCAGTGCACGCCGGAGAGCGCGAAATCGGGATCGGCCACCACCTGGGCCACCCGTTCGCCCGCCAGTGCCTGGCTCACATAGCCGCCGGTGATGTTTTTCTGAAACCAGGGGAAAATCGTTTGAAACGCCCGGGGGGTGTTGCGGAACAGCGGCGTGTCGGCGACGCAGCCCGGGTAGAGGGAGGTGAACACAATGCCTGTGCTCTCATGCATGCGGCGATGCAGCTCCTGGGTGGTGATCATGTTGCAGAGCTTGCTGTCCTTGTAGGCCTTGCCGGGCTTGAAGCGCTTGCCGTCGGCCATTGCGATCGGAGCTTTGAAGCCGCCGGCGAAGCCGGCGAGATCGCCCAGGTCGGCCGGGGCCGGAATCGGGATGCGGCCGCCGAGCTCCTTCGAGTTGGCGGTGACGGTGCCGAGGATCACCAAGCGCCGCGAGGGGTGAGCTGAGCGCTCCAGATCGCTCAGCAGCAGCTGGATCAGCAGGAAATGGCCGAGGTGGTTGGTTGCCATCGAGATCTCGTAGCCCTGGGGCGAACGCTCTGGGTGCTGCAGGCGCGGCAGGTACACAGCCGCGTTGATCACCAGGGCGTCCAGCGGCCGGCCGGTGGCATGAAATTCCTCTACCAGCCGCTGCACACTCTCAAGATCCCCCAGATCCACCGGCAGGTGGGTGACGGAGCTGTCGGGGATCGCCAGGGCGGCCTGGGCCCGGCGCGCCTTGTCGGTGTCGCGGCAGGCCATCACCACGTGCCAGCCGCGGTCGGTCATCGCCTTGGCGGTGAACAGGCCGACGCCGGAGGAGGCGCCGGTGATCAGCACAGTGCCGGGGGCAGTACCGGATGGGGTGGGCATGGAGGCGGGAGTTAGGGCCGACGGCCCGCAACCCTAGGGACGGGCCGGCTTGCTTCCGCCTTCGGCGCTGGCGGTTTCAACACTCGGAAACGCCTGGCCGTTCTGCCAGACGATGCGCATGCGGTTGGGGGCGATCCACTGGCTCTGCTCGCGGATCAGACGCTGCTCCCCTTCAATGCGGAAGAGGTTGTCGAAGCGTTCGCGGGCCTTGGCCAGCTTGGCGACCTCCAGCTCAAGCACGGCTGCGATTTCGCCTTGCCGTTCCATGCGCTCCTGATAGGCTCCTGCCAACTGGATCAGGCTGCAGGTGGCCACTGCCACCAGACCCAGCTTCACCGCAAGCCCGATCACGCTGCACAGCAATTCTTGGCGCTCATTGGCCAACGAGAGAAGCTGGCCGTCTGTGCTGAACACGGCCAGCACCGGCGCTGTTTCATTGCCTGCGTCGGCGCGAGCCCGCTGCGGGGAGGGGGCACTGCGGCCCACGGAACGGCTGCTGGTGCGATAGCGGCTGGAGCGGGAGCTGGAGGAGGCGGGCACCGGCGGCGGGCAGCAATCCCCCCGCTTGTACCACCTTCGGGTTGCCCTGCCAAGGGATGGGTTCACGCCTTGTAGAGACTGAAGCAGAGGCGCACGGCCAGTACGCCCGCATGGGCCGCCACCACCAGGGCGATCAGGATCTCGGCCTGGTTGATTGTCGTCACCATCGGGAGAATGCAAGCGGGGGTCCGGACCATTCTTCGTGCTCCTCTGGCTACGGTCCAGCTCCGGCAGCTCGCCTGTCACAGCTCTTGATGGCCCCCACCGCTGCGATGCCCCCAGACCCCACGGATCCAACGCCGCTCCTCAGCGTCAGCCCCGGGGCCATCCGCAGCCTCGATCTGACCGCTCTGGCCGCCTGGGCCGCCCTTCCTGCCGCCGCGCTGCTGGCCCGGGCGGGCACCCTGGAGCTCAGCTTCACCTGGCCCCGGTCCGCGGACGATCCACGCGAGCTCTCCGAGATCGCCGAGCTGCGTCTCTGGAGCCTGCGTGCGGATGCGGCCCATCCATGGCTGCCGTTGCTGCTGGATCGCGGCAGCGGTCAGCTGACGCGTCACGTGGCGATGCTGCTGCCCCACGGCTTCACCCGCAGCGAGGGTATCCGCTTCGCGCCAGAGAGCCTGGAGTTGTGGCTCAGCCATCGACTGTTTGTGCTCGACGACTGGTTGCGCGCCTCCGGGATCAACGGTCGGGCCGGCCTCGGCCAGATGGCGGCGGTGCTGGGCTACGAGCTCGATCCCGGCTTCTGGGACGTGCTGCCATCCCCTCCCGGTGCTGCTGGCGGCGGTGGCTGACGCCGCCGCGGTGCGCTGGATCCCGCCGCTGCGGCTCGGAGGGGCCTGGCAGATGGCGATCGATTCCTGGCTGCTCGATCGCGCTGTCGATGCCGGCTCTCCGGGCCAGGGTGCCTCGCTTCGTCTGTATCGGTGGCAGCGGCCCACCCTTTCGCTCGGCTTCCATCAGCGCTCCATCCCCTCTCACTGGTGGGAGTTGGCCGCCGCCGGTGCCATCGATCTGGTGCGCCGCCCCAGTGGGGGCCGCGCTGTGCTCCACGCCGGCGATCTCACCTATGCGCTGGTCTGGCCCCAGGTCTCGCTGCGCCGCCAGGAGGCCTACGGGCTGGCCTGCCAGTGGCTGCTGCAGGCCTTCGCGGGGCTGGGCCAGCCGCTGCGCTTCGGGCACCAGGCAGCCTCCCTCCAGCGCAGCAGCTGCTTCGCCACCAGCACCGCCGC
>JBIIJS010000081.1:0-11199 GCA_044233605.1 Cyanobium sp. | reverse complement strand
TCGGCTGGGTGACCATCGGCCAGGTAGTGGATTCCTCGGCGATTGAGAGGGCGCCGGGGAAGTGCTCAAACAGCACGTGGTTGGCCTGCTGCAGAAAGCGCACCGCCTCGGTGTTTTCGCGGCCGCCATGCTCATTGGGCAGCCATTCGCCGTCGGGGCGCAGGTAATCGCGGTAGAGCATCGAGGCCACCGCATCCACCCGGATGCCATCAATGTGATATTCCTCAAACCAGAACACGAGATTGGCAACCAGGAAGTTGCGTACTTCGTTACGGCTGTAGTTGAAGATCAGCGTGCCCCATTCCTTGTGTTCGCCGATGCGGGGATCGGCATGTTCGTAGAGGTGGGCGCCATCGAAGAAGGCCAGGCCGTGGGCATCCTTGGGGAAGTGGCCCGGCACCCAGTCGAGGATCACGCCGATGCCCTCGGCGTGGCAGCGGTCTACGAAGGCGCGGAACTCATCAGGGCTTCCATGGCGGCTGGTGGGGGCGTACCAGCCGGTCACCTGGTACCCCCAGGATCCGTCGAAGGGATGCTCCGAGATCGGCAGCATCTCGATGTGGGTGAAGCCGCGTTCCTTCACGTAGGGAATCAGCTTCTCGGCCAGCTCGGCGTAGGTGAGCAGGCGAGCGCCGGGCTTGAGATCAGCGGCGGGAACCGGCGGCCGGGGGCTGCCGTCGGCCTCGATGTACGGATCATCGGCGGCGGCGTGCAGCCAGCTGCCCATGTGTACTTCGTACACGGAGATCGGCTGCTGCAGAGGGTTGCGATTGTCGCGCTCTTCCATCCAGGCCCGGTCGCTCCAGGCGTAGGTGCCGCGGGCGGCCACGATCGAGCCGTTGGCGGGCCGGATCTCGTGGCGGAAGCCGTAGGGGTCGGCTTTTGCATAACAATGGCCGTTCTGGGCCCGCACCTCATATTTGTAGATCGTGCCGGCGTCGAGCCCCGGGATGAACAGCTCCCAGCACCCGCCCAGGCGTGACTGCATCGGGTGATGGCGCCCATCCCAGCCGTTGAAGTCGCCCAGCACCGCGACGCTGCGGGCATTGGGGGCCCACAGGCAGAACTGCACGCCGGCGATGCTGTCTTTGACCACCGGGTGGGCGCCCATGCGCTCCCAGATGTGGTGGTGGTTGCCCTCGGCGAACAGGTGGCGGTCGAGCTCCCCCATCCACTCATGACGGAAGGCCCAGGGATCGTGCTGCTCATGCACGATGCCGCCACGTTCCACCCGTACCCGGTAGCCCGTGCCGGGATCCGCCGGCAGAACGGCCTCGAAGATCCAGGGATGGTGGGGTGTGTCCATCTCCTGCTCGCCATCTCCGGCCAGCAGCACCACGTTCGTGGCCTCAGGCATCAGGATCCTCACCACCCAGGCGCTGTTCTCCAGCGGCTGGGGCCCCAGCACGGAGAAGGGATGGTCGTGACGGCACTCCACCAGCCGCTGGGCATCCTCCACCATCCAATCGAGGCTCGGCGTGGGCATGGAGGAGACCGCTGGTGCTGCGCCGGGAGCTTACGGCGGCCCGGGCCTGGCGATGCGCCTGCTCAACGAACCGCTGCCGGCGGATTGGGCTGGGTGGGAAAGTCGACGCCGATGATCTGATTGCGGCTGTCGAGGGTGACGAACAGGTTGTCAGTGAGGCGGTTGAATTCGGTGGTCACGATCACCAGCTTCATCTCCGGTGTGTTCTCTGCCCTCGATACCTTGCGGATTCGCACGAAATTACCTGTGAGCCGCTGCAGCTGTTGCCATTTGGATTGCAGGGACTGCTGGCTGATCTCCTCCTGCAGGCTGGTGCTCAGGAAGCTGCTGGCCGAGATGTAGTGACCGCGTGAGAGGGCGGTGACGAAGTCGCGCACCACCGATTCGGCTGGGGCGTCGGTGACATCGAAGTGATAGCCGGCAAGGCGCCCGTTGGCGTTGATCACCATGGTCAGCTGGCGCACCCCCCGACTGGTGACCAGCGTGGCCTCCACGGTGCTGGAGTCGAAGCCGGGCTCGATCCCGGTGATCTTCCAGCTCAGCAGCTCGGGCTGGGTTTTCATCGTGGCCTCGATCATCGCCGGGCTGGTCACCCGCTGGAGCGAGGGGGCAAACTGGTCGAAACGGGCTGTGGCATCGCGGCGCTGCACCACCTTGAGGATGCGCTCGGCTGCTTCGCGGGCGCGGGCCTCGCTCAGGGCGCTGCTCGTGGAGCTGCCGGGTGTTGTGGGCGCGACGGTTTGCGGAATCGGAACGGGCACCGCCTGCTGGGCCATGGCGGGCAGGGCGAGCGCGGTGGCCAGGCTGAGGGCCAGGGCGCCGGGAACCGGACCGGCAGGGCGGAAGCGCAGCATCGGATGGGGGTGGTCAACCGGCTCAGTCTGCCCCAATCAGCGGAGTCAGCCAGAGGCGGGAGCCCTCCAGGTTGAGATCCAGCCCGATCACCCGGTGCGCCGGGCCCACGGCGCCGGCGGGGATGCTGCCATCGCCGGGATTCACGGCGATCTGGGGCCAGGCAGCTCCCGCCAGCGAGAGGCGCAGCCGCTCGCCCGGTCGCAGCAGAGTGCGCAGCGGTTGCAGCCGCAGTCGACGCAAGGCGTCATGGCGACAGGCTTCACCCCGCTGGCGCAGCACGCCGGTGGCCAGCTGCCGCACGCCGTTGCCGCCCGCATCCAGCACCGAGAGGGCGGCGCAGAGATCGAAGCCCGGTTGGTCGGCGCGCACGCGCACCTCGAGCATGGGCTCGCCGATCAGCTCCAGGGGGGTCGGCAGCGGCGCGGTGGTGAAGCAGGCGACATCGGCGCGGGCGTCGATGTCGGCGCGATCCACGCAACCGGGTTCGAGCCCGAGGTGGCCGCCCCGTGCGGGCACGGGTCGCCAGGGGTCGTGCACCAGGCATACCCTCCCCGCTCCCGGCTCCGGCTCCGGTCTGAGCTCGCCTTCATCGCTGCGCACGGCGGCCATTCCACCGCTGCGGAGCGTCCAGCCGCCGGCGATTCCTGTCTCCGGCGGGGCTTCGAGATCGGCGGGCGCCACCTCCCTCCAGCCCGAGCCGTTGCTGCATGCCAGGTGCACAACCGCGCCACCCGAATCGCCAACCTCGTCGGCACCGGTGCTCTCGTTCAGGTGGCGGCGGAAGAAGGCCAGCTGCAGCGCATCGACGCCGCCGTTCCAGTGGAGGTGGCTCCAGGCGCCGATGCACAACTGGGGCTGGCCGCCGGCGGCGCGGCAGCTCCGCCAGAGATCGAGCACCCCACGCAGGTGGGGATCGTGCCAGCCGCCGATCAGCAGCCAGGGACGCCGCAGCAGCGCTGCCGCCGGCCGATGCCGTTGCCAGCCCTCGGGGTCTGCTGGATCGAGGGCCAGCCAGCGGGCCACCATGCCGGACGGATCGTGGCGCTGCAGCAGGTCGAAACCATCCCGCAGCCAGTCGCCGTTCTCAAGGCTGCGGCGGATCTCCCGCCAACCCTCGGCATCGCCGCGGCGCCGCAGCCCCTCGCAGGCCAACTGCAGGCCCCAGCCGAGGTCGAGTGCCCACCAGTGGGCGCCGCCTTCGCTGGCCCAGTGCAGCCGTTCATCCAGGCCGCACATGGCCGGGGCGATCGCATCGGGCAGTTCATCGGGCTCGGGCACGTTGCCGTTGCCTCCGATCACGACCTGGCTGAGGCCCTGGTAGGAAAACCCGTAGCAGCCGACGCGCCCATTGCACGCCGGTAGCCTGCGCAGCCAGCGCACGGCGGTGGCGCCATCGGCCGCCTCCTGGGCGAAGCCTGCGAACCCACCACCGGAGTCACCCCGCCCACGCACATCCTGTACCGCCACCAGGAACCCCTGGGCGGCGTACCAGCTGGGATGGGCGTAGGTGACGGTGGAGGCGATCGCACGGCCGTAAGGCTGGCGCATCAACAGGGCCGGCCAGGGCCCGGTACCCTCCGGCGGCTGCCAGATCCGGGTGGCCAGCCGGACGCCGTCCGGACAGACCATCCACGCATCCGTGGCCACCACTCAGCGCACGTCGGGGCAGTGGAGGCCGATCACATAGGTGGTGAGCACCTCAGCGTCGATCGGGCTGAGGCCCTGGCTCGAGGCCACCCAGCCAATCGATTCCTTCGATGTTGCCGACTGGCCCTGGGCGTTGAATTCCTTGAAGCGGGCGCACATGCTTTTGGCCAGTGCCGGATTCTGCTTGACCGATTCCAGCAGGGCAGAGGCGGCCCGCAGAGGGGAGGGCGCCTGGAGGACAAGGCCCAGGGCTGCCGCGGCCGCCACGGCTACCGGCGCGAGCCGGTGGCGGAGGAGACGGGAGGACATGGCAAGAAGAAGGGCAGGCCGGAGCGGGCCGGAACACGCTCCTGTTTTTCCATTTCAGGAAGGGGGCAGCGCTGATGCGGTTCGGTCGGGGTCAGTTCGCCGAGCGACCGGGGTCGACGCTCACCACCACCTCACCCGAGACGAGGTCGCGGTCGGCCCTGGCAAGGATCACGGGGCGCCCCCGCCCGGAATCGATGGCCTCAACCCGCCGCAGCCGCACTTCCACATGGCCATCGGCGCTGCTGCGGCCGCTGCCATGCAGGTTGCGGGCCACCTGTTCGGCGGTGGGCCCCCAGGCCTGGCGTGGCAGATCGGCGTCGGCGGCGGCGATCACCAGATCTCCACCGTTGTCGAACACCACCGGCGCCGCCGCCGCCCCCGGCACACTGGTGCGAGGCACGTAGCTCACGGAGAAGGCCAGGCAGGAGATGGCCAACAGGGTGGTGAAGCTGGTCACCCCCACCAGCCGGAAGCGCATCCCCCAGCGGCTCAGGAAGCCCGCCAGCGTGAGCACCGCCAGCAGGCCGGCGGCTGCCAGCAGCCAGCGCCCCGCAGTCAGGAAGATCGGATCGGCGGCCATGGGGGGGCTGGGGAAGACGGGACAAGCTCCTTATATTGCGGCCGACCCGGCGGTGATCGACCCCTTCCATGCGGCGGCTGGCCGAGCGATTGCGGCAGCTGCCGGTGCGGGGAAATCGCCAGGGGCGGTCTGATTTCCCTGGGAGGCTCGCTGGCCCGGAGCTGGGCAGCGTCTCGCGCGTCTTCGTGCTGCGGCTGCTGCTGGCCGGGGGGCTGATCGGCGCCCTGGCGTTGACGGTGCGGATCGCCAGCCGGGATCTGTTGAACCGCGTCTACGAGCACTGGCGACCCAGGCTCGAGCAGCAGGTGGGCAAGGTGATGGGTCGGCCTCTGCAGCTCGGCCCGCTCGAGGGCCTGGCGCCCGATGGCCTGCGCATCGGCCCCAGCCGCTTTCTGCCGGGACCGAAGGATGGATCCACCGTCTCGGTGCGGGCGATGACGGTGTTGGTCGACCCGGTGGCCAGCTGGCGCCAGCGCCAGCTGATCCTCGATCTCAGCTTCGAGGCGGCCGAGGTCGATCTGCGCCGCAATGCGGCCGGTCAGATCTGGGTGCTCGGGTCGCTGCCACCGGGCCCGGAGCCGCCGCCCCTGGAACTGCGCCTCCGCATGCTGCAGCCCGCAGCGGTGCGGCTCTGGGGCCTGGGCGCCGATGCGGCCCGGCCGATCAGCCTCAACGCCGCCGGCCAGGTGACTGTGGGTCTGCGCCGGCGCGCCATCGATCTGCGGGCCCGCGCCTGGGCGCCGGGGCAGCGGGGCAGTGCGGTGGTCAGCGGCGACGGCAACTGGCAGCAGCAGCGCTGGCAGGCGCTGTTCGAACCGCGTGGCTTCATGCTGCAACCCCTGCGGCCCCTCATTCCTCTGTCGGGACGCATCGAAGGCCGCGCCGATGGCCGCGTGCGGCTCAACCTCGATCGCGGCACCCTCTCCTGCAGCGGCGGCCTGCGGCTCGCCGAGCTGCGCTGGACACCGGCTGGCGGCGGTGCTCCGCTCCAGGTGGATGCCGCCCCGCTCGACTGCCGCGGCCGTCAACTCTTGTTGGCGGAGAGCCGCTGGCGCTATGCCGGCTGGGCCGGGCGGGTGGCGGGCCGCGTTGATGCCCAGCAGCGGCTGGCCGCCCGGCTGGAAGCTGTGCCCCCCCAGGGCAACCCGCTCGGGTTGGTGCCGCTGCGCGCCAGCCTGCAGGGCCGCTGGCGAGGCGGCGAGCTGGAGCTGGCGAGGCTCGATGGCAACCGCGGCGCTTCCTGGCTGCGCGCCCGCGGTGTGGTGGGCCGGCGCCTCGCCCTCGACGGCGGTTGGAGTCTGGCCCCCCGGGACCTTCCCGGCGGTGCCCGCCTGCCCGACTGGCTGGGCGAGGCTCCGCTGCTGGGCAGCCTGCGGCTTGATGGCACCCTCACGAGGCCCAGGCTTGCCGTACAGACCGCCCCTGCCGATCTGCCCCTGGTGGGTCCCTGGCAGGCCTCCCTGCTCTGGAGCGAGGGTCTGCTGCGGCTGCAGCGCTTCGAGAGCGCCCATCTGCGCGTCGGTGGGGTGATGCCGCTGGCGTTGCAGGCCGGCCGCGGGGTGGTGCGCGGCGATCTCAACGCCAGCCTCGCGCTCAGCGATTACCCCCTGCAGCGGCTGGATCCGGTGGTGGCCACGAGCCTGCGCGGCCAGCTCAGCGTGCGCGGCAGCCTGGTCGGACCGCTGGAGGGGCTGCGGCCCGATCTCGACCTGCTGGTGCGCGAGCCCGGGGCCGGCCCGCTGTGGCTGCGGGAGCGCTGGCGTGGCCGTCTGCAGGCCTCGGCCCTGCCCTTCGGCCCCGCCCAGGCCTCTGGCGGCGGCCGCCTCAGCCTGGAAGCTCTGGCGCCGGCGCCGGCGGGGCGGATCGAAGCCTGGCTCGATCGATCCTGGATGCCGGTGCGCATCGATCTTGAGCGTGGCGGCTCGCTGCGGCTCGCCGGCCGGCCGGAGAGGTACCGCTGGCAGGCCCGCGCCCTGCCGCTGGCCGGTCTGAGCCTGGCCACCGGCCCGCGCCGCCGCTTCCAGCCCCTGCAGGGCCAGCTCAGCGGCGAGGGCAGCCTCGGGCTGACCCCCCTGGCCTTCGAGGGGCGGGTGCGGCTCGATCAGCCCCTTTTCCTCGGCATCGCCGGACGGGGCATCAACGCAGATGTGCGCTACTCCAATCGCCGCTACGCCATCGCCGGTTCGGTGGAGACCCTCGACCGGGGCAGGGTCGACGCCCGGGTCGAGGGCACCTGGGCCGGGCCCTTCCGGGCCGCCTTCGAGGCCCGCGCGCTCACGGCGGGTCTGTTCCGGCAGCTGCAGGGCGCCTGGCCAGTGTGGCTGGGTGGTGCGTCGCCGCTGGCAGGGGGGGCCGGCAGCCTCGGGGCTCAGGCGATCGTGACCTTCGGACGCAGCATCGACGACCAGCTCATGGCGTTGCAGGCCGCTCTGGATGCGTTGCTGCGGCGCGATAGCGAACTCGCCCGGCTGGATCGCCGCGAGCTGCTCAAGCGCCTGCAGAGCCGCCTCGACGCGGATCTGGTGCTAACGGGATCCGACCTGGTCAATGCCCGCGCCGATCTCAATGCCCGCGGCTACCTGTGGCTCAGCCATCTCGACCGCGATCAGGTGCTGGCCGCCCAACCGATCGAACTGAAGCTGAATGGCGCCATCTTCCGCGGTGAGGGGGAATTTGATCTGTCGGGCCTCTCGCTGGCACTGCTTTCGCTGCTCACGCCTGTGCCGGAGAGCCTGCGCGGCCAGCTGGCCATGGTGGGGCGCTATCGACTGGGTGGCCGTCGCCCCGAACTGGCCGTCGATCTGTCCCTTCGCGAGGCCACGCTCGGCGATCAGGCGCTGCAGCTGGAGCGGGGCCGGATCGAGCTGCAGGACGACGGCCTCCGCGTTGATCTGGCCCTGCGGGCCGCCGGGGCGGCCAACAGCCTGGATCTGGCTGGCACGATTCCACTCGATTCCAGCCGCGAGGGTCTGGAACTGCGCCTTGCCAGCCGTGGCGACGGGCTGCGCTTTCTCACCCGTCTGGCCGGCAGTGCTGTGGCGCTGAAGCGCGGCAGCACTGATATGCAACTGCTGATCCGCGGCAGCCTCGCCGATCCGATCGCCAACGGATTCCTGCGCCTGCGCGGAGGGGAGATGCAGTTCATTGGCCAGACCCTGCGGGAGGTGGAGGCCACCGTTCTGTTCGACTTCGAACAGCTGCTGCTCCAGAGCCTCAGCGCCCGGGTCGGTCCGCAGGGACGGATCAGCGGTGAGGGGAGGCTCGGCCTGGTGCGCCCCCTCGACGATCAGCCCACCCTGGCGGTGCTCCTTGAGAAGGTGCCCTTCCAGGTGCCCCGTCTCGATGCCGTCGGCGACGGCCGCCTGCGCCTCGCCGGCAGCCTCGTGAAACCCCGCCTCGGCGGTGATGTGGCGATTCGCGACGGCAGTCTCAACGCCACCCCTGGCCAGCTGGCCGCTGTGCCCGACGGCAGCGCCCCCGACTCCGGTCAGGCGGTGCGACCGGTGAGCTTCAACCAGCTGATCGAGTCGAAGTGGGACTTCAGCCAGCCGCTGGTGCTGCTGGGGCCGGATGTTGAATCCGCCACTGCCGAATCACTGCGGCAGGCGATTCCCCGTGCTTCCTGGCTCAGCTTCGATGACATGTCGGTGCGACTCGGGCCGGATCTGCGCGTCACGATCGGCAACGTGGGCAGTTTCCGCACCGGTGGCCGGCTGCGCATCACGGGCCGCCTCGATCCCTCGCTGCAGGCCTCCGGTGTGGTGAAGCTGCTGGGGGGCCGGCTGAATCTGTTCACCACCAGTTTCAGTCTCGATCCCGATGCCCCCAACGTGGCGGTCTTCACTCCCTCGCTGGGCCTCGTGCCCTATCTGGATATTGCCCTGCGCACGCGGGTGTCGGACAGCCTCAGCGTGATCGGCACCAGCGGCATCGGCAGCCCGTCGGGTCCCAGCCTCTCGGAGGTGGAGGCCCAGGGCGGCTTCTCGCGGCTTAACCAGCTCAAACTGGTGCTGGTCACGGTCGCCGTCAGCGGGCCGGCCGATCGGATCGCCGAGAACCTCAGCTTCAGCAGCAATCCGCCGCTCCCCCAGGAGCGGCTGGTGGCCCTGATCGGCGGCAACTCCCTGGCGGGCCTCAGCGGCGGCCAGGCGGGCACCGCCCTGGCCACCGTGCTGGGCCAGTCGCTGCTGTCCCCTCTACTGAGCAGCCTCAGCGACGCCTTTGGCCAGCGGGTGAGCTTCGCGCTCTACCCCACCTACGTGAATCCATCGCTGAGCACCCGCGAGGAGCGGCGCTCCAGCCGCGTGCCGCCCCAGCTGGTGTTCGGCGCCGAAGTCGGTTACGACATCAACGACCGCCTCAACGCCTCGGTGCTGGCAGCACCGAACCGCTCCGATGTGCCGCCCCAGGTGACGATCAACTACAAGGCATCCGAGACCTTCACGCTGGAGGGTTCGATCGATACCGAAGGGCTCTGGCAGGGACTTCTGCGGGTGTTCTTCCGCTTCTGAGTTGTGGTCTGATCTTTTTTGAGCCTTGCCTTTCCCCTCCCCCATCCCCGCCGCCGGCGGCTCCACTCAGCTGATCGGCGTCGACCTCGGCGGCACCGCGATCAAGCTGGGTCGCTTTTCGCTCGAGGGCGCTCTGCTGGCGGAGGCGGAGTGCGCCACGCCCCGGCCGGCGGTGCCCGGTGCCGTGAGCATGGCGATCGCCGCGGCGATCGAAGCAATTGATCCTGAGGGTCTGGCTGGCCGGGTGGGAATCGGCCACCCGGGTCCCAGTGACCGCGACGGAAGGGTGGCGCGCATCGCCATCAATCTGCCGGGCTGGCATGAGGTGCCCCTGGCCGAATGGCTGGAGCCGGCCCTGCACCGGCGGGTCACCCTCGCCAACGACGCCAACTGCGCCCTGCTCGGCGAGCGCTGGGCAGGCGCCGCCCGCGAGGCTGCCGATGTACTGCTGCTCACCCTCGGCACCGGAGTGGGGGGCGCGGTGTTGCTGGGCGGCGAGCTGTTTCTCGGCCACGCCGGCGCGGCGGCGGAACCCGGGCTGATCGGGGTGGATCCCGAGGGTCCGCCCTGCCGCAGCGGCAACCGCGGCTCGCTGGAGCAGTACTGCAGCATCGAGGGGCTGGCGCGGCTCTCGCCACTGCCCCCCACCGAGCTGGTGCGCCTCGCCGATGGCGGCGACGCGGCGGCGCTGGCGGTGTGGGCCGCCTACGGCCGCTGGCTGGGCATCGGCCTGAGTTCCCTGCTTTATGTGCTCACTCCGGAGCTGGTGCTGCTCGGCGGCGGGCTCAGCGCGGCCAGCCGCCACTTCCTGCCGGCGGTGTGGCGGGAGGTGGAGCAGCGGGTGCTGGCCGTGAGTCGTGAAGGGCTGGCGATCCGGCCCTGCGAGCTGGGGAATGGCGCCGGCCGGCTTGGGGCGGCCTGGCTGGCGCGGCAGCGCCTGGGCGCGGATGGCTTGGGATGATGGGGCGATGATCATCACCGAGCCCACTCCCGAGCTGCTGGAGCGCGCCGCCGCCGTACGTCATGCCGCCATGGCCCTCGGTCGGCTCGACGACGGCTCGCGCCGCGCCGCGGTGAAGGCGATGGCCACCGCCCTGGAGGAGTCGGCGGCCGAGATCCTGGCGGCCAACCGCGACGACCTGGCCTCGGCAGAGCGCGATGGGCTGCCGGCTCCCCTGGTGGCCCGGCTGAAGCTGGATGGGGCCAAGCTGGCCGCCGCCATCGAGGGTGTGCGCCAGGTGTCGGCCCTGAGCGATCCGCTCGGCCGGCGCCAGCTGCACAGCGAGCTCGATGAGGGTTTGGTGCTGGAGCGCGTGAGCGTGCCCCTCGGGGTGGTGGGGGTGATTTTCGAGGCGCGCCCCGATGCGGTGATGCAGATCGCCTCGCTGGCGATCCGCTCCGGCAACGGCGCCCTGCTCAAGGGAGGCCGCGAGGCCACCGGCAGCTGCCGCGCCATCGTGGCCGCCCTGCGCCGCGGCCTGGTCGGCACGGCGGTGAACCCCGACTGCCTGGAGCTGCTCACCAGCCGCGAGGAGAGCCTGGCCCTGCTGAAGCTCGATGGCCTGGTGGACCTGATCATCCCGCGCGGCTCCAACGAGCTGGTGCGCTTCATTCAGGAAAACACGCGCATCCCGGTGCTGGGCCACGCCGACGGCGTCTGCCACCTGTATGTGGATGCGGCCGGCGATCTGGAGCAGGCCGTGCGGCTCGCCGTCGACAGCAAGAGCCAGTACCCGGCTGCCTGCAACGCGATCGAAACCCTGCTGGTGCACCGCGCCATCGCTCCGCGCTTCCTGCCTGCGGCGATCGCC
>JBIIJS010000080.1:0-11259 GCA_044233605.1 Cyanobium sp. | reverse complement strand
GATTGCGGCCCTCGATCTTGGCCAGAACCCTGGCTCCGCAGCCCTTCGTGACCCGGTTGAGCTGCACTAGCGGCGTTCGGCCGATGCTGAGGCTGTTGTCGGCGTGGATGGAGCTCACGGTCGCAGGAAAACCGAACGAATCTCCTGAAACCCTAGTCATGGGAAAGAGCACTGCCAGGGATCCGGGCAGGAGCAGAGTGATGTTGATGCATTCTCTCAAGCAGGGCTACGGTACATCGAGCGCGACGACTGTCAAGCGGCAGGGATACCGCACATTTTCTGCCCGCACCCATACGCTCTCCTCCGTCAGCGGCGCAATACAAGGCGTGTACGGACCGATCGTCGGCATGCCTCTGACCACCGGCCTGCTGCTGATGCTCCTATCCACCGCGGTCGTCACCGTGAGCCTCGATCGCGGCCGCTGGTGGCTGCAATGGTGGCGGCACCGCTGGCTGCGCCGCCGCCGGTGGCGAGATCTGCGCGGCCACGCCGTTGCCACGAACCGCCAGCTCGAAGACTGGGATCGATCCATGCGCTTCGGCGAACCACTGCTGCAGGCGGCAGCCGTGCTCGCCCCGCTGCTGGGGCTGACCGGAACGGTGCTGGGGCTGATCCGGGTGCTTTCGGCCCTGGGCCCGGATCTCACCCTGCCGGCAGGAACCTCCCTGCAGGGATACGGCCAGGTGCTGATCAGCACGGCCTTCGGCCTGGTGGTCAGCCTGGTGGCCAGCGCCAGCCTGTTTGCCAACCAGGGGCTGCGCAGCTGGCAGATCGGCCGCCTGGAACGGGCGCTGCAGCGACGTGACCGGGGAGGCGCACCGTGAGTCTCGCCCTCACCTGTCTGGTGGGCCTCACCGTGCTGATCGGCGGCATCACGGCTGCCGTGCCAGTGGTGCTGCGTGAGCGCGAACCCAAGCAGCGCAACCTTGTGGCACTGCCCGCCGAAGCCGAACGGCTGCGCCTTGTGCAGGCCCCCGGCGACCGCTGGTACCTCAACGGTGAACCGATCGCCCGGTCCGCCCTCGCGGAACGGCTGCAGCGAACAGCAACGGCCAGGGAGCTCCGCTTTCTGCCCTCCGCCGCCCTGCCGATGGGCACCGTGACCGACTCGCTGGCCTGGCTGAGGCAGCTCGGCGACCACACGGTGATGCTGGAACTGCTCCCCCCCGCGCGCTGAGAAGCTGATGCGTTGCGAAACCGACCACAACCGCCATGGCCCCCTGCTCGATGGGCTGGCCCTGGGCCTGATGTCCTGCGGGCTCTGCCTGCTGATGGCGGCCCTGATCTCTGTGCCCCAGCGCCTGGGCCAACGCAGCAGCGCCCAAGGGGTGCTGTCCCTGCACCTTCAGGCCGACGGCAGGCTGCGGCTCTGGAACCGGCCTGTGCAGGAAAAGGAGCTGCGCGCGATGCTCGCCGCCCGCGACGAGCTTCAGGCCCGCGCCTGGCGGCTGCGGTTGATCCCCGACCGGGCCCTGCCCTGGGGGGTGGTTCAGGAGCGGGTGGCCAGCCTGGAGAACAGCGGCCTGGCACTGGAGCTGCAACTGCCATGAACGCCAGACCCCTGACGCTGGCCCTGCTGGTGGCGCTGCTCGGCCACGGCCTCTGGCTGGCCCACGCCCAGCTGCGCCAGCGCCGGCAACCCGTGCCCCAAGCCCTGCGCAGCCGCGATGACAGTCCGGAGCTGCTGGTGTTCAGCCGACTGCCTCCCGAACCACTCACTCCTCCGGCCATCCCGCTGCCCGCGGCTGACAACCTGCCCCCACCGCCACCCCTGCCCGACCAGGCCAGCACCTCCGTATCGCGGCCCCCCGTATCGCGGCCCTCCCTACCGCGGCCCTCCATCTCCAAGTCCTCCGCCAGAAAAGCCTCCCCCTCCACAGTCGCCGCCACCAAACCCGCCGCAATCAGGCCCAAGCCCCCCTTGCCGACAGGCCCGAGGGAAGAGAAACCGCCATCACCCCTGGCCAGGCTCCAGGAGGCCCGTCGCCAGGGGCCTGTGCGCCTGCAGGGAGAAAAACTGCAGAGCTGGCAAGGCCTCTGGCAGGCGGCCGAGAGCGATGCCTCCCCACCCGCCGAGCTGGACAGCCGGGGAGAGGAGATCGAACTGCGGCACATTCCCCTGGCCCGGGCACGGGCCGATGGCCTCGAACCCGTCCATGGCGAGGTGCTCCGACTCGACAACCACCTGTTGCTCGCCTGGATCGACGGCAGCCAGCTCTGGCTGCTGCGGGCACCGGCCTGACGCTGCAGCTGGCAAAGCAGCTCAGGCCTGGGGCGACAGGCCGGCCCAGAGGCGTCGCAGGGCTTCGCCGAGCTGCGCCTCGCCGAGCATGCCATAGCTCAGCCGCAGCACGCCGCGACCGGGGCTCAGGCCAAAGGCAGTGCCCGGCAGTGCGGCGACACCGTGGTCGAGCACCAGAGACCGCAGCAGGCCCCAGAGGCCGTCGTCACAGCCTCGCCGCCGATCGACGCCGAATTCGAGCAGGGCATAGAAGGCACCGTCGGGTTCAGCGACCAGGCCCAGATCGAGGCCGGAGCTGCGGGCCTCGGCCACGGCCGCCAGCAGCTGGCGACGCCGAGGCCGCAGGCCCGCCAGCCGCTCTTCAAGCCAGGAGGGTTCCACCGCCAGGGCCGCCAGTGCGGCCCGCTGGCTGAGCTGGGGCGGACAGATCAGCACCGTGTCCTGCACCTTGGCCAGGGGTTCGAGCAGCGCCCGCGGCACCGCGGCGAAGCCCACCCGCCAGCCAGCCATCCCGTGCGACTTGCTGAGCGAGAACAGCGAGGCGGTGTGGGCCGCGCTCCCTCGGGCTCCGCCCGGGCTGTGGTGGGGCACTGCGCCATGCACGAAGTCGGCATAGGCCTCGTCGCTGATGTGCAGCAGCCCGCGCTCGGCACAGAGCCGATTGATGGCGGCGAGCACCTCCGGCGGTGTGACCACGCCGCTGGGATTGTTGGGGGAGACCGTCACAATCGCCCGGGTAAGGGGCGTGATCGCCGCGGCCAGGCGATCAGGATCGGGCACCAGACCCGCGCAAACCGGCACGGGCACCCCACCGGCGAGCTGAATCGCCATCACATGGTTGAAGTACCAGGGCAGCGGCACGATCACCTCATCACCCGGATCGCAGATCACCCGGGCGAGGGCGTGGAAAGCCATGTTGCTGCCCGCCGTGACCAGCAGGGCGCTGCCGTCGAGATCGAGGCCGCGCCGCTCCACCAGCTCCCTGCGCAGCGCCTCCAGCAGCTCCGGCTCGCCCGCCATCGGGCCGTAGCGATGCAGGCAGGGCCCATCAGCGCGCAGCACCTCCGCCACGGCGGCGGCGACCTGGGGCGGCGGCCCCCAGTGCACCATGCCCTGGGCCAGCGACAGACAGTCGGGCCGCTGCGCCATCAGGGCGCCGAGCCTGGGGATCACCGGCGGCAGCACCTCCTCGATGCACCGGGCTGCCGAGGGGAAAGGGGAATGCATCGCTCCACACTGCCAGGGGTCAGCCTCGGGCCGCGGCGGAGTGACGGCCAGGAGCCCGCTCGCCCAGGGGCAGCAGCAGCTCGAGCTGGGCACCGCCCTCAGGGTGATTGGAGGCCTGCACCCGGCCGCCGTGGGTATGGGCGATCTGCTGCACGATCGCCAGCCCGAGCCCTGAACCGCCCCGCTGGCTGCGCGCCCGGGAGGGATCACCGCGGTAGAAGCGCTCAAAGAGGTGCCCCAGATCCTCGTCGCTCAGACCAGGACCGTGGTCGCGCACGCCCAGCACACACCAGGAGGGACCGCTGCGCAGCTGCACCTGCACCGGAGCATCCGGCGGTGAGAAGCGCACGGCATTGTCGAGCAGGTTGAGCAGGGCCCGGTGCAGGCGGGAAGGATCAGCCATCACCTTCACCGGAGCCTCATCAGGCAGATCCAGCTCCAGGTGGATGCCTCGCGGCTCGGCGATCGGCCGCAGCCCCTGCCACACCTGCTCCACCAGTTCGGCCAGCCAGACGGGCCGACGCCGGCCTTTCTCATCGGGCAGGCTGTTCTCCAGGCGGGAGAGCTCCAGCAGATCACTCACCAGCTCCTGCAGGCGCCGGAGCTCCCGCTGCAGGCGCTCCACCAGCACGGCGTTGGCGCTGTTCACCTGGGCAGCCAGGCTGTCGCCCACCAGCAGCAGGGCGGTGAGGGGCGTCTTGAGCTCATGGGCCACATCGCCCACCCAGCGCGCCTGCTGCTCCAGCTGGGCCTCGAGCGAGCGGCGGTTCTGCAGCACCAACGCCACCCAGCCCGCCTCGCCGGGATGGGCGAACAGCTCCAGGTCCTGATCGCCCAGCTGCCAGTCGAGCCGCTGAGGGAAGCCGCGGCGCCGGGCCAGCTGAATGAGCTCGCGCAGCTCGGGCGCCGCGCAGATCCGCTCCAGTGGCGGCTGGCGCATCAGGGCGGCGCCGGGGCTCTGGAGCAGCCGTTCGGCCCGGGCATTGGTGAGCTGCACCGTGTCGCTGCCATCCACCACCAGCCAGCCGGTGGGTGCCGCATCCAGCCAGCGCAGCAGCTGGGAGCGGCCCGGGCCCTGCACGTTGCGCCCCAGCCGTAGGAAGCGGCAGGCCAGCAACCAACCCGCGAGCAGACCGGCGACCGCCGCAATCAGCACCGTCACTCAGCCGAAGCGGTAGCCGAAGCCCCGCACCGTGATCAGGTGCTCGGGAGCGGAGGGATTGGCCTCGAGCTTCTCGCGCAGCCAGCGGATGTGCACATCCACCGTCTTGCTGTCGCCGAAATAATCGTGGCCCCAGACGTGTTCAAGCAGCTTGTCGCGGCTCCACACCCGGCGCGGGTTCTGCATGAACAGCTCAAGCAGGCGGTATTCCTTGGGCGAGAGGTTCACCTCCACGCCATCGCGACAGACCCGGCACTCCTCTGGCCAGAGCTGCAGGTTGGCGTGCTCCAGCACCCGTTCCGCCTCGCTCTCGGCTGGCAGGCTGCGGCGCAACAGGGCTCGGCAGCGGGCCACCAGCTCGCGCATGCCGAAGGGCTTGACGAGGTAATCATCGGCACCCACCTCAAGGCCGAGCACCCGGTCGGTCTCGCTGTCGCGGGCGCTGACCACCAGGATCGGGGTACGGTCGCCGTTCTGGCGAAGCTGGCGGCACAGATCGAGACCGCCGAGGCCGGGCAGCATCAGGTCGAGCACCACCAGCGAATAGGCGGGGTCGGTGTCGCTGTTCTGGAGCGCCTTGAGGGCGTCGCGGCCGTTGCCGCAGGCCGACACCTGGAAGCCCTCAAGGGTGAGGGCGTCGCGGATGGTTTCGCGGATGGTTTCGTCGTCCTCGACGACCAGCAGGGTGGGGCTCATTTGCCCATTGTGCTGGCTCCGCTGCGCGGCAGGTGGGCGATCACCAGGCGGCGGCGCTCATCGAGCTGCAACCAGCCCTGCTCGCGCAGCAGGCCGAGCACGCGGGTTACGGTGACGCGGGTTGTGGCCAGAGCGCCAGCCATGTCCTGATGGGTGAGGCGCAGGTCGAGCAACAGCCCCTGCTCGCAGGGCTGGCCGTACTCGCTGGCCAGCAGCTCGAGAAAGCCCCGCACCCGCTCCTCCACCCGCCGCAGGCCGAGCAAGGCAAGCAGGGCCTGGCTCTGGCGGTGGCGCTGGCTGAGGGCATCGAGCAGGGCCACCGCCAGCTCGGGTTGCTGGCGAATCTCTGCCAGGCTGAAGCACATCAGATCGGTGGCGCACAGGGTGGTGGCGTGGTGGGCTTCCACCCCCACCAGCGGGTCGCCGAAGGGTTCGTTGGGGCCCGCCAAGCCGAGCAAGAGCTCATCGCCGTGGATGGTGAGAGCGCCGAGCTTGACCATGCCGCGCACCACCAGCCAAAGATGGTTGCGCAGCAATGGCACCGTGCTACCGGCCGCCAGGTGCACCAGGCTGCGGCGCTGGAAGCTGGCTTCAAGTCCGTCACGGAAGCCTCCGGATGAGGATCCGGATCCATCGCGGGAACGATCTGGCCGGTTCGCCGGCAGGGTGGGCGCGAACACCATGATCGTGTCGGGACGGAGATGGCCGGACTGTATGGAGAGCGACGGGGCTGACGGGCAAAGGGGTGGTAGTGCTTCGGTTAAGAGGCGGCTAAGCCCGGATTCCCGCCCGTTCACTCGCGGATCGAAGCGATCGCAGCCCGTGCCTTGCTGAGCACCTCCCCCTGCAGGGGCACGAAGCCGAGTTCGCTGGCCTGGCGCTGGGGTGCCTCCGTGAGGGCCCAGTCGAGGAAGGCGCGCACCGCCTCAGCCTTTTCGGCCCCCTGGCCCGACCCATAGGCCAGGATCCAGGTGAAGGCAACGATGGGAAAACTGTCGGCGCCGGCGGGATTGCAGTCGGAGCCACCGAGCTTCCCGTCGAGCACCACGCCGTTGAGGCCAGCGGCACCGCTCTTGGCATCGGCCATCACGAAGCGCCCTTCGCGGTTCTGCAGGGCGGCGGCCCGGATCGCTCCGCGCACATAGGCCTGGTTGACGTAGCCGATCGATCCCGGCGTCTGGGCAAGGGTGCCGGAGACCCCTTCATTGCCCTTGCCACCCACACCCACCGGCCAGGACACACTCTTGCCACTGCCCACCCTGCTCTTCCATTCGTCTGAGAAGCAGCTCAGCGAATCGGTGAACACCTTGGTGGTGCCGGAACCGTCGGAGCGATGCACCACGGTGATCGGCCGGGACGGACAGCCCAGGTCTTTCCAATCGCGGATCTTGCCCAGAAAGACATCGGTGAGCTGCGCCTGGGTGAGCTTCAGATCGGGGCAATCCGAGTTGTTGTAGGCCGGGGTGACGGTGCCGCCGAGCATCGGAACCTGCACCACGCCGCGCTGGGCGGCCACACCCTGGCCAAACTCCTCGTCACTGAGCGACTCATCGCTGGCGCCGAAGTCGACGGTGCCGGCCAGGAACTGACGGACGCCGGCCCCAGATCCCACCGACTGATAGTTGACGCGATTGCCCGTGACGCGGGCGTATTCAGCCGCCCAGGCCTGATAGGCCGCCGCAGGGAAGGTGGCGCCCGCACCGCTGATCGTGGTGAGCTTCTTGGCACCGCCTCCGGAACCGCCGCAGCCGACCAGTACCAGGGCAAGGCTGGCGGCTGCCGCCCTCGTGACCGGACGCAGGCGGGACAGAAGCGCTGAACGGGAACCCATGGAGGAGACGTATCGCTGGCTCCAAGAGCTACACCGGCGCCCCACGCCCAGTGTTAAGAAACGGTAAACGCAACAAATCCCTCCCATCGGCCCAGGAGGCTGATGGGAGGGAAGGGCACCACTGGATCTCAGGGAGAGATCTTCTTGACCGCGGCCTTGGCCTGATTGAGAATCGCGCCGCGAAGCGGCACGTAGCCAAGGTCGTCGGCCTGGTTCTGGGCCGCCGGGCTGAGCAGGAAGTCCATCGCCTTGCGGATGGCGGGAGCCTTGGCGCCGTTGCCCCGCTGGTAGGCGAGGATCCAGGTGAGCGTGGAGATCGGGTAGCTGTCGGCACCGGCGGGATTGGGATCCTCACCGGCGAGGTTGCCATCAAGCTTGATGTTATTGAGTGCGGCCGCGCCACCCTTGAGGTTGGGCATCACGAACCGGCCGGCCTTGTTCTGCAGGGCAGCAGCCTTGATCCTGCCCTTCACAAAGGCCTGGTTGAGATAGCCGATCGAGCCGGGGGTATTGCTGAGGATGCCGGCCACGCCCTCGTTGCCCTTGCCACCCACGCCCACAGGCCACTTCACGCTTTTGCCCTCACCCACCTTGCTCTTCCACTCCGGCGAGAAGGCGGAAAGCGAATTGGTGAAGGCGAAGGTGGTGCCGCTGCCATCGGAGCGATGCGCCACCGTGATCGGGCCCTTACCGCACTTCAGCTGCTCCCAGGTCTTGATCTTGCCGAGGAAGATGTCAACCGCCTGCTTCTGGGTGAGCTGAAGCCGGGGACAATCGGCTTTGTTGAACGCAACGGCGATCGTGCCGCCGACGGAAGGGAACTGCACCACACCGCGGCTCACCTTGGCAGCTTCGTCGCGCTTGATCGGTTCGTCGGTGGCTCCGAAATCCACCGAGCCGGCAACGAACTGGCGCACGCCGGCGCCGGAGCCCACCGACTGGTAGTTGACGCGCACGCCCTGGGAGACGGCGCTGGCGAAGGCACGCTGGTAGAAGGGCGCAGGGAAGGTGGCACCGGCACCATTGATGGTGGCTTGGGCCAGGGCCGCGAAGGAGGTGCCGGCAAGGGAGGCCCCACCAGCGAGGAGAAGAGCCTTCTTGATGAAGCTCATGGACTGATTGCTGCAGTGTTTGAGCAAACCCACCCTCGCCGCCAGGCAGGCTCAGGGTCGTTAATGGCTGATTAAGAGAAGGTCAATATCCGGTCAACATCCGCCGCTATGCAGGCGATCAACGCTGGGCTGTCCAGTCCTGGAACCAGCCGCGACGACGCAGCCAGTAACCCTGGATCAGGGCCACCGCCAGCATCAGCAGCAGCGAATACAGGTAACCAAGGGGCCATTTCAATTCGGGCATCACCTCAAAGTTCATGCCGTAGATGCCGGCGATGAGGGTGAGTGGGGCGAAGATGCTGGTGAGGATCGTCAGGGTCTTCATCACCTGGTTCATGCGGTTGCTCACGCCAGTGGCGTAGGCCTGGGCGATGGCGTCGAGGTGCGTGCGCTGCTGCTCGGTGCTCTCGAACAGAAGTTGCACCAGTTCGGCCATATCCTGAAAACCGCCCACCGCCTCCGGCCCCAGCAGGCTCTGGTGCTGGCGCAGCATCATGCGGATCTGATGACGCAGGGGCAAGATCTGACGGCGGATGCTGCGCAGATTGCCGCGATGGTGCACCACCTGCTGCATCTGCCGCGGCTGGGGACGGCGCAGCGCGGCCTCTTCCAGCTCGTCGAGCCGGTTGGCCATGTGCTCGAGGATCGGGAAAAGGTCGTCGAGGAGGTCGTCGATCAGGTGGTGGAGGATGTCATCGAGATCGCGGTCCTCCACCGCGCCGGCCATGGTCAGCAGCCATTCGGTGAGGGCCTCGAAGGGCTGGGCGCCGCCGGCCTCCTCCACCGTGACCAGCAGGCCCGGCAGCAACAGGAAGCCCACCTGATCACTCACCAGCCGCATCGGATCGTGGGGGGTGGTGAAGCGATGCAGCACCACCAGCACGGCGCTTTCGAAACATTCCACCCGCGGACGCTGGGGCTCCTGCAACAGCGGTGCGCGCAGCAGCGGCGGCACCGCAAGGCGATCGAAAATGGCCTCAATCATCTCCGGGGCAGCCAGGCCCTGGATCCGCAGCCAGAGCGGCGTGGAGCTCCGGCGCAGTTGACGCAGCTGTTCGCTTTCCGGCAGTTCCCTGCGACTGGGGCCTGCGGCTTCGAACACGATCAGGTCGGCCCGGGAGGGACGCTGACCGCCGTGGACGAACAATCCTCCAGGCGGTGCGGCGGGGCGCTGCTCCAGCCGCTGGGAGCTCAGGGAGCGCGGAGTCGGACGAAGCACAACAGCGCGGTGAGGAAGACGGTGCAGGGATTCAAGCCCACATCGCCGCGTCCAGACGGCAGGATGGGCGCACGACCTGAGCCCTGTCGTGAGCCACGGACCCCTGGACCGGGACAACTCCAGCCCCCATGCCGATGACGGCGGCGGAATCCGCTCGCCGATGGAGGCCCACGGCAGCTACCGCGGCACCGACTGGAGCCCGGAGCGCCTGGTGTTTCATCAGAACCTCGAGACCTTCGCCGAGCGGGTGGGCCTGATCGTGGCGCTGCAGGCCAATGGCAAGCTCAGCCAGGAGCAGGCCTACGAGCGCATCAAGAAGCTCTGGAAGCAGATCAAGGCGAGCAAGGGCAACCTGCTCAACGGTCCTGGCCGCACCGACTGATCACCCCGGGCCCGGGCCAGGCGGCCACAGCATTGCGAACCCCTTGACCCCTTGACCCCGCAGAGCCTGCTGATCCTGGCCGGGGTGGCGCTGCTGGTGATCGCCGTCGGCTTGCGGGCGCGGCTGCGCCGACCGCTGCTGATCCTGCGCCGGCCGCAACTGGCCCTTCGCGCCATGCTGGCAATGTATGGAGCGTGGCCGCTGGTGGCGCTGCTGCTGGTTACGTTCCTGCCTCATCGGCCTGGGGTGGGGGCGGCGCTGCTGGGGTTGGCGGTTTCGCCGGTACTGCCGCCTTGGGCAAAAAAGGGCGCCGCCCTCGGGGGAAACGCCGACTATGTGATCGGGCTGCAACTGCTCTCGTGCGGGGTGGCGCTGCTGGCGGCCCCCGTGATGATCGCCTTTGGTGCGCGCTGGTTCGGGGTGGAGACGGTGCTGGCCCCGTGGGCGGTGGAGAAGGTGCTGGTGGTAACGGTGCTGGCGCCACTGGCGGTGGGCCTGGGGCTGGCGCGGTTTGCGCCGGAGCGGGCATCTGGGCTGGCGGCCCTGGCCGAGCGGCTGGGCGGCATGCTGCTGCTGGCCGGGGTGGTGCTGCTCCTGACGCTGCAGGCCCAGGCGATCGCTGGGGCGATCGGCCAGGGCACCGTCGCCCTGATCGCGCTGCTGGTGGTGGCGGGCCTGCTGCTCGGCCACGCCCTGGGGGGCCCGGACCCCGCCCACCGCTGGCCACTGGCCTCGGCCACGGTGTCGCGCCACCCGGCCGTGGCGCTGCTACTGGCCTCCGCCGCGGTGCCGCAGCACCAGCCCACGGTGCTCGGCACTGTGCTGCTCTATCTGCTCACCGCCCTGGTGCTGCCGATCCCGTTCGAGCGACGTAGGCGGTAGGCCTGAAACCCTTGTCCGGTGGCTAACGCAAGACGTCAGATCGATGCTGCAGTTGCACAGTCGCGCTGCCCTCCTGCGTATTGCAGAACTTCTTCTCCACCTCTTCCGCTGCAACCGTCAGCCTGCAAGCCCCAATCAAGGCTGTGCCGGGTCCACTGCCGCTCTGCGGGGCCTCAGGTTCTCCCTCAGTACACCTCCAGCCCGTCTGTCTGCGGCAGCACCGCCTTGCGCTTCGCCGCTTCGGCGCAGCCGCGGGGCGTGGGAAACAGCTTGCCCGGGTTGGCCAGCCCATCGGGATCGAGGGCATGGCGCACCAGCCGCATGGTGGCCAGGTCTTCGGGGCTGAACATCCAGTCCATGTAGCAGCGTTTGTCGCTGCCCACGCCGTGCTCGCCGGTGATGCTGCCGCCGGCATCGATGCAGAGACGCAGGATCGCCGCCCCCAGCTCCTGCACCCGCTCGCCAACGCCGGGCTCGCCGGCGCGGTAGAGGATCAGGGGATGCAG
>JBIIJS010000177.1:0-5722 GCA_044233605.1 Cyanobium sp. | reverse complement strand
AATGCAATTGGATGCAACCTTAGTGTGAAGCGCCAAGAGGTGCTTGCGATTGGAGGCTTTGATGAAGCATTCCCGCCGCCGGTGGCCTCCCGCTTTGAATCGGAGTTCGCCAAACGGTTGGTGATAGCTGGAGGGCGTATCCGCTTTGCACCGGCAGCTGCTTTGCATCATCTTGCCGCAGGATCAGGCGGTACACGCAGCAAAGGCTCCCATCTCACCAGTGGCTCGCCGCGCTACGGCGTAGGCGATGTTTACTTCGCCCTGCGCTGCGGTCGTGGTTGGGAACGCATCTGGTATGTGCTGCGAAAGCCCTTTCGGGAGGTGCGCACCCGCTTTCATCTTCGCCACCCATGGTGGATTCCCGTGAAGTTTTCAGGTGAAATCAGGGCTATTATACTTGGCCTACGCTTGGCTTCCACTCCACCATTACTGATTGATTCATTCTATACAGACCGGTTCATTGATGAATGAAGATGAAGATCCTGCATGTCATCCCCTCAATCAGCCGTCGCCGCGGGGGCCCGAGCGTGGCGGCTCTGGAGATGGTGGCGGCGTTGCGGGACCGGGGCGTGGATGCACGCATCCTGACCACAAACGACGACGGGCCAGGTTTGCTGCAGGAGTTGCCCATCGGCTCCTGGACCGAGTGGGAAGGGGTTCCGGTGCTTGCCTTTCCTCGCTGGAGCCCACCCCTGAAGCCCCTGCGCGAGTTTGCTATCAGTCTGGCGTTCAACCGTTGGCTGGCTGCCCACCTCGGTGACTTCGATCTGCTGCATGTCCATGCGCTGTTCTCCTGGCCCTCCACCAGCGCCATGGCCCAGGCCCGCCGCGCCGGGGTTCCCTATGCGCTGAGCACCATTGGCCAGCTCTGCCGTTGGAGCCTGGCCCACCATTCCCGCCGCAAGCGCCTACTGCTCAGCTTGATCGACCACCGCAACCTGGCAGGAGCGGCTTCCCTGCATTTCACCACCAATTCCGAACGGGAGGAGGCCAGCGATCTCAGCCTGCCGACCCCATCCTTTGTCCTGCCCCTTGGTGTGCACCTGCCGGGTCACGCCATTCCGACCGACGACGATCAGGCGCACCAACCCTCCAGCGCGACACCCTGCCGTTTTTTGTTCCTCTCCCGCCTGCACCCCAAAAAGCAACTGGAGAATCTGCTCGATGCCCTGGCCCTGCTCCGTGAACGCCAGCCAAAGGCGTGCTGGTTGCTGCAGATCGCTGGTGATGGTGATCCCGCCTACCTGAACTCGCTACGGCAACGGGTCCGCCGTCTCCAGCTCGATGAGCACCTCCAGTGGCTCGGTTATGTGGAGGGCGAACAAAAATGGCGCACGCTTGCCGCTGCCGACTGGTTCGTCCTGCCCTCAGCCTCGGAAAACTTCGGCATCGCCGCCATCGAAGCCCTAGCCGCCGGCACGCCGGTGATCCTCAGCCCCGGCGTAGCTGTGGCCGAGGCGATCACCGCAGCCGGAGCAGGACGGCTATGCGATCCTGAACCCCATGCCCTCAGCTCTGACCTGGAGGCAAGTCTGGCCGGTCCGCCGGCGGCCATGCGGACTGCAGCCATGGATCTCGCCGCCACCGCCTACAGCTGGCCCGCCATCGCCGCGAGGCTGGACAGCACCTACGCCTCCCTCCTTCTGGAGCACAACCGCTCCCGGCAAGCACACACCTCCGAGAATGGGGTCAATAACACCCTCCCTGAGCTAAAGCCGTGACCGAGCTGCTGCTTGCCCTGCTACTGATTTCTCTTGCCTTGGTGCTGCTCAACGACGACTGGCGCAGCGGCTTGCTGCTCACCGTTGTGATCGGTTTCGCCCAGGATCCGATTCGCAAGCTCACCCCCGGCCAGCCAGGACTCTATGTGGGCCTGGCCCTGATCGCCTTCGTGGGCAGTGCCTACGTGCTCTATCAGAAACGCGGCGGCCGCCTGGAGCTGCCGCTGATGTTCGCCACCAACCCCGGCCTGCTCACCTGGGGCACGCCGCTGCTGCTGCTGCTCTTGTTCCAGGCCGTCAATGGTCTACTGCGTTGGGGACTGCCGCTCCGCGTTTTAATCGGGGCGGGGTTTTATCTGGCACCCCTGCTGGGCCTCTGGGTGGGCTTCCAGTTGGGCCGTGATCAGCGCCTGCTGCGCCGCCTCCTGCTGCTCTATCTGGCCGGCGCTGGCCTGTTCGCCTTCACCGCCCTGCTTGACCACCGCGGTGTGGACCTGCCGCTCTTTGAGGCCGTTGGTGGCGGCCAGCTGATTCACTTCCGCTATGGCTTCTACACCACCGGTGCCATAGGCCTTTGGCGTAGCACCGACATTGCCGCCATGCACCTGACGATCGCTGGCTGCCTGGCGGTGATCTTCGCCTTCTCCGGGAACACGGGCACCCCTCGCGTTCGCTGGCTGACGTTGGCAGCCAGCCTGGCGATGATCAGCCTGTTCACCGGCCGTCGCAAGGCGATCGTGCAATTCATTGTGTTCGTGGGTCTGTTCGCTGTGCTGCTCAACCGTTATGGCGGCAGCAACAATCGACGCCAGCTGATCGGCGGTTTGGTCGTGGCCGCGGGACTGGCCTCAGTGGTGTTTGTGCTGGATCCCTCTGAATTCCTCGGTGATGACATAAATGAGTATGTGGATCGTGCCTCATCTGCCCCAGGCGACCTCTGGGAGCGCTTCAACGTCTTGGGTTTGAGGGCCTTTCAACGCGGCTTGGAAATTTCAGAAGGCTTCGGCCTCGGCTTAGGCACCCTCGCCCAAACAGGCGCCGCCGGGGTTGAGGCCGTTCAGGGTCAAGGCTTTGTCTACGTGAGCGAAAGCGGCATCGGCAAGGTGGTAGCCGAGCTCGGCCTAGCTGGCCTGATCGTGCTGCTTGCGATCCTCTGGGGGCTGGTTCAGGCGTTCAGCCGGATTCTCCCCCTGATGCGGCTACTCCCTCCACAGACCGCAGCATTCGAGATCGGCCTGCTGGCCTTCGCTCTCTCCAACCTGCCCTTCTTCAGCTCCGCCGCCGGGGTGTACGGCGATCCCTTCGTGTTGATCATCTGCGGCATCAGCCTCGGATCGGTCCTGGCAGTACCGTCTCTGGTCCAACGATTCCAGGTCTTACAGACCCAGGTACAGCAAGCCCACCAGGCTGCAATCCTGCCCAGCCCTGCCAGAGAAGCCGGTTTCTCCGGTGGCCGCTGAGCCCGCTCAACGCCTCGACAGAGTTCTCACCCTTTTCCCGCTCCTGGCCGCAAAGATGGAAGGCTTCAATGTGCCGATCACCGATCGCCCTTCCCTCCCGCAACGGCAACCCCGAATCTTTCAGACTTCCGCCCGCCGATGCCAGCGCCCCCCCTGCGCGCCCTGATCAGCACCATCCAGCCCTCCAGCGGCGGGGTACCAGCCAAGACCCGCTGGCTGGTGCAGGAACTGGCGGCTTTGGGCATCACCAGCACCCTGGCCTGGTATGAGCCCTGGAGCTGCAGTCCTGAACTCTCGGTACCGTTGCTGCGTCTTCTCTCCGGTCGCCGTCCCGCGGCACGCAGCGAAGCGGTGTGGCCCGAGGTGCCCGGTGAAGGCATCGGCGCCTGGCTGCCGGAGCTGGAATTCAGCCACTACTGGGCCACGCGCCCGTGGCGGCGCCTGATCGCCGCCGCGGATCTGCATCTGGTCACCACCGGCAATCCACTGTGCGCCTATCGATTCCTTCGCTCCGGCGTGCCCTTCCTGGCCTGGGTGGGCACCCCCTGGCATGGCGATCGCGACGCCCGCGTGCGCACATTTCCCTGGTACCGCCGTCTGCTCGACCGCAGCCTCAACGGCCCGGTGCTGCGGCGCATGGAGCGACAGGTGCTGCGTGTGCCCCAGGGACGGATTCTCACAATCAGCCAGCACACCGCCCGCGAACTCGAGCAGCTCTCTGGCTGCCCGACCGCCGGCGTGCTCTATCTGCCCCCCGATCCCATCCTCTTCCGCCCCCGGCCAGACGCCCGGGTGCCATGGCGCATCGGCTTTGCCGGCCGCTATGGCGATCCTCGCAAACAGCTGGGACTGCTTCTTGATGCGGTGCTCCAGCTGCACCGCAGGGGTCGTCCGGTGCGGCTTGAGCTCACCGGCGAGCGCAAGGGCCTGCGGCTGATCGCTGATGCCGTGCAGGTTCGCGGCCTGAATGCCGTTGTGCACTGCCATCCCTATCTGAGCCCGGAACAACTTGCTGCGGTGATGCAGAGCTGGGATCTGTTCGTGATCCCCTCCCACCAGGAGGGTCTCTGCATTTCGGCCCTGGAGGCGATGGCCTGCGGCGTGCCCGTGGTGAGCACCCGTTGCGGCGGCCCGGAGGATTTCGTGCTGCCCGATCGCACCGGCACACTTGTGCCCCATCAGGCCTCGGCCCTCGCCGAGGCAATCGACGCACTCTGCAATCAGCCCGAAAAGCGTCGGCACCTCAGCACAGGATCCCTGGCCTGGATGGCCGCCAACGCCGATGCCAGCCAGGCCCGCCGCCGCCTTCACCACCACCTCCGTGCCCGCTTCCCAACCCTGCGACTCCTCAATGGCTGACGCCCTCAGCCAGGTCACCCCGCTGATCCTCACCTTCAACGAAGAGGCCAACATCGGTCGCACCCTGGCCGGCCTGACCTGGGCCCACCGGATCGTGGTGGTCGACAGCGGCAGCAGCGACCGCACCCTGGAGATCCTGTCTAAACATCCGAACGTTGTAGTGGTGCAGCGACGCTTCGATACCCATGCCACCCAATGGAATGTTGGTCTTGAGCATATCCCTGATGGCTGGGTACTGAGCCTTGATGCAGATTATCTGACTACCCCGGAACTCAAACAAGAGATGGGTGCCGAGATTGCCAGGGCTGATCAGCAAGGGATCGCTGGCTTTCGCATCCCCTTTCGCTATTGCGTCTTTGGAGAACCACTCAGAGGTACGGTTTTGCCTCCGCGTCTCGCGCTATTTCGGCACGATTGTGGCAGCTATTTCGATGATGGCCATACTCAGGACCTGCGCCTCAATGGTCGGTGCTCGGAAATCACATCGCCGATCTACCATGACGACCGTAAACCTCTATCACGGTGGCTCTGGGCCCAGAACCGCTATCTCAAGCTAGAAGTAGACAAACTGCTCAACACACCCATCAGCCAACTGGGTATTGCAGATCGTCTCCGGCGTCGCCACGTGATTGCACCCTTTGCCGTCCTATTTGTCTGCCTGTTTTGGCATCGTGGTCTTCTCGATGGCTGGCGAGGCTGGTTCTATGCCTTCCAGCGCATGTATGTGGAAATTCTGCTCACTTTGATGCTCTGGGAGGCACGCCATGGTTAGTGAAGTTGCCGTTCCTGAATACGGCTGGTCGGCAGACGCGCCCCACACCGAGGCCTACCTGCTTCAGCCGCTCCAACAGCTGCTGGTTGGGCCCCCCCCCCCCCCCCCCGGCAGTTGCTCGATCTTGGCTGCGGCAACGGTGCCCTTGCCCAGCAGCTTCATCGATGGGGCTACAGCGTGGTGGGTGTCGACCCCAGCCCCAGCGGCATTGACGCCGCTCGCCAGCGCTGCCCGGAGCTGACGTTTCACCAGGCCACGGCCACCCCCGCCGAGATTGAAGCTCAGGGCCTTGCCAGCTTTGACGTGGTGGTGAGCACCGAAGTGGTGGAGCACTGCTACGCACCACGTCTCTGGGCCGCCGCTGCCTACACCGCGCTGCGCCCCGGCGGTCTATTGATCGCTTCCACCCC
>JBIIJS010000274.1:0-2775 GCA_044233605.1 Cyanobium sp. | reverse complement strand
AGTGGACCCTGGTGGATGCCGCCGCCGTGGCGGGATTGCTGCGCCTGGCGGGCCAGCCGGGGGAGGCCAGCGGCGCCGAGCTGCTGCGTGGCGGCCTCGGCCTGGAGCGGTTGGGGCTGCCGGCGGACCTGGAGCTGGCGGGGGTGGAGGCGCCCGGGCCTCTGGGCACCCTGCTCGCCGGCGATCTGCACAGCCGGGCCGAACCCCTGCCCACCCCGGTGGGCTTCCTGGGCGAGCTGCGCCCCTATCAGCAGCGGGGCCTGGGCTGGCTGGTGTTCCTCGGCCAGCTGGGCCTCGGGGCCTGCCTGGCCGACGACATGGGCCTGGGCAAGACCGCCCAGCTGATCGCCTCCCTGCTCGCCGATCCGCTCGCTGCCCCCACCCTGGTGGTGGCGCCGCTGTCGTTGCTGGGCAACTGGCGTCGGGAGCTGGAACGTTTTGCGCCGCAGCTGAAGCTGGCCCTGCACCACGGCCCGGAGCGGCCCCGCACCCTGGCGGCCCTGCGCCGCGCCCTCAAGGCCCTCGGGCCCGGCGGCGTGCTGATCGCCAGCTATGGCGTGCTCAGCCGGGACGCGGCCCTGCTGGCGCGGCTGGATTGGGGCCGGCTGGTGTTCGACGAGGCCCAGCAGCTCAAGAACCCCTACACCGCCGTGGCCCGCGCTGCGGCGGGGCTGCGGGCCGAGCGGCGTGTCGCCCTCACCGGCACGCCGGTGGAAAACCGCCTGCTGGAGCTGTGGGCGCTGCTGCAGCTGCTCAATCCCGGCCTGCTCGGCAGCCTGGCCCAGTTCCGCCAGCGCTTCGCCTTGCCGATCGAGCGCGACCACAACCCCGAGGCGGCCGTGCGGCTGCGGCGGCTCACGGCGCCATTTCTGTTGCGGCGCCTCAAGAGCGATCCATCGATCCTGCCCGACCTGCCGGGCCGCATCGAGCAGATCGAGCTGTGCACGCTCAGCGAGGAGCAGGCCACGCTGTATCAGGCGGTGGCCGATGAGCTGCTGGAGCAGGCGGAGCAAAGCGAGGGCATCGCCCGCCAGGGGCTGGTGCTGGCGGGCCTCACCCGGCTCAAGCAGGTGTGCAACCACCCCGCCCACTACCTCGACGACGGCTCGGCGCTAGAGGGCCGCTCCGGCAAGCTGAGCCGCTGCGAGCAGCTGCTGGCGGCGATCCTGGAGGCCGGCGAGCGGGCGCTGATCTTCACCCAATACACCAGCTGGGGCGAGCGGCTGGCCCGCCACCTGAGCCGTTGCTGCGGCGAGGAGCTGCTGTGGCTGCACGGCGGCCTGAGCCGGGCGCGGCGCGAGCAGCTGGTGGCTCGCTTCAGTGAGCCCGGGGGTCCGCCGGTGTTTCTGCTCTCGATCAAGGCGGGCGGCACCGGCCTCAACCTCACCGCCGCCTCCCATGTGATCCACTACGATCGCTGGTGGAATCCGGCGGTGGAAGACCAGGCCACCGACCGGGCCCATCGCCTCGGCCAGCGGCGCACGGTGCATGTGCACAAGCTGGTGTGCGGCGGCACGGTGGAGGAGGGCATCGATGCGTTGATCCGCGGCAAGCGCGAGCTGGCCGAGCGGGTGGTGGGCAGCGGCGAGCAGGCCCTCAGCCAGCTCTCCACCGACGAGCTGCGCCGGTTGATTCAGCTGCGCGAGCCGCGGGGGGAGCGATGAGCAGACGGGCGGCGCCGCTGGCGAATCAATGGTGGTCGCAGCGGTTCACGGCCGTGCTGGAGGGCTATGGGCTGGGTCCGCGCATGGAGCGGGGCCGGCGCTACGCCCGCGGCGGCCGGGTGCAGGAGCTGCTGGTGAAGGCGGGCCGGCTGGAGGCCCGGGTGCAGGGCTCAAGGGCCACCCCCTATCGGGTGAGCGTGCGCAGCGCCGCCCCCAGCAAAGCGCAGTGGAAGGCGCTGGAGCAGGCGATGGCCGCCCGCCTGGGCTGGACCGCCCAGCTGCTCAATGGCGAGGTGCCCCGCGATCTGGAGGAGCCGTTCGAGGCGGTGGGGGTGCCGTTGTTTCCGCGCCGCTGGGGTGATCTGCAGGTGCGCTGCGGCTGCCCCGATGACGCCGTGCCCTGCAAGCACATCGCCGCGCTGCTCTACGTGTTCGCCCAGCGGCTGGATGAGGACCCCTGGCTGCTGCTGGCCTGGCATGGCCGCGACCGCGACAGCCTGCTGGCCAGCCTGCGCCGCGATGCCCCCGAACCGCCCAAAGCCGAGGGCCTGCCCCCCTGGTGGCCCGTGGGCCTGCGGGCCCGCCCGACGCCGCGCCTCCATCCCCCCGACCCGCTCCCACCCGATCCACCGGAGCGGGCGCTGCAGCGCCTGGGCCCGCTGGAGCTGCCCGGGATGGATCCCCCTGAGCTGGAGCGGCGCCTGGCGGAGCTGTACCGACAGCTGTTGCAGGGTGAGGAGGAGCTGAGCTGAGGGCCAGCTGGGGTGAGTTGGCCATCACGGCTGAGGCGGAAATCCACCTCGGCATCCACATCGGCCCGCAACCTGGCCAGGTCGTAGGCATCCACCGCGAAGGCCAGCGCTTCCAGGGCGTCGGCCACCGCCGCCTCAGTCCACCTCGTGGGCGAAACGGCGGAACAGGAAATCGAGGGCGTGGTTGCGAACCTCGTAGTACTCCGGCATCTCCATCAGCCGGGCCCGCTCGCGCGGGCGGGGGAAGGGAAGGGTGAGGGTCTCGCCGATCTTCGCGGCCGGACCGTTGGTCATCAACACGATCCGATCCGCCAGAAACAGCGCCTCATCGATGTCGTGGGTGATCATCAGCACCGTTA
>JBIIJS010000273.1:0-2787 GCA_044233605.1 Cyanobium sp. | reverse complement strand
GGGTGTTGGCTTGTTGAGCTAGATGTGGACACCAATTGCATCGTGCACTAGACAACGCGGTGTTAGCCCGAGCCCACCATGCAACGCAGGCCATACGCCTGCTACTCCTCCCCACCCGCGAAGCCGGCGCCCGTAGGTGGGGGCTTCACACCAATGAACACCTGCGAATCGTTGATGATCTGTGCGCGCGTGTAAGCAAGTTTCAATCAGGCAGAGCTATTTTTTGAGAGCTCTCACCAATTCGAGGGCTTCGGTTGATTTGACAAGAAATACATCGAGGTCTGCATAGAACCATAAGCACCAAGGCGAGCCCGCAAGGCTGGTACCATATAGGAAATCCTGATAAAGTCAGATCGACTGCGGCGGAGATTTTTCAGGGGAATTCACGATTACTACAACCGCATAAAAGTGCAGCTGGGTGGCGATCCACCACCTAATCAACCCGCTCAATCGGCAGCAACTCCGGCCCCGATCCAGGCTGGCCCATCACTGGAGGGCGCTCTGGAGGAATTGCGTGAGTTCTCGTGCCACCAGAAACCCAGCCAAGCGGATGCATTTGCTAACTGCTGCTTCAGCAGGCAACCTGAAGCCTGCTCGGGCCATCCCTCTGGGCCGACCCACTGATCGCCATGGGCTTCCGCTTCCGCCGCTCCACCCGCCTGGGGCCACTGCGCTTCAACTTCTCCAGCGGGGGACTGAGCTCAATCTCCGTTGGCGGGCGGGGTGCCTCGCTCAACATCCCGGTGGGCCGCAGCGGCGGCCCGCGCAGCACCGTGGGACTGCCGGGCACCGGCCTGAGCTGGAGCGTGGAACACACACCCGATCGCCCTGCCGCGATCCCGGCTGGCCCTGCGGCCGGCCTGCCCAACAGCCGCCGGCTCCGGCCGGGCCAGCTCGATGCTCTCAAGCAGTCGCTGCTGGCGGTGCTGCACCAGAAGCTGTTCGAGCCCGGCTCCGCAGGGGGGCAGCTGTGGGATCAAGGCCTGGTGAGTCGGCTGCTCGCCGATGGCTCACTCGGAGCGCGCACCTCTGCCCTGTTGTCACTGGTCGAAACCCCGGAAGCAATGGAGGCCTTTGTTCTGCGGGCCCAGGGGCAGGACGACGCCAAACGCCGCGCCCAGCGCTGCATCACGGCCGTGCAGGAGGCGTCTCAGCTGGTTGCTGGGCGGGGTTGGCTCGCCTGACGCCACATGGTCAGGTGCCCGCAGAGCCGGTTCCCCGTATCCGGCCGCACCGGCGTTCTCGCCTCACCAGGCCAAGGATGGAGACGGAAAGAAGGAGATACCCCACATGCGTGAGATCGTGTTCCGCCTCGAGGCTGAGCGCCCCGGTCACCTGGAAGCCCGGGCCGAAACCCTGCCCATCCACATCATCGCCCCGACCCTGGAAGAGCTGCAGCACGAGGCCCGCGAGGCCCTGATCGAGCACATGGGGCCGGCCCATTGCACGGTGCGCGTGCGCGTGCGCCGCGGCCCCAGTGCGGGCGACAGCAGCATCCGACCGATGGGCCGCCCTGCAGCTCTCTGCCGCTGATCTGGGATGCCCGAGCCAGACACCACGGCCATCCCCGGGTCAATCAGCAGCTCGCTCGTACTGGCTGCCGACGATCCAGCCACCCTGGCCCGCTTCTATGGCGCTCTGCTCAACGTGGAGCCGCAGCCGGGCCTCAGCAACACGCACTGGCGGGTTCCTTGGCCGGCCGGTGAATGGTTGGAGGTGTATGCCCCATCCAGGATCCGGCCTCAGCCACGCCAGCAGGGTCGCCTTGCGCTCTGTCTGCAACGCAAGACCGATGGGCCGGGCGCCCTTGCCGTTCTCCGTGCCTGGATCACCACAGCCCTGGACCTGGGCGGCAGAGCAGCGGAGCCGCCACGGCAGGAACCATTCGGAGCTGAGGCCTGGTTGCTGGACCCGGAGGGCAACCGCCTGCTGTTGCTGGTATTGCCCGCCCCGTGAAGGCCCTTTTGGAGCAGACCATGGCTGCTCAGCCCGGCCCACCCAGGCGGGTCAGGGCTCTCACCACCACAAAGGTGATCGCCAGGGCCCCGGTGCAGGCCTTGGCGTTGACAGGGCAGCCAGCCGTGACGCTTGCGGCCACCGACGTGCATGGGCCGCCCTGGGAGCGGCTGGCAGGTCATGCAGACCTTGCGACTGCGGGTCGTGAGCAGCACGCCCTCATCGAGGTAGGGCCACTCCTCCATTGGGATTTCAAGCCTGGCGGCCAGGGCCGCGGGACCCTCGCCAAATCGCAGTTATGAGCATATACTCATAAAGAGATCCAAGGATCGTTTCTTACGTTTTGCTCCCGTCTCCGCCCTGCTCAAGGCCGGCCTCGCCCACTGGGGCGATGAGGGCTACCCGCTTGAGGGCGCTGTCGCCTGATCCGTTTTTCCTTGTTTGTACGTCGGGTTACAGCTCTCCCCCATGACCTGCACGACTCAAACGGCCATGACCCAGCGCCTTTCCGCCCATGAGCTGGCCGAGCAGCTCGGCAGCGCCAAGGGTGTGCAGACCCTGCTGGAGCGCGGCCATACCCACCCCGTCAGCGACCTGCAGGGGGGGGTGATCCTCAGCCAGAGCGTTGCACCCGGCTGGATCTGGCTGAGCGGCTTCGTGGGGGCCGGCCTCACCTTCGCCGGCATCACTGGCACCTGCGGTATGGCGCGGCTTCTGGCCGCCATGCCCTGGAACAGGGTGAGCCTCTGATGGCGCTGGGCATCACGCTGGCCACCATGGTCCTGCTGGCCGGCGGCGGCGCCCTGATCGGCTTTCTGCTCTCGGTGCTGG
>JBIIJS010000272.1:0-2790 GCA_044233605.1 Cyanobium sp. | reverse complement strand
GCGGCCGCAAGCGCGGTGGCCAGCCGGGTCATCCCGGATCAGGGCCAGAGCCGCTGCCGATCGAGCGGGTGGATGAGCTGGTGGAACACCACCCCGATGCCTGCCGCCGCTGCGGCACCTTGTTGCACGGCGAGGATCCAGATCCGTTGCGCCATCAGGTGATCGAGATCCCGCCGATCACGCCAGTGGTGACTGAGCACCGGCTGCACCGCCTGGTCTGCCCCTGCTGCTCCACCAGCACCTGCGCAACGCTGCCTGCAGATGTGGAAGCCAGTCCTTACGGACCAAGGCTCAGTGCCCTGGTGGGCCTGCTGGGCAGTGCCTTCCCTCTGAGTTTCAGCAAGACCCAGGCGCTGCTGGATCAGCTGCTTGGGGTGGAGATGAGCCGTGGGGCGATTGCAAAGATCCGCGAGCGGCTGAGCGCAGTGTTGGCGGAACCGATGGCTCAGGCGCTGGAGGCTGCCCGTCAGCAGCCGGTGGCCTACGTGGATGAAACCGGCGCCCCCACCGCCAACGCCGACGGCAACAATCCCACCGGAAAGCGGGGCTGGCAGTGGGTCATGGTCACCGCCGTGGTGACGGTGTTCATCCAGGGCCTGAGTCGCTCGACGGCTGCCGCCATCGAGCTGCTGGGCAGTGCCTTTGGCGGGATTGTCGTGAGCGATCGCTTCTCTGCCTACAACCACCTCCCCCTGGAGCAGCGTCAGCTGTGCTGGGCGCACCTGATGCGCGACCTGACTGCCATCGCCGAACGGCCTGGCGCCAGCGCTGAGTTCGGAGCACAGCTGATGGGCCTGCAGCAACAGCTGTTTGACCATTGGCACCGTTACAAGGGCGGAACGACCGACTGGCCGGACCTGCAACAACGCTGCCGGCCGATCCGCCAGGCCTTTGTGGCCACGCTGCAGCAGGTGGTGGCGCTGGGTGTCCAACGAGGCGAACGAACGCCGTGGGCCAAGACGGTGCGCACCTGCCAGCAGATCCTCCAGGTGGCGGATGCCCTTTGGACCTTCCTGGAGACCCGTGGAATCGAGCCCACCAACAATGCCGCCGAGCGTGCTCTGCGCCAGTCGGTGATTCAGCGGAAGATCAGCCATGGCGTTCAATCCCGTCAGGGTGCGATCTGCCGCAGCCGCCTGCTCACCGTCACCACCACCCTGCGCCAACAGGGCCGCGATGTCTGGCGGTTCCTGGAGCAAGCCTGGATTGCCCATCATCGCGGTGGGGTGATGCCATCACTGCTGCCTGAGCACTGAATCAGCCGCAAAGAGCACTGCTTCTTGATCGCTCAGCGATGAGCTGTCAGGCATGCAGCCCTGCGCAGCACGTCCCGCCCCCTGAACGCATACAGGGAAACTCTGGACAAACGGGGCTTGAGCGATCGCATGGCTCATTGGCAGCGTTTTGGCCGTGATTTGCCACTGAGGCCTTCTCGTAGTGTCTTTGGGGCTTAAGTATAGCTGCTTTAGGCTGGATTTTGAGTCCGAATTGAGCGGTTCAGGCACACCAAGTTCCTGGTCAGGTTGTCGCGAGTAACTGTCGTCGGACCTGGAATAGATTCGACAATGCCGCCAGCACGTTGATATTGCAGCGGTTCTTGGCCAGGCCCCGCAGCCGGGTCTTCTGAAAGCCGAACTGCTGCTTGATCACACGGAAGGGGTGCTCCCCTTTCGAGCGGATGTGAGCCTTGGCCGTCTCGATAAGATCCTGCAGCCGGCCTTCTGGTGTGTCCGGTAAGGCCCTGCGTTTGCCGGGTCGCATCGCCACCCTGAATTCCGTTGCCTTGCCTGCCATCTCACGCCTTTTGGCGATGCCCTGGTATCCGGCGTCGCCGTAAACCACTTCCTCGTCTCCATGCAACAACTCAGCTGCAGGGGTGAGGTCATGCACGTTGGCAGCGGTGATCACCACTGAATGGATCAAGCCTGAATCCTTGTCAACGCCTGCGTGGAACTTCATCCCGAAATACCACTGGATGCCTTTCTTGGTCTGGTACATCTCGGGGTCTCTTTCGCCCTTCTTATTCTAGTGCCTCCGGCACACTCTGGCTTCGCCCTCGTAAAGGTGGAGCTGGGAGCGGCGATCAATGTGGTGTCGATGATCGTGCCCTGCTTCATGGCCATGCCGTTGGCCTTGGGGTGAGCTTTCACCGCCTCATAGACGTAGTCTTCTGCGAAGCAGTAGATCTGCTTGCCGAGATCGTGCTTCTCCAGCAGGTGGCGGAAGCCGAGGATCGTGGTCTCATCAGGAATCCGATCGCTGATCAGCTCGATGCCCGCAAAGCGGCGCATGGTGGGCACCTCGATCAGGGCCTCTTCCATCGCCGGATCGCTCAGCGAATACCACTGCTGCAGCAGATGGATCCGCAACATCGTGGCCAGTGGATAGGGAGGACGGCCGCCTTTCTTGCTCGCTTTTGGGTAGTGGGGCTCGATCAAGTCGATCAGCGCCTGCCACGGCACTACCACCTCCATCTCAGAGAGAAACTTCTCCCGTTTGGTCTGCTTCTTGGCTGTGGTGAGCTCGTAATCCGAGAAGCCAAGCCGCTTGCCGCCCATCAACCCAGTCCTGGCCTGCGATTACAGGGTCATCTTCGCGCAAACGGGCTGGGTTTTCCAGGCTCTCCCTAGATCGGGTAGAGCGCCCAGATCACCGAGGCGGGCGATGGGGTGGCCACCTTCCCCCAGGCAGCGCATCAAGTGCTGGAGCAGCGGGAGCCAGGCCAGGGGGTCGCGGGGCATCCCTTAGCGCTGAGCCTCGATCACCAGCACCCCCGGCAGATCCGAGCCC
>JBIIJS010000271.1:0-2798 GCA_044233605.1 Cyanobium sp. | reverse complement strand
TCTCGAAGCTGGCGCCGCGGCTCACCTTGAGGCCGTGCTCCAGAAGCCAGGGCAAGGGAGCTCCGATCAGCGGCAGCCCGGCATGGCGTTTGAGCTGCACATCGTGGCCGTAGTGGTGCGAGGAGTTTTCCAGCTCCCGCCGGGCGGGGCTGAAAAATGCCTTGCGGTCGGCCGACGAGCGGAAGCTGCCGTCTTCCCAGAGGTCGGCGCACACCTGGGGCGCCAGCGGACGGGCGGCGAAAGCCTGGTGGACCAGGCCCCGGTAGGCAGCCAGGGCCTGCCATTGGTCGCGGTCAAGCCGACCCAGGCGCTCCAGAGGGGTGAGGGGCAATGGCCCGATCCGGCCTGAGCGCAGGGCGCTCCGCAGCCGCTGCTGCAGCCCCGTCCGCAGGGAGTGGAGCATCGAGCCGCGCTGCTGTTCGGTCATGGAAGGGGATCAGTCATTGCGGTCGCGCCATCCGGCTCCGGCCAGGGCAGCCCATTCCCCGCGGGCCTGCAGGATCTCCTCCGCCAGGCGCCGCACCGCCCCATCGCCGCCGTTGCGGTCGAGCACCCAGTCGGCCCGGCGTCGCAGCGGCTGCACCGCATCGGCGGTGGCAATCAGCAGCCCAACGGCGGGACGCACCGCCAGATCGTTGAGGTCGTCGCCGACGAAGGCGCTCTGGGCGGCGCTGAAGCCGAGCGATCTCTGCAGCTCCGCCAGGGCTGCCGGTTTGTCCTTCACCGCGGTGAGCACATGGCGAATGCCCAGGTAGCGGGCCCGCTGCTCGGTGGCGCCGCTCTTGCCGCCGCTCAGCCACGCCACCTCCAGACCGGCCTGCTGCAGAAGGCGGATGCCGAGGCCGTCACGCACATCGAAGCGCTTGATCACCTCACCGCTCTCGGTGGTCCACAGCCCCCCGTCGGTGAGCACGCCGTCGACATCCAGCACCAGCAGGCGCAGGTCGGCCAGCTGCCTGCGGCAGCGCCGTCTTCCGCGGAGATGGCGCCAGCGCCGTTGCAGGGTGGCGAGCGGCACCGACGTCAGAGGCTGCTCACCGCGGCACCGGCGGCCAGTGGGGCGCGAATCGCCAGCAGCTGCTCCAGCAGCGGTTCGAGGCGATGCAGCGGCACCATATTGGGGCCGTCGCTCAGGGCGTTCTCCGGGTCGGGGTGCACCTCCATGAACAGCCCGTCCACGCCCACGGCCACGGCGGCCCGGGCAAGGGGGGCGACGAACTCCCGCTGGCCGCCGCTGGCACTGCCCAGGCCGCCGGGCTGCTGCACGGAATGGGTGGCATCGAAGATGACCGGACAGCCGAGATTCTGCAGCTGGGGCAGGCTGCGGTAATCCACCACCAGGGTGTTGTAGCCGAAGCTGCTGCCCCGTTCGGTGAGCCACACGTGGGCGGCGCCGGCGTCGCGCAGCTTTTTCACCACCTGGGCCATGTCCCACGGCGCCAGGAACTGGCCTTTCTTGACGTTGATCACCTTGTCGGTGCCGGCGGTGGCGGCGGCCGCCGCCAGCAGCAGGTCGCTCTGGCGGCAGAGGAAGGCGGGGATCTGCAGCACATCGACCACCTCGGCCACCGGTGCGGCCTGGTGACTCTCATGGATATCGGTGAGCAGGCGCAGGCCGTGGCGTCGTTTCACCTCCGCCAGCACCTCAAGACCGCCCTCGACGCCGGGGCCTCGGAAGGAGCTGCCGGAGCTGCGGTTGGCCTTGTCGAAGCTGGCCTTGAAGATCGGTTCAATGCCGAGCCGCTCGCCGATCTCCTGGAGCCGGGCTGCGATGGCGAAGACCAGTTCAGGGCTTTCGATCACACAGGGGCCCGCAACCAGGGTGAGAGGTGCGGCGGGCGTTGCCATGCGGATCGATCAGGAATCGAATCGCGATGGTACAGGAGCCGATCAGAGCCTTCCCCAGGAGCGGCTAAGGGATCAGCTCACAAGGCGACGCTCGAAGGAAGCGAGATCGCGGAACGATTCGGAGCGCTGCTGCAGCTCCTCGAAACTTCCCCAGGCCTTGATGCGTCCGTTCTCGAATTCGTAGATCCGATCACAGCGGATCACGGTGGAAAGCCGGTGAGCGATCACCACGGTCGTGCAACGGCGGCCGATCACTTCCAGAGCCTGAATGATCTCGTTTTCGGTGCGGTTGTCGAGGGAGCTGGTGGCCTCATCCAGCAGCAGAAATTCGGAGCCGCGGTAGAAGGCGCGGGCGAGAGCCAGCCGCTGCCGCTGGCCGCCGGAGAGCTGCAGGCCGTTTTCGCCGATCGGTGTGTGCAGGCCGTAGGGGAGCTCACTGACGAACTCATCGAGCTGGGCCGCTTCCAGGGCTGCCCAGACGGCATCCTGTTCCACCTCCTCCTCATCGCGGCCGAAGGCCACGTTCTCCAGCACGCTGGCATCGAGCAGGTTGATGAATTGCGGTACCTGGGAGCAGCAGGCCTGCCAGGCGGGAATGTCCTGAGCCGAGACCGGAATGCCATCGAGGGTGAGGGAACCCTTGCCGGGCTCGAGCAGGGTCAGCAGGATCTGGGCGGTGGTGGTCTTGCCGCTGCCGGTGGAACCCACGAATGCCACCCGCGAGCCCACCGGAATGGTGAGGTCGATGCCGCGCAGCACCCAGTCGGAGGAGCTGGGATAGGAGTACCAGACGTTCTGCAGGCCGATGCTGCGTTTCGGGAATACCCCCCGGGGGCTGGGTACGCCGGGATCGCCAAGCACCGGCCGTCCGCTGGGCAACCGGAGGTAGTCGAGCGTGGTTTCGATCACGGGCAGGCCGCCGCGCAGCTGGTTCATGGAGGCGAAGAAGT
>JBIIJS010000079.1:0-11455 GCA_044233605.1 Cyanobium sp. | reverse complement strand
CCAGCTGCTGCTGCGCTCCGAATTCAAACGCCGCCAGGCTGCGCCGGTGCTGAAGGTGAGCGGCCGCTCCTTCGGAGGGGGCTGGCGGATGCCGATCGCGGCGGCGTAGGGTCTTTATCTGACCACAGCACGGCTCCATGGCAGCGCGCGACCTGGCAGCACCGATGGCAAGCATCGGCGTGCCAAAGGAAATCAAGCGCGACGAATGCCGGGTCGCCCTCACGCCCGACGGGGTGCGAGAGCTGGTGTCCCAGGGTATGGAGGTGCGGATCGAGACCGGAGCGGGGCGGGGGGCCGGCATCGAAGATGCCGATTACCGCGCGCGCGGAGCGCAGATCGTGAGCCGTGAACAGGCCTGGGCCGCCCATCTGGTGGTGAAGGTGAAAGAGCCGCAGCCCGAGGAATTCGGTTTCCTGCGGCCCGATCTGGTGCTGTTCACCTACCTGCACCTGGCCGCCTACCCGGAGGTGGGCCGAGCCCTGCTGGAGGCTGGCACCACCGCTGTGGCTTACGAAACCGTTCAGCTCGACGACGGCAGCCTGCCACTGCTGGCTCCGATGAGCGAGATCGCCGGCCGACTGGCGGCGCAGGTGGGGGCGCATCTGCTGGAGCGGCCCCACGGCGGCCGCGGCGTTCTGATCGGTGGCTGCACCGGTGTGCGGCCGGCGCGGGTGGTGGTGCTGGGGGCCGGCAGCGTCGGCTGGAACGCGGCACGCATCGCCGCCGGCATGGACGCCGAGGTGTTCCTGCTCGACCGCTCCCCCGAGAAGCTGCGCCAGCTTGAGCCGGCCCGCCAGGGGCGCATGATCACCCTGGTCAGCAGCAGCAGCCTGATCGAGCGGCTGGTGCCCAACGCCGACCTGCTGATCGGCGCAGTGCTGCTTCCCGGCGGCCGCGCCCCCACCCTGGTGAACGACGAGCTGGTGAAGCGGATGCAGCCGGGCTCGGTGATCGTCGATGTGGCGATCGATCAGGGGGGATGTATCGCCACCAGCCGCGAGACCACCCACACCGATCCGGTGGTGACGATCCATGGCGTGCAGCATTACGCCGTGGGCAACATGCCCGGAGCGGTGCCCTTCACCTCCACCGAGGCGCTGGTCAGTGTCACCCTCCCCTACATCCTGGTGATGGCTGGCCGCGGGCTGATCGAGGCCGTCACCGACCGCCCCGAACTGCTCTCCGGTCTCAACACCGTTGATGGGGCCGTCTGCCATCCCAGCGTGGCCAGAGCGCTGGGGGTGGCGCCGCGCCATCCGATGGCTTGCCTGCGGTAGCACCACCCGTCGGCTCAGCTGTCCGGCCGACCCTCCGAGGGCGGTCGTTGGGCCTCTGGCATCGCAGTCCGGCGGCGACGGTCGACCAGAAACAATCCGGCTCCACCCGCCAGAGCGGCGGCAGCAGCCAGGACGGGCCAGGCTCCCGGAGTGCCGCGGGAGGGTTGGTTCACGGCAGCGGCGGGATCCGGCCGCTGCTGGGCTCCCGGCGACATGGGCGGCGGCGGGGTCATGCCAGGCGGCATCGCCCCGGGGCGCATGCCGGGCGGCATACCCGGAGGAATGCCAGGCGGCATTCCAGGCGGAACCATGCCCGGCGTTCTTCCTGCTGCTGGAGGCATTCCAGCCGCGCCTTGGGGCTCCGGTGGCACGGGGGAGATCCGCGGCTGGGGAGGCGGGGTAACAGGGCCGGGAGAAGGCACCGGAATCACCGGAATGCTGCCGCCAGCGGGGGGAGGGGCCACCGGCGGTCGTTGGGGCCTCGGGGCCGGCTGGCGAGTGGGCGGCGATGGTGGTGGCCCCTCCGGCTCCCAGATCGTCACCGGTGGGTCTTCCCCGGCGGTCTTGCCCGCTGCGGCGCCTGATGGCTTGAGTACCGGGGCTTGATCCTGGGCCCGCAGGCGCAGGGGTGGCAGCATCACGACCGCTGCCAGGCCAAGCAGCACCAGAGCGGAGACGGGTCCCAGGCGAGCCGGGCTGCCCATGGCGAAACGAAACAGGTACACCGACGCTACCCGTGAACCGCCTCCATCTCAGCGGGGCAAGCCAGCCCGGCCAGCGGCCGGCGCAGGCAGGCCGGATCGAGCCCCTCCCGCAGAGCCAGCACCAGGCCCGCCGCCTCCGCATAGCTTTCGGCGGGCAGCAGCGTGAGCCCCAGCGCCGCAGCATCCACCTGCAACACGCAGCGGTTGGACCGCACGGCGATCAGCGGCACGCCGCGCTGCGCACAGGCCAGCACCGCCTCGCCGCCCAGGGCGCCCCAGGGGGCCACAACGGCACCGAGGTCACGGCCGTGCAGTGCGTTGGGCCCGGCAGCGGCGGTTACGGACAGGAGATCCGGTGCCCGGCTCAGCCCCACCAGCACGCAGGCAAGGAAAGTGTGGCCCAGCTCCTCCGCCGCGGCGCGCGGATCGAGACCGGGCTCCAGTGACAACGGCGCCAGGGCCGGGGCATGGGCGCAGGGAATGCCGAGATGGCGCACCAACAGATGGCTGATCACCGCCTCGGCCCCCGCCAGAGCATCCACCCCGGCACCGGCCCGGTAGGCCGCCAGCGCCTTGCTGCCGGGATCGTCGGGGAAGCGGGCCACCACGGCAATCGCCGTGGCACCGGCAGCCCGCAGTCGCTCCCCCGCACGCAGCAGGGCATCGGGGCGCTGCAGCGATCCCCAGCTGCTGCCGCTGGGCCCCAGGCGCAGGCTCACCCCCAGGGGGGCATCACTGTCGAGCACCGGGCCGATCGTGAGCCCCAGGCTGGCCCGGCAGGCGTCGGCCACCTGCAGGTGGCGCAGACGCAGCTCTGGCTCCAGGCCGGCGTCGAACAGCAGACCCAGCCTCTGGCTGCGCACCGGCGCCAGGCCCAGCTCGCCGGCGGCGAAGCGGTTCAGGCTCCAGCCCTCCACGTAGTGGATGCGCCGGTCATTCCAGTAGAGGGAGGCGGCATTCATCACGTTGGGGTGGGTGATCAGGCAGCCGCTTGCGGCCGCCAGCAGCCGCGCCGCCGGCAGGCCATCGCCGGCGTAGCCGCCCAGCTCGCAGCCCACGCCGGTGGGGATCACCAGCAGGGTGGGCAGGGACGAGGCGGCCGCCCCAGGCTCGCCGGGCGCTATCACAACCGGGCCGGCCCGCCAGGCGGCAGCGAACCGCACACTGCCACCCCCTCCAGCAGCAGCCCGCGGTCGGGATCCACCGCCGTGATCGCCCAGCGCAACGGTTCGGCGTCGGGCCAGCCCAGATCCACCAGATGGGCTGCGATGGCTGCCCTCAGGTTGTCGAGACCGGGGAAGCGGGGGGGGGCGGCTGCGGCACCGACATCCCCTGCCCTCCAGAACGTGAACGGCACCAGCAGTGGACCGTTCGGCGGCGCCTGGGCCTGATCAGTGGCCAAGGTTCAGGCCCTCACTTCTGGAACTGGCCGAACTGGGCCTCATAGAGCGCGTCCTCCTGGCCGGCCAGCAGATCGAGATCGCTGCGCGGGAACGACACGCACAACAGCGCGTAACCCTGCTCCTGCAGCTCCGCCTTCACCCCCATGGCATCGGGTTGGTGCACCTTGCCGCTGAGAATCTTCGCCGCGCAGGTGGTACAAACCCCGGCGCAGCAGGAATTCGGCAGTGGCACGCCCGCCGCCTCGGCCGCCGCCAGCACGGTCTGATCGGCGCGGCAGGAAAAGCCGTGGCGCGTGCCATCAAGACTGGCCGTGATCTGGAAGGTGGAGGTGTCGCTCACCGCAGTGCTGTGGTTCATGCCCCATCCTCCCTGAACGAGGGGGCCCCTGACGCCGGATCCGCCACCGAATCCCAGTCGGCGGGATGGGGCGCCAGGTATTCCGGCGGCGCTTCGCCCTTCGAAAGCGGGGCACTGACCACCAGATCAAGGCTGATCGAGAAGCGGCTGTCGTCGGGATCGCGGTTCTCGAGAACCGCATGATCCACCCGGGAAGGGAACAGCAACAGCAGGCCAGCCTGGGGCGCCACATCAATCCAGGGGGCATTCCAGCACTGCCCGTCGGCGAGATTGGCGGGCCGCAACGGCCCGCCGTGGCCCACCGCCAGGCCCGGCACCAGCTCATTGGGCTGGGCCGGCGGGAAAAAGCGCAGGCAGCCGCCGCGGCCACTGCCGTCGCCGTTGAGGTAGTAAACGGCGCTGAGATGGGCGTTGGGATGGTGATGGCGACCCACCACCTGGCCCGTCTCACTCACCACCGGCCAGCAGCGCTGGATGTGGAGGGCGATGCGGGAGCGCTCGAAACCCAGCTCCTGGAGGAAGTGCCAGGCGTTGCCCACCAGTGTCGTCACCAGGGGAGCAAAGGCAGGGTGGCGATGCAGGCGCCAGACACCGTTGAGGTCGCCCGTCCAGGCGCAGCCTGGTTGCGGATTACCGCTGGCTTCTCCCCGCAGGCGCAGGATCTCCTGCAACAGCACGGCGGTGTCGAGCGGATCTGGCTGCAGCTGCACGCGCCCCAGGGCCAACGGGAACAGCGGCTGCAGCGTGAGGGCATCAGAAGGACTGGCGGCCATGGGGGAAAAGGGCATGGGAATCAGCGGACGCGCCCACTGCAGCCTTGCGCAGGGGCTGCCGTAGCTTTTTCAGTCCATTCACGTCCACCGATTCGATGATGCCCACGCGATCTGTTGCCGCGTCCGCAGCTCTCCTTTCCGCGGCCATCGTGCTCAGTCCGGCAACGGCCCAGGCCCAGTGCCGCTTCCTTATGCCGATCGGCGGCTCGGGGGAACCGGTGGTGCAGAAGCGCATCAGCCCCGATCGGCTTGTGGGCCGAACCAACTGGAACACCGACTTCAGCGTCGAGCGCACCTTCAGCAGCTACCGCGTCAACCTTCAGTCGGCATCCACGGAGCGAGGCACCTTTCCGGTGGCGGTTTTCCTGCGCTTCACCGACGGCAGCAGCCTGCAACTACTCAATGAAAGCCTCAACCTCGAACCAGGGCAACAACGACGCTTCGGACCCTTCCCCGCCGTGCCTGGCAAACGCACCAGCCAGGTGAATGTGCGCGTGGGCTCCAGTGCCATGCCGGGCTCCACCGGTTTCAGTTACAGAATCTCAGTGGAAGGATGCAACTAAAAAGCTGCCCCCGCGGAACGGGAGCAGCCAACAAATCGGCATGAGGCGGGGGCAGCCGTCTCAGCTCATCGCCGCAGCGCCGCCCACCACCTCAAGGATTTCCTGGGTGATCGCAGCCTGACGAGCTTTGTTGTAATCCAGTGTCAGCGTCTTGGCGAGGGCCTTGGCGTTGTCGCTGGCATTGTTCATCGCCGTCATGCGGCTGGCCAACTCGCTGGCGGCGGCCTCCTGGAGGGAGCGCAGCAACTGGTTAGCCAGGTAGAGGGGAAGCAGCGAATCAAGCAGCTGCTCGGGGCTCTGCTCAAACACAAAATCCGACTGCAGCGGAGCCTGCTGATTTTCGCGCTTGCCCACCTCCACACCGAGCTGGCCGTCGCGGGTGATGAGGCGGAAGATCTCATCCTCCGGTGCAGCGATCCCCTGGGGATCGAGGGGCAGAAGGGTCTGCACCACGGGCTGGGAACTCACCAGGTTGATGAACTTGGTGTAGATGATCTCCACCCGGTCGGTGCTGCCGGAGAGAAACTCCGCCAACACTTCATTGGCGATCTGATTCGCTTCAGCAGCCGTCGGCACCTGCTCCAGTCCTGTGAAGGTGGCGCGGGTTGGATATTTACGATTGCCGAAGTAGGTGATCGCCTTACGACCCATCAGCACCAGATCCACTTTGAAGCCCTGGGCCTGCAACTCCTTGAAGCGCTGCTCGGTGCGCTTGATCACATTGGCGTTGTAGCCGCCACACAAGCCGCGGTCACCGGTAACGGAAAGCAGGGTGATCGTGCCCGGCTCGCGGAAAGCGAGCAAGGGTGAATCGGTGGTGTCGAAGCCCATGCGGGTCTGCAGATTCTGCAGAACACGAGCGAGCCGGTCGGCGAAGGGCCGGCTGCGCAGCACCTGCTCCTGGGCGCGCCGCACTTTGGCGGCCGCCACGAGACGCATGGCCTCGGTGATCTTGCGGGTGTTCTTAACGGAACTGATCCGGTCTCGGATCTCCTTGAGGTTGGCCATGATGGATGTTCCTCAGGCGGCGGCGAGCATCGAGGAGGTGACCTCCTTGATGGCTTCCTTAAGCATCGCCTCGGCCTCATCGCCGAGCTGCTTATCGCTCATCACCTTGGTGATGAAGTCGGGCTTGTTGCTCTTGAGATACTCGCGCAGTTCACGGGCGAAATCCACCACCTTCTCCACCGGCACGTCATCAATCAGGCCCTTGACACCGGCATACACCACCGCCACCTGCTCGGCCAGGTTGAGGGGGCTGAACTGGGGCTGCTTGAGCAGCTCGCGCAACCGCTTGCCGCGGGCAAGTTGGGCCTGGGTGGCAGCATCGAGATCCGAGGCGAACTGGGAGAAGGCGGCCAGTTCATCGAACTGGGCCAGTTCCAGCTTGAGGGTGCCGGCGATCTTCTTGATGGCCTTCGTTTGGGCGGCACCGCCCACCCGGCTCACGGAGATGCCCACGTTGATGGCGGGGCGCAGGCCGGAGTTGAACAGATCGGAGCTGAGGAACACCTGGCCGTCGGTGATCGAGATCACGTTGGTGGGGATGTAGGCCGACACGTCGCCGGCCTGGGTTTCGATGATCGGCAGGGCGGTCATGCTTCCCTTGCCCATGGCGTCGCTGAGCTTGGCGGCGCGCTCCAGCAGGCGGCTGTGGCAATAGAACACGTCGCCGGGGTAGGCCTCGCGACCGGGAGGACGGCGCAGCAGCAGCGACATCTGGCGATAGGCCTGGGCCTGCTTGGTGAGATCGTCGTAGACCACCAGGGTGGCCTTGCCCTTATACATGAACGATTCAGCGATCGCTGCGCCGGTGTAAGGGGCCAGATACTGCATGGCGGCAGCCTCGGAAGCGCTGGCAGCCACAACCACGGTGTAGTCGAGGGCACCACGCTCGCGCAGCACCTCCACCACGTTGGCCACCGAGGCGGCCTTCTGGCCAACCGCCACATACACGCAAACCACATCCTCGCCCTTCTGATTGAGGATGGTGTCGATGGCGATGGCGGTCTTGCCGGTCTGACGGTCGCCGATGATCAGTTCGCGCTGGCCACGGCCGATCGGGATCATCGCGTCGATGGCGGTGATGCCGGTCTGCATCGGCTCATGCACCGACTTGCGCTGAATAATGCCCGGCGCCATCGACTCGATCAGGCGCGTTTCGGTGGTGGCGATCTCCCCCTTGCCGTCGATCGGTTGGCCAAGCGAATTGACCACCCGGCCAAGCATCGCGTCGCCCACGGGCACGGCTGCGATCTTGCCGGTTGCCTTCACCGTGCTTCCTTCCTGAATGCCACGGCCCTCGCCCATCAGCACTGCGCCGACATTGTCGTCCTCAAGGTTGAGGGCGATGCCCTCAGTGCCGTCCTCAAATTGCACCAGCTCGCCGGCCATCACCTGCTCAAGGCCGTAGATGCGGGAAATGCCATCACCGATCTGCAGAACGGTGCCCACATTGCTGACCGAGACCGACTTGTCGTAGTCGCTGATCTGCTGCTTGAGGATGGCGCTGATCTCGTCGGGGCGGATGGAAACCATGGCGGGAACTCTCAGGAAGGGAGAGGAGGAAGGAAAGGTGGAGGGGAAGGAAGGAGGGGAAAGCGGCCGCTGGGGCAGCCGAGCCGTGCGGCGGATGGTCAGCTGGCCTTCGCCAGAGCCAGACCAAGTCGACGAACCTGGCCGGCAAGGCTGGCGTCGATCACCTTGGAGCCGACACGCAGCACGAAGCCACCGATGAGAGCGGGATCGACCTTCAGGTCGATCTCCACCTTCTCGGTGCCGGCAACGGCCTTCACCTTCTCGGTCAGGCTGGCCTGCTGTTCATCGCTGAGGGCTTCTGCGGAGGTGACGGTCGCCAGAGCGATGCTGTTCTGCTCGCGGTAGAGCTCCAGCAGACGCTCCAACACGGCATCGAGGTAACCGATGCGGCCTCGGTCGGCAAGCAACTTGAGCAGGTTGAGGAACGAAGGCGACACCTTGCCGGAGAACATGCCCACCAGCGCAGCCTTCTTGCCCTCCACCTCAAGCACAGGCGAAGCCATCGCCGCGCGCAGTTCAGGTGATTCCTGCCAGAGAGCCAGCAGGCTGCGGGCCTGGTCAATCACCTCCGCCGTATCACCGGCGGCATCGCTGACCTGCAGAAAGGCCTCGGCGTAGGGGGTGGTGATGGAATTGAGCAGAGGCATCAGGCGTTCCCCAGCGATTGGATGGACTGGTCGATCAGCCGCGCCTGGGCAGCGGCATCGAGACGGCCCGGCAGGCTGGCGAGAGCCTTTTCGATGGCCAGGCGAGCAGCTTCCCGACGCAACTGGTCGCTGACGCGGGAAGCTTCCGACTGGAGGTCGGAAGCCGAATCCTGCTTGAGGCGGGCCATTTCCTCCACCGTGCGTTTCTCGCTCTCGAACCGAATCGCCTGGGCGCGGCTCTGGCCGTCCGTGCGGATGCGTTCGGCCCGGGCCTGGGCTTCGGTGAGCTCCTGCTGGGCCTTGGCAACAGCAGAAGTGGCGCTGGCCAGGCGTTCCTCGGCGTCCTTCAGGTCGATGAGGATGGCGGAGCGGCGACGCTCGAGAATGCCGCCGAGAAAACCGCGCAGGAAATAGATAAGACCGGCGATCACGATCGCCAGATTGATGATGTTGGTCTCGAACGGATTGAGATTGAGGCCAAAACCTCCACCGTGCGAAGCCAGGGAGTGGAGCAGGAGATGGTTCATCGGGCTGCCAGGAGACGGGCGACGATCAGATCGGCGAGGTTGCTGGCCTCACCCTGGAGCTGGCCCATCGCTGCGGAGCGCTGTGCATCGATCTCGCGGCGGGCGTTCTCGCGGCTGGCATTGGAGTCGGCCTGGGCCAGCGCCATCGCCTCCCGGTAAAGCCTGTCGCTCTCCTGCTCGGCCTCCACCACAAGCTTCTGGGCCTGCTGGCGGGCGTCCTTGAGCTGCTCGCGCAGGTCGGCTTCGAGACGCTCGGCCTGGGCCAGCTGACGCTTGGCCTCGGCACGACTGGTGGTGATGTATCCCTCGCGCTCCTCCACGGCCTTGCCGACGGGGCGGAAGAACAGGGCGTTGAGAATGAACGTGAGGAGAACCACCTGCAGCGCCATCAGCGGCAGGGTGGCATCGAGGTCGAAGAGACCTCCCTCGGACGCGCCTGCTTCGGCGAGCAGTAGCCAGCTGGTCATGGGGCCGGGGGCGGTGGGCGTAAGGGGGCGGGCTGAAAGGGTGGGGAGTGGGTGGGGCAAGGCGGCGGGGGGGATGCCTTCGGCGTCCCCCACCTATCTCCTGCTCACCCTCTGCCTGGGTCAGCCTGCGAAGGGGTTGGCGAACAGCAGCACCAGAGCGACCACAAGGCCGTAGATGGTGAGCGATTCCATGAAGGCCAGCGAGAGCAGCAGGGTGCCGCGGATCTTGCCTTCGGCTTCGGGCTGGCGGGCAATGCCCTCAACGGCGCCGCCGGAAGCGGTGCCCTGGCCGATGCCAGGACCGATGGAGCCGAGACCGACAGCGAGACCAGCAGCCACGACGGACGCAGCGGAAGTAAGGGAATCCATGTGGAAAAAAGAATGTGGAGCGCCGAGGGAGCGCGGGTGGGAGCTTGTCGTGAACCCTGCGCCGGGGACACCCTGAAAGGGGTGGGCCCGGATCGAGCCGGACCTGCGCGCAGAGAGTTTGCCAGACCGATGGTTGCCGATCTGGAGGAAGAAGATCTAATGATGTTCTTCGTGAACCGCTTCACCGATGTAGTAAGCGGCGAGAGTGGCGAAGATCAAAGCCTGGATGGCGCTGGTGAACAGTCCCAGAAACATCACGGGCAAGGGAACGATCAGGGGCACAAGGAAAGCGAGCACCGCCACCACCAGTTCATCGGCAAGGATGTTGCCGAAAAGACGGAAGGAGAGCGAGAGCGGCTTGGTGAAATCCTCGACGATCTTGAAGGGGAGCATGATCGGCGTGGGTTCCACGTAGTACTCGAAGTACCGAAAGCCTTTGCGGCTGAGACCTGCGTAGAAGTAAGCCAACGACACCAGCAGGGCCAGTGCGATGGTGGTATTGATGTCGGCGGTGGGTGCTCCGAGCTCACCACTGGGCAGATGTACCAGCTTCCAGGGGATCAAGGCACCGCCCCAGTTGCTCACGAAGATGAACAGAAACAGGGTGCCGATGAACGGCAGCCAGTCGCGGTAAGCCTTTTCACCGATGTACTCACGAGCGATGTCGCGCAGGTAAGCCCAGAGAAATTCCAGCAGATTTTGAATGCCACCCGGATCCCGCTCCATCTTGCGGGTGCCGATCACCACCACGGCCAGTAGGGCGCCGATTACCACCCAGGAGCTGAGAAACACCTGGCCGTGGATTTTGAGGTTGCCGAGCTGCCAGTAGAGGTGTTGACCCACCTCCAGTTCGGCTAGGGGTAAAACGAGGGGCATCGGGAGCATCGGGATGGCGGACCTCGGAGAGGGTCGGGATGATCAGCCGTCAAGAACGGCCTGGACGATCAGGGCGGGCTTGTAGAGCAGAAATCCCAGGAGGGCGGGAAGCATCTGCAGCTGGGGAATCCTGGCGGCCGCGAGCACCAGAACGATCGGCACCAGCAACTGAACCTTGCTCACCGACTTGCTGGCCACGCCGAGACGGGTCACACTTCGGGCAAGCAGAAACAGGTAGAGAAGACCTGCGAGGGAACCCACCAGCAGGCTGGCAGCGGTGGCGGGATCGAAAACCAGGGCTACAGAGGGCACCGCCAAGGCGGTGGCCAGAGCCGTGGCCACGAGCAGCCGACGCTGCAGGCGCCGGTAATCGTCCATCCCGTTGTCGCTTCCGGCATGGGAGCCGGGAGCTTCGGGAATGGCTGCCACCAACACCTCCGATGGCCGATCCGTGGGCGTCGCCGTAGAGGCGTCTTCCGGAACGGTGGAGAGGGCTGCCGGCAAGCGACGAGAAACCGTCTGGGCGGTCGGAGATTATCACGCGATCCTGCCCCTCCGGCCAGTCGCCCCGGCCTCGGCCGGCTCAAGCCAGCACCGGCAGCAGCACCTGAGCCGCAATCAGCCGGCGGGCGCGTCCCGCCCGCTCGCCGGGGGCCATGTCCAGCGGCAGCGCGCTGAGCGCCGTGCCGGCGGGAGCCGCCTCGAGGGCGAGCATCAGGGCCAGATCCTCCGCATCGAGGCTGAGCGGCTTCAGGTCGGGGCCGAACAGCGAGGCGGAAGGCCAGCCCCAGAGGCAGCGGTTGCGCTCGCCGGAGGCCGCCAGCAAAACCGCGTCATCGCTCCAGTCGGCCGGCTGCACCGGCGCCGGGGCCACGAAGAATTCGAAATGGCTGATGTCCGGATCGAGCGCCTCCACCAGCTCCCAGCGCTGAAACGGCGGCAGGGCCCGGGCG
>JBIIJS010000270.1:0-2830 GCA_044233605.1 Cyanobium sp. | reverse complement strand
GCAGCCATCGCCCCTGGCTCGGCAACTTCAGCGATGAAGCAGGCGATTGCACGGATCCCGAAACGGGCAAGCGCCGCTACAACCGTCTGCTGGTGCGCTCCGCCAGCAATGCTTATTACCCGGAGATGGTGGGGGCGATCTCTATCCCAGCGGCGGAGGATCCACTGCGCCAGGTGATCGTGAGCCACCTCAGTGACCTACAACCCTTCACCACCGCTGAAAAGCTGGCACTGGCGATCGAGCTGGAGATGCTCAAACCATCCCTGCTCACACCGCTGCAACACCGCGACCCCGAGGAGGTGATGGCGATCCTGGAGGCCGTGCGTGGCAGCAGCCGAGACGCCCGCACCGAGACACAGCCGGCGCTGAAGCAGCAGGAGATCCAGGCGCTCTACGCCCCCCAGGCTTCCCTCGGCTCAGCCGACCCCGACAGCAGCTTCCATGCCGAGATCGTTTCCCTGGAGGGCAAACCGGCCTGGTTCCGCGAACGCTTCGATCGGGTGCTCAAGGTGCACCGCCTGCGCGAGGTGATGGCGCTGATCGGCTTCGCTCGCTTGGAGCCGATCGTCAAAAGCGTGGATGGCGATCCGATCGACCAGCTCTCCGTGGGTGCCACCCGCGCCGCCATCAACAGCAAGGAGCTCGATTGGGTGCCCGCAATCGAAAATTTCGGCGAGGGCCTGTTTCTCGGTGTCAGCGAGCAGGCGCTGAATGCCTGGTGCCAGGGCGATGGCGTGCAGCAGCACAGCTCCAAGCACTCGGAGGCCTGCAAACTCTGGAACCGCGATCACGGCCTCAAGCCAGAAGACTTCACCTGGCCCGGTGCGCCCTACCTGATGCTGCACAGCCTCTCCCACCTGCTGATCACCACGGCAGCGCTGGAGTGCGGCTACGGCGCCTCCGCCATCAAGGAGCGGATCTACAGATTTCCCGGGCATGGCTACGGGATCCTGCTGTACACCAGCGGCAGTGGCTCAGAAGGCACCCTCGGCGGCCTGGTGTCGCTGGCCGATCGCATCGAGCAACTGATGGCCGCAGCCCTGGAGCGGGGCCGGCTCTGCTCCAACGATCCCTTCTGTTCCATGCACCAGCCCGAGAATGATCTGGAGAAGCGCTACAGCCATGGTGCCGCTTGCCACGGCTGCCTGCTGATCGCCGAAACCAGCTGCGAGCAGGGCAACCAGTTCCTCGATCGCGCTTTTGTCGTGCCCACCCTGGATGTGGCTGACGCCGCCTTCTTCCCCGATCAGCTGCCATGAGTCAGCCCCTGCTGGCCCTCACCACCGGCGAATTGCAGCGGCTGGCGGCCTGTGTGCGCAGCCTGCCGGTCCAACCAGGGGAAGCGGCCTTCAGCCAGCACCGGATTGCCAGTGATCGTCCGGAGCTGCGCCAGGAGCTGCTCTGCTGGCTGGAGGGCTGGAGCCAGCGGGGCGGCAGCAATGCAAGTCTCGAGCTCACCATTGCGCTGCTGCTGGAGCAGCGCCAACGCCAGGGCAGCGGAGGGGCGGAGCTGGTGTGGTCCGGCCCCCACGGCGGGGCCGGCGACATCACGCGCGACCAGGCCGTGCTGATCCGCGAGATGGTGGAGAGCTGCGAGCAGCGGCTGCTGATCACCACCTTCAACATCTGGCGCGGCGGATTCATCACGGAGCTGCTGGAGCGAATCCAGCAACGGCTGGAGGTCTGTCCTGGGCTGCAAGCTCGCATGGTTGTCAACATCCCCCGCCCGAAGGGCAGCACCGTGGTCGCTGAACAGCTCCGCCAGGCCTTTGTGCAGAAGACCTGGAGCCACCTCTGGGATCCGCGCCGCCCAAGGCCCAGCGGCTATTTCGACCCGCGTTCGCTCGCCCTGGATCTTGCTCGCCCCGCCGTATTCCACGTGAAGTGCTGCGTTGCCGACGCGGAGTTACTCGTGACCAGCGCCAACCTCAGCGAAAGCGCCCAGTACGACAATTGCGAGCTCGGTATTCATTTCCCGAACGGGGGCTCCTCATCAGGCGCCAGCCGCGCTGATGCCGTGTGGAATCACTTTGATAATTTGATCCATCGGCAACCACCAGTTCTTGTACCGATTGAGGAACCGCTCAGCTCTCCTGGCCCAACAGATCACTCCTATCGATAGGGGCTGAGGGATAGTTGATCCGATCCAGGATTGCCTGGATCCGCCCCCCGAACCGTTCCAACTGTTCATCGACCATCCGGGCCGAGAAGTCACTGTCCCCGCCACTTCGAAGGGTCTTCTGCAGGATCGTCTGGCGTGAGAGGGCCACGAGCTGCTCGACCCGCACCACCCGTTGCCGCAATGCCTGAATGATCAGCTCCCGGTAGACGATGCAGTGATAAAAGCGAAAGGCGGGCTCCCATTGGCTCATCTCCTGCACGATCACCAGGCGAAGATCTTGGAGCTGCCGATAGGCGGCGCGCAGGCTTTCCAGCGCGGCCGTCTCATCCAGGGGGGCCTCAGACGTTGATTGCCGCAGGGCCTGCTGGGTCTGGGCCTGCAGCACCAGCAGCTCCCGCAGCTGGGCGCCGATGCCTTCGATGTCGTCGCCCAGCCGGTTGAGCACCGGGCCGATCGAGCCGCTCAGCGCCGCGAAGCGGTCGTGAAGGATCGCCAGCTCTTCCCGGAGCTGGGAGAGTTCCTTGGCCTGCAAAGCGGATCCTGTCTCAGGAGCTGGGGGATGAATCGCCAGCCACCGCGCACCAAGGCCTGTGCGTTCTCCGGCCAGCTGCACGAAGGCCCGCTCCACATGGGCCAGCAGCGGTTGCGTCTCGATGCCAGCCAGCACCTGCAGCGCCTGCTCCAGGCCGGCCTGCACCGGCGGCGGGA
>JBIIJS010000285.1:0-11587 GCA_044233605.1 Cyanobium sp. | reverse complement strand
CACTCCCGTCTGATCACTCCCGTCACAGACCGACCGGGCCACGACCGTCGCTATGCCATTGACCCTGGCCGCATCAGCAAGGAGCTCGGCTGGCAGCCGCGTCATGACGTAGGGGCCGGCTTGGCAGCCACCGTCGACTGGTACCTGGCCAATCGGAGCTGGTGCGAGCAGGTGCGGGGACGCGCCGGCTATGGCGGGGAGCGTCTCGGTGCTGTCGCTTGCTGAGGCCACGCTGCATGCGGTGGTCATTCCCCTGTTCGGTGCTGATGGCCTGTCTACTGAGTTGGAGGCCTACCTGAGGGATTTGGTCGCCGCCGGTCTGCTGGTGGTTCTGGTGGATAACAACCCCGAAGGTGCCCTTCGTCCTGGGCGTGTTCCGGCTGGCTGCCATTGGGTGGCCAACCACAATCGTGGCGGCATCGCCGGAGGTCTCAACCGCGGCGTCGCCTGGGCCCGTGCGGCCGGAGCACACGTTCTCACCCTGCTCGATCAAGACAGCCGCATCGCCGCTGATCAGATGGCCCAGTTGCGGGAACCCCTGGAACGGCAGCCCCAACGTCGGCTGGTGGTGGGCCCCGGGATCTGGGATGCCCAGCGGCGCCAGCGCCACGGCCGCTGGCGCCCCAGCGCAGATGGCCTGGATGCAACCCGCCTGTTGATCAGCTCCGGCACTACCTTCCGCAGCGACGATTGGCCGGAGCTGGGCACGATGCATGAAGACCTCTGGATCGATTTCGTCGACCATGCCTGGTGCTTCCGGGCTCAGGCCCGGGGGTTCTGCCTGGCGCAACATCCCGCGGTGCTGCTGTATCAGCAATTCGGTTCCGTGCACCCCCATCCCCTCTGCCGGTGGCTTGGCATGCGGCTCTACAGCCCCGAACGCCATTACTTCGCCCTGCGCAATCTGCGTTGGCTCTGCCGCCAGCCCTCGGTGCCGCTGGATCTCAAAATCAAAGAGGTGCTGAAGATGCTGCTCAAGCCGTGGCTGTGGCTGCTGTTCGAACCGAGTCGCCGCGCAAATCTCAAAGCCGTCGTGCGGGGATTGCAGGCTCCTCTGCCCGGACCATATTGATGGACGTAAAATTGATATCGGCTAAAGCACACCTTCCCCGCTACAGCGTGCTCATGCCCCTGGCGCCGTGGGAGCCACCGGATCAGGTGGCGGCGGCCCTCGATAGCCTGGCCCGGCAGAGCCTGCCCTGTGCACAGTTGGTGGTGAGTGGAGATGGCGACCTGCCTCCTGCTCTTGAGGCCGTGCTGGCATCCAGTGGCCTACCCGTGGAGCAGCTGAGCGGACCCGGGGGTGAGGGGGTGGGCCCGGTGCTCCAGCGTGGTCTATTGGCCTGCCGTCAGGATCTGGTGGTGCGGGCTGACGCCGACGACCTCTGCCTGCCCGAGCGTTGTGCTCAACAGGTGGCGGCAATGGTGGCGCGGCCCCAGGTGGCGGCCATGAGCACGCCGATTCTCGAGTTCATCCAGGATCCCCGGCACTTCTGCAGCGTTCGCACGGTGCCCGTGGGGGCCTCTGCTTTGAGGCGCCGCAGCCTCTGGCGCAATCCCCTCAACCATCCGGCGGTGATTCTGCGGCGTATGCCGGTGCTGGCAGCCGGTGGTTACCGCGACAGGCCCGGCTTCGAGGATTACGACCTCTGGCTCCGGTTGCTTCAGGCTGGTGCTGAGCTCGATAACCTCCCCCAGCCTCTGGTGTTGGCCAAAGTGGGGCCCCAGCATCTGGCCCGACGGCGGGGCCTGGCCTACGCCGTCAGGGAGTTGCGTTTTCTGCTGGCCTGTGGCCGCCAGGGCAGCCTGAGCTGGCCACGGCTGCTCCTGCTGGCCCTGCTGCGCATTCCAGTCCGACTGGTGCCGGCCCGATGGCAGCAGTGTTTCACCGAGCGCTGGTTGCGCGCGCGGCCTACCGGCCCCATGGACAGCAAGGCTTGGGAGAAGGAAAGCTCAGGGTGAGTCGCGGGGCCGTGACGGCGGTTCCCTCACGGTGGGTGATTCATGGAGCCGGTATTTGTGCCGACGAGATGGAGGGATTTACAGAGCAGGACTATGCTGTTGTGGGTCAATGGAAAGGGTGCGACACTTGTTGACATGCCTTGCTCAGGTGGCCGCTGTTTAACAGATTTATTGACATGGGTTTGTTTTCATCTGTTTACAATCTAATTCTTGAAAAAGCGGTTCTGTTTTTTGCCAGTTCCAAGGGAGTGGCGAGCTATCTGTTATCGCCCCATGGCTGGCGATCGTCACCCAGTCAGCGCCTCAACCGTCTGCAACTAATTGATACGAACCTGGATCATGATGCTCCGGGCAGAGAAACCGTTGGCCCGATTTGTCTTTTTGTCGCCTATTCCCATAATCTTTCCTGGTCATCGATCGAATACCTGACTTTTTTTAAGCGGTTGGGGTTTCGAATTCTCTATATTAATAATACATCTACTTCGCAGCAGGCACTAGCAGTACTCTCCCGTTTGGCCTGGATGGCTTTTGATCGTCCGAATCTCGGCCAGGATATTGGGGCTTATAAGGATGGGGTTCTATGGCTTGAGAAGAATGGTTTTTTGAATGACTGCTCGGCCTTGGCGATTGTTAATGACTCTATGCAGTTTATACCCGGAACCTTTGCTAGTAGCATGGCGGAACGTATCACTGAGTTCCTTGCGTCGGATGCGCCAGCTCTCTTTTCCCATCTCAGCCAACAGGTTTTGCCCCATTATCAGTCATTCTTTCAGGTATTAAAGCCCGAGGTCTTTCGCTCCAGGCCCTTCCTGTCGTTCTGGGAAAAATACATACCTTACTCTCATCGTTTTCACTGTATATATAATGGTGAAATTAAGCTGTCTCAGAAGGTTTATAATAGGCTTTCTGGGGTTCATACGCTTTATACGAGTGAAGATCTGCACCATCAATTAATGCAGATATATGATAAGAATAATGGTATTGCGGCGGAAGATCTGGTTTGTCTGATGCCCTCGCCATACCGCACAATTATCAAAAAAATTCCCAACCCAGCTTTGAACCAATTGTTAGAAGCGAGAGGGAATCGCCAGGAACTAATGCGCTCTGAACTTATATGCATTTCAGATCTAATAGAGAACAGCAATCCCACCCACTTGGCAGCCTTTCTCTATCCTTACTATCTGTCTTGCCCATTACTCAAGCGTGATATATGCTTTGCTGGCACGTATACGATAGCTCAGGCCATTAACTTGTATCGAGATATGCTTGTAACTTCTTTGTCGCTTGCCGAGGAAAAGAGCACGGCAATTGATCAGTTAGTGGAAGAATATGAGGAGTATTTGTATAAAAAAGGTGTTCCCCTTGGCTATGCTAATCGTAAGATCACTGCGATTATGAAAGGACTTGGCAGTGGCTTTGTCTATTCAGGAACTTATAGCGGCTAAGCATCCAGTTAATCACTATGATAAACGTATTAATGCCTGTAAAATAATGCATTGAAGAGGCCTCATTGCCTATTCATTAAGATTTTAATGGTGCTCTTTGCTTTGGCAGACCAGCTTATTTGATTGTTGAGATTTTGCGGTGCTTTTAAGGAATCCGACAACTGCTGATTTTCCACTGTGTCAACGTTTTGGAGCAAGTCCCTAAATTGAAACACCAAGGAATTTTTCATTAATTCTGTTCGTTTTTCTGCCGAAAGTGGCTGCTTATTGTTAATGTAGTTTGACCTTTTAATGTAAACGATAAATTCACTGCCATTGGTGATTATTTCATGGATTGATAAATAATTTATAAATCCACAGGCCTTTAAATCAGAGAAAACTAGCTCGAATTGGTGAGGATTGTAGCGCCAGCAATGCGAGTCTACATATGAATTTTCAGCTGTTTGCTTCATTGAAATATAGGCTGATTCGTCAATGCAGCCGTCTCGAAGTCCGTTGACTTTGATCTGATTAAAATCATAGGTTGCGTCGTTAATGGTTTGATCGTCAATTAATTTTGCACTGGAGGCCTGGTGGTCAAAAATATTGCCGATACTTGGCTTCGTCTTATTCTGATAGTAAGCATCAATTAATTCGCCGGTACGTGAGAGGGGCTGAAAACAGTCGAAACAGCGGGATGCAATAGGTATTGCCATCACAAGATATCCCCCTGGCTGTATGGCTTTTTCGGCATCCTGGAGAAAACGGATGGGATTGGGTTGATGTTCAAAATTATGTGAGCTTACGATATAATCAATGCATGCATCGGCCGAGGAGATTTTTGCAAATGACTGCTGTGCATATGTTGTAAGGGCTTCACCAAGAGGTTGAGTGCTGACAATATCAACTTCTTCAATGCAATCCATTCTCTCCATCACGTAAGGATCGTTGCTGTAATTTATGAGCAATTGATCGCGACTAAACGCATCAACAACTAGACAATTGTAACCTTCATGCTTGGGGCAAATTGGACTATGGAATGGACCTATTTCAGCCCCCAGCTGTGAAGGTGTGAAGTATTTGCGAATTAACATAGCCCTCGGAGAAGCGGCGCTATTGTTGACTTTCATGAGTGAATTGCCTTCAAAGCTTTTGCAAGACTGATCGGCGCCACTTTACCATCAGATCAAATTGGTCGTGATTGGTCAACTCTATGATTTGCTGTGAAGTTCCATGCTGATACGTTGCATCGCCACTCCCGCAACACCAGCGCCGATACATTGGCAATCAGAACGCAGGATTAGGGCATCATTCAGCCAGTGAAGTTGGTTGGCCACAGTTTGGCTTCCATCGGCCAGAGAAATAGTAAAAGAGTAATTCCCTGGCGGTAAAAGTGGTAAAGTGAATTCAAATTCAGCCCAATATTCTTGGCCAGACTTAATCTGTCCGATTGAGCTTACTTGGAATGTATTAATAGTATTTTCGCCAAATAAAATCAAACCCTTATCATTTTTCAATAAAAACCCTATCACTGGATGAAGGATATCAGCATTGGCTTTGCCTTGAATACGAAGAACCACATTTTCTCCACCTAGGCCGACCGCTATAGGCTGTTGCCTTTCGGCATCCAAGAGGAGGACCGATTGGATCTCGGCCTTGCCATTGCCAAAGCTTTCAGCGGTAAGAAGCTGCTCTTCAAATTGAGAAATTTCGAGATAGTTTGCCAGATTGCTGTTATTAATCCGGTCTTTACGGTAGTCAATCCAATTGCTGCGCCGCACTGTCGGTGTTGCAGTTGCCGAAGAATTGCGGGTCGGAACATCGACTTCTGTTATGACCTGAGGCAAATCAGGTTCACCGAAGATGTCTTTAATGTATTCCTGAGTGACTAATTTTGCTGAGCCCAGCCTTTGCATTCTGCCATTGGAAATCAGTAGCGCTCGATCGCAGATGCTGGAGACAGCGCTAATATCGTGACTGACAAATAAAAGACAGCCGTGTTCGCGAAAGCGATGGATAAAGCGCATGCACTTTTGCACAAAAAATGCGTCCCCCACAGAAAGTGCTTCATCTACTATTAAAATATCAGGCTCTACTTGGGTGATCACGGCGAAGGCAAGCCTTACGGCCATACCACTTGAATAAGTTTTAACGGGCTGATTTACAAACTCTCCAATATCTGCAAAGGCAAGAATCGCATCCAAGCGCTCGTTTGTTTCGGCTTGACTTAGTCCAAGTAGAGAGGCGTTGAGGTAGACATTCTCGATCCCGGTGAATTCAGGATTGAAGCCACTGCCAAGTTCCAACAATGCAGCGATGCGCCCATTGGTTGTTACATTACCTTCACTTGGTGAAAGGGTGCGGCAGATCAATTGCAGCAGCGTGCTTTTGCCACTGCCGTTACGACCAAGGATGCCTAGCGTTTCCCCTCGATGAACATCAAAGCTGATGTTGCGAAGTGCCCAAAATTCTTTATAGTATGTTCTCCGGCTGCGCCAGATTGCCTGCTTGAGCCGGTCTTTAGGATCTCTGAATATACGATAACTTTTGCCTAAATTGATTATGCGTATTGCCAACTCAGGGCTGTTCCCAGTTGTTGCAGGCAAGTTCATTTGGGATCAAAGTGGATGTGTCATGCTTGAGTGCTTGCAAAAGTTAATAGGCTTTGAGACCATCGTAGCAACCGACTAAGAGTGGATCCCACAAGTACGCGGTGGGAAGTCGGGCGTTCCGCATGGCTAGCTGCGCTGCTTTAAAGGGTGAATGGCCTACCCTCCAAAAGAAAGTTCGCTAAGAAGATTGGATGCTGGCTCTAGCCGCCCTCTCTGTTCAGCATGTTTACGGATTGGCCTTCCTTTTTCGAAGATCACCATGCTATCAGCGATATGTACGCAGCGTGTGGCTTTGGCAACATTTAATACTAGGGGATCCAAGTTTGGGGTCTCACGCAGGTAGGCAAAATGGATTGCGTCGATCACTTTTTTGGTGAACTCAACAAAGCTTGCAGCATGTCCAAGGCCGCCGCCAAATTCAGGCCAGTAGGCAGTGTGTAAGTCTTCAACTATATAGCAGCCATCGATACTTACGTGATCAAATAACTGGTGAAATGAGATTGCGATGTCGGCCATAACGTGGCTGCCGTCGTCAATAATGACATCAAATGGTGCATATTCCTCTATAAGCTGTTTAAGAGTCTCTGGATCGGCCTGGGAGCCAATTTTAATATGGATCTGCTCTTCTTCTGTTTCTTTGCAAAGGGGGTCAATGTCAAGTCCGACAATTATGGCGTAAGGCCCGAGTAGGCGTTTCCATAATTTCAGAGAGCCACCTTTGTCACAGCCAATTTCAAGGATTGTGCAACTCCTGTTCTGATAGCGCTTAAGATGGCTTTCATAGAGAGGAAAATAATGAGTCCATTTATGGATGGGGAGATCACTGTTGCTAAGAAAATCCTGCCAGATCGTCATATCGTTAGGGGTGGGATGGGATTGCGTTGGCCGAGTTAAACAACTTGAAGTTAATTTCCTTGCAGATTAACATGTTTGGCTTGCAATCTTTGGATGGCCTTGAGCTTGGTCGGTGCGTTTGTCGTGCTTTCTTTAAATATATCTTTGTCCAGGCTGTAGCAATGTATTGCCATCGGGGGCCTTTCTGATTTGAGGTTCTCATATTACGTCAGCGAAAGCCCGTTTGCCTTTGCTGAAAATGCGATAGGATAGTTCGCAAAGGAATACGGTGATCGCAATCGAACCTAGGATATAAGACGGGTCGGGGACCTTGCCGGTGACCAGTACGAGGCGGGTTTGTTCGATTAGGTTTGCCAGTGGATTTAGGGAGAGCAGCGGTTGCCAGCGGGCGGGTAGGGCGGATAAGGGAAAGAAAATGGGGCTCAGAAACATAAGCATGCTCACCACTACCGAGATCAGTTGATTGAGATCACGCAAGAATACGCCAACTGCGCTCAATAACCAACTAAGTGCAAGACATCCGAGCAATAACGGTAACCAAACAACTGGTAGCCATAGCCATGAGAGCTGAATCGGCTGCTGGTTGATCAGCGTGAACAGGCTTAGTACGGCCAGGCTCGTGATGGCATGAAAAAAAGCACTGCCCACGATTACTGCGCCAAGGATCTCAAGAGGGAAAATGACTTTTTTCACATAATTCGGATTCGCTAGTATTGATGTGGGCGCCCTGGTTGCGCATTCTGAGAATAGATTGAAAACGATCAGGCCCGCAAACAGGTTGATTGCAAATCCCATCGGCCCAGATTGCTCAAGACTTCCCCAACGAACCTTGAAAACCTGCGAGAAGATGAAGGTGTAAACGGCCAACATGGCCAACGGATTCAGAAAGCTCCAAGCAATCCCTAAAGCAGAACCCCGGTAGCGTCCCAGAACCTCCCGTTCCGTAAGACGCCACCAAAGCTCACGGTGTTTCCAGAGTGCCTGGGGAAATCGAAGCATCATGGCAAGTAGTTTATGGTACGGCCTTGTTTCTCAAGAGGATCTCGTCGACGTGCCTGGTCCCGCGTTCCCCGGGGATCTCCGGATGGCACTTCAGGATTTAGTCTGTTGGTCCTGCCCGAGCACCCCATTCCGGCCTGGGGGAGCTCAGCATGAGGCCCTGCCGTGTCCGTGGGTGCCCAGGGTCATCAAATCGATTCAATCGGCTTTGTTCGAGAAGAGGGCAAGAGCCTGAATCAGTAGGCTTGATGGTTGATTTGATAAATCGTTTTTCCATCTTTTGCAACCAGCATGGCAGCTTAGAGCCATCATCTGACTAGCAGTTTCTGGCCATGATTTTCGTTAAAACCCAGCTTGCGGTAGAAACCATCGCTGTTGGTGGTCATCAGGTAAACTTTTTCTGCTCTTTTGACAGAGGGGCTGGCCAGCAGTTCGCTGACGATGGTTCGGCCCAGTCCCTGACCCCTGAACGGCTGCGCCACCACCACATCCCAGAGCACGGCACGGAATACACCATCGCTCGTGGCCCGGCCGAAGCCCACCATGCGATCAGCCTTCCAGGCGCTCACCACGGCGCTGCTACCCCAAAGCATGGTGGCAAGGTCAAGTCGGCTGCGCCCTGAGGCCCAGGAACTGTGTCTGTTAAGCAGGTTCTGGAGCTCCTCCAGCTGCATTCCCAGCCGTAGGCGCCACGGTCCATGCCGGATCAACGACACGGAGTCTGGGTCTGCTGCGGAATTCAGACTCACCGAACCACTGTGCTACCGACACAGTTGATTGTCGCCTGTGGCCGCTGCGGCACCTCCAGATCGCCTGGAATCCTTGAGCCCGACTGCCTTTTGCCCCAGAACATGGAGGGGGTCGCGTAGATTGACTGCAATTGGCCAGTTTCTTCCCATGCTCAAGCTGCTGCTGGGTGATCCCAATGCCCGCAAGCTGAAGCGCTACCAACCGCTGGTTTCCGATATCAACCTGCTTGAGGAGGAGATCGAGCCGCTTTCCGATGATGAGTTGCGCGGCCTTACCGCCGAATTCCGCCAGAAGCTGGCCGCTGCGCGCGATGCCGGTGGCGCCACCGAGGCGCTACTGGCACGGGAGCGCAAGCTGCTCGATGAGCTGTTGCCCCAGGCTTTCGCTGTGGTGCGAGAGGCTGGTAAGCGCGTCCTTGGCATGCGCCACTTTGACGTGCAGCTGATCGGCGGCATGGTGCTGCACGAAGGGCAGATCGCCGAAATGAAAACCGGCGAGGGCAAGACCCTGGTAGCCACCCTGCCTGCTTACCTCAATGCACTCACCGGCCGGGGCGTGCATATTGTAACAGTGAACGACTATTTGGCCCGCCGCGACGCCGAATGGATGGGCCAGATTCACCGCTTCCTCGGCCTGTCGGTGGGGTTGATCCAGCAAGATATGCCTCCTGCTGATCGCAAGAGTAACTATGGCTGTGATATCACCTATGCCACCAATTCCGAGCTTGGCTTTGACTATCTACGTGACAACATGGCTACCGATATCGCCGATGTGGTGCAGCGTGAGTTTCATTACTGCATCATAGATGAGGTTGATTCCATCCTTGTGGATGAAGCGCGTACGCCATTGATCATATCCGGGCAGATTGAACGTCCTCAGGAAAAGTATCAGCGTGCCACAGAGGTGGCCTCCGCGTTGGAGCGAGCTGCCGAGATGGGAAGGGATGGCATAGACCCCGAGGGTGATTATGAGGTCGATGAGAAGCAGCGCAATGTAACCCTGACCGATGAGGGTTTTGCGAAGGCTGAGAAGCTTCTCGGTGTGCAAGATCTTTACAATCCTGCAGATCCATGGGCTCACTTTGTCAGCAATGCTCTCAAGGCCAAGGAGCTCTTCACCCGAGATGTCAACTATATCGTGCGCGGTGAGGATGCAGTGATCGTGGATGAATTCACAGGCCGGGTGATGCCCGGCAGGCGCTGGAGCGACGGCTTGCATCAGGCGATTGAATCAAAGGAGGGGCTGCCGATCCAGCCTGAAACCCAAACCCTGGCATCCATTACCTATCAAAATTTCTTCCTTCTTTACCCGCGCCTTGCTGGTATGACTGGTACAGCCAAGACGGAGGAGGTTGAGTTCGAGAAGACCTATAAACTTGAGGTCACAGTAGTGCCTACCAACCGTGTGCGCTCCCGTTCTGACTGGACCGATCAGGTGTTCAAGAGCGAGCCTGCCAAGTGGCGCGCCGTGGCAGCCGAAACTGCCGAAATTCACACTTCCGGCAGACCTGTGTTGGTGGGCACTACCAGTGTGGAGAAGTCAGAGCTCCTTTCGTCATTGCTTGTTGAGCAGGCCGTTCCCCATAACCTCCTCAACGCCAAACCGGAAAACGTAGAGCGGGAAGCTGAGATCGTGGCTCAGGCAGGCCGCGCTGGTGCTGTGACGATCGCCACCAATATGGCGGGCCGCGGCACCGACATCATCCTCGGTGGCAACAGCGATTACATGGCCCGGCTCAAGCTGAGGGAGGTGTTGCTGCCCCGCCTGGTGCGGCCTGAGGAAGATCATCGGCCGCCGGTACCCCTGCAGCGCTCCGCTGGCGGCGGGGGCTTCGGTGGCGTGGCTGCTGATGGTCCCGGTGCCCTGCGGGCGCCGAGCGAGGCGCGTGCCATCGGGAACCTCTATCCCTGCGAGCTCAGCCGTTCCACCGAGGAAGCCCTGGGCAGCCTCGCGCGCGACCTGGTGAAGGCCTGGGGCGATCGATCCTTGTCAGTGTTGCAGCTGGAAGACCGCATCGCAGAGGCGGCGGAGAAGGCCCCCACCGAAGACCAGCAGACTCTGGCCCTGCGCCAGATGATCGCCCGGGTGAAGGCCGAGTATGACGTGGTGGTGAAGCAGGAGGAAGCCCAGGTGCGCAGCGCGGGCGGCCTGCACGTGATCGGTACGGAGCGGCACGAGTCGCGCCGGGTCGACAATCAGTTGCGCGGCCGAGCCGGTCGCCAGGGTGACCCCGGCAGCACCCGCTTCTTTCTGTCTCTGGAAGACAACCTCTTACGCATCTTCGGCGGCGATCGGGTTGCCGGTCTGATGAACGCCTTCCGCGTGGAGGAAGACATGCCGATTGAATCGGGCATGCTCACCCGCTCGCTCGAGGGCGCGCAGAAAAAGGTTGAAACTTACTACTATGACCAACGAAAGCAGGTGTTCGAATATGATGAAGTTATGAACAATCAGCGTAAAGCTGTGTATCGGATTCGCCGTCGAGTACTTGAGGGGAGCGAGCTGAAGTTGCAAGTAATCGAGTTCGGCGAGCGCACCATTGATGACATCGTAGAGGCCTACGTGAACCCAGACCTGCCGCCGGAGGAGTGGGACCTTGTTCGCCTCACCGGGAAGGTGAAGGAATTTATCTATCTGCTGGAAGACCTCAGTCCTGAGCAGGTACAGGACCTGTCGATGGAAGAGCTCAAGGCTTTCCTCAAGGAGCAGATGCGTAATGCTTATGATATCAAGGAGGGCCAGGTTGATCAGCTGCAGCCTGGCCTGATGAGACAGGCGGAGCGTTTCTTCACCCTGCAGCAGATCGATACTCTTTGGCGTGAACATCTGCAGGCAATGGAAGCACTGAGAGAATCCGTGGCGTTGCGCGGTTATGGGCAAAAAGATCCTTTGATTGAATATAAAAATGAGGGCTATGACATGTTTCTGGAGATGATGATTCAGGTGCGCCGCAACGTGATCTATTCCATGTTTATGTTCCAGCCT
>JBIIJS010000108.1:0-9366 GCA_044233605.1 Cyanobium sp. | reverse complement strand
ATCATCGAGGGGACCCCAATCGTCGGGCGGGCCGATCACCAGGGCGGGCAGATCCACCACCGCTGCCCCGGCAGCCTCGAACAGGCGACGGGCGCTGCCAAGCTGGCGCTCGGCCCGGGTGACCGCGATCGTGCGGCCGTCCAGGGGAAGGGCTGCCATCACCCCTCCAGCTTCACGAGCTGGCCGGCGCGCTGCGCCAGCCTGTCGGCTTCCTGCTGCCGTCCCTGCTGCCGCAACAGGTGAATGGCATGGCGGAAGCCCTGACGGGCAGCGGCGATGTCGCCGCTCAACAGACGGGCCGACGCCAGGTTCTGGTGGGCTTCGGGCTGGGTCGGTGCCAGGCGGATCGCTTCCCGATAGGCGGCGATGGCGGCGGTCAGATCGCCCCGTTGGCGCTCAATCAGCCCCAGGGCGATCCAGGCTCTGTCGATCTCCGGTGCATCCTCCAGCACCGCCAGGGCTTCCTTGCGGGCCTCCTCCAGCCGGCCCTGGCCCTGGTGCAGCAACGCCAGATTGAGCCGTGCCGCCCCGCTCAGTCGCGCATCGAGCGGCAGGGCCAGCGCTTCGCCGTAGAGCCCCGCTGCCCCCTCTGGATCGCTGCCGGCCCGCAGGCCCGCGAGCTGGAACAGCAGCTCGAAACGCTCCGCATGGGCCTGGGCAGGACAGTGGCGCAGCCCCTCATTCAGCAGTGCTACCGCCCGGTCGGGACGACCCTCCCGCTGCTCCAGCCCGGCCAGCTTGCTGATGGCGTAGGCATCGCCGGGATGTTGCTTCAGGTCGGCCTCCATCGCCACGCGGAGCCGGGCGGCCTTGGCGCCGTCGGCCAGCCGCTCGACCCGGTAGCCATCGTGCAGCAGGGCCGGTTCAGGGCAGTGCAGGATGCGCCAGCGCGGTTCGCGCTCCAGCAGGGCCAGGACGCTGTCGTCGATCATCGAGTGGTAAGGGCGGCTCCAGCGCAGGGCTGGATGGCGCCGGAACAAGCGGCTGACGTTGGAATAGGGCGCCTGCGCCGCCCCGAGTTCGCGCCGCAGCAGAGTGATCACCAGCGCATCGGGCTCGGCCATCAGCCGCCGCAGGGGCTCGCGGGCCTCCGGTCGCAGCCGCTCATCGGCATCCAGCACCAGTACCCAGTCACCATGCACCAGATCGAGGGCATGGTTGCGGGCCGGAGCAAAGTCGCCGGGCCAGGCGAGCCGGTGCACGCGGGCGCCGAGCCCCCGGGCGATCGCTGCCGTGTCGTCGTCGGAGCCGGTGTCGACCACCACCATTTCGTCGACGAAGCCGGCCACCGAGGCAAGGGCAGCCTCAATCCGTTCGGCTTCGTCGCGCACGATCATGGACAGGCTGAGCATTCGGATCGTGCGCCGCCGGGTCGCTCGAGATCAGCACGGTCCAGGCTAAGGGGCTGCCTCAGTCGGTGAAGCCGCTGTCGGCCATGCCGTGTCGGCGCCCCTCGACCCCGCTGGGCTGTCTGCCTCCGAAGCCCAGGCTCTCCAGAAGCAGCGTCTGGGCCGCAGGCATCTGGGCCGGGCTGAAGGCGGCCGGGACCGTAGCCGGCAGCAGGGGCCGCAGGCTCTCCCAAAGGTATGGACTGCCATACACCGCCAGTCCAGCCAGCCGATCAGCAGCCAGCAGCTGCTTCAGCACCTGCGGCCAGGGTTCGCCGCTGCCGGCGCTGGCGCGGAACGGGTTGCCCCGCACGAACAGTTGCAGCAGCAGGGGGCCGGCGCCGATCCGCTCCAGGGCCAGGGGGGATTCCGGATCGCCGCTCCAGGGGCTTGGGCTGCGGCCATCGAGCAGCCGCGCCTCCAGGCCCGCCGTCGCCGGCAGCTCCAGGGAGGGAGCTCCAGCGGGGAGAAACGGGCAGCCCAGAACGGAATCCACCCGGATCAGGTTCACCCCGCTGTTGCGGTGGGTCGGCTGTGCGGGACCCTGGCGCTCCATGCTCGCCCCCAGCAGGGTCCGGGCCAGAGTTCGGTCTTCTGTGAGCGGTCCGTTGCTGAGTGCGCCGAGGGGGGCGGTGGGATCGGCATCCAGGCCATCGTCATGCACCTGTTCGAGGGCCCGCCGTCGCCGCTCCAGGCTTGCCTCCAGGCGTTCTGCGCTGAGCCGGCCCGCTCCCACGGCGGCCACGATCGCATCAAGGGCGGCGTCGGCATCGGCAGGCATCAGCACCAGGTCGGCGCCGGCGGCTAGGGCCAGCACGGCCGCCTCACCGGCGCCCCAGCGGGCGGCGATCGCCTCCATCACCAGCGCGTCGGTGACGATCAGGCCCTCGAAGCCCAGGCTGCGACGCAGCAGGCCCTCCAGCACGGCGGGCGAAAGGGTGGCGGGCAGCTCCGGATCCAGCGCCGGCAGTAGTAGGTGCGCTGTCATCACCGAGGCGACGCCGGCGCCGATGGCACGGCGGAATGGCGGCAGTTCGACCGACTCGAGCCGTTGACGGTCGTGGGGCAGCAGCGGCAGCTCCAGGTGGGAGTCGCTGGCGGTGTCGCCATGGCCTGGGAAGTGCTTGGCGCAGGCCAGCACCCCCTCGGCCTGGGTGCCGGCGCAGAAGGCTTCGGCCAGCTCGGCGGCGGTGTCGGGATCTTCCCCCCAGGCGCGCACGTTGATGACTGGGTTGGCGGGGTTGTTGTTGACATCGCAGACCGGTGCCAGCACCCAGTTCAGCCCCAGGGCCCTGGCCTCACGGCCGGTGCAGCGCCCGTAGAGGTGGGCGAGACCGCGGGCCTTCTCTGGATCGTGGGCATGCAGACGGCCCAGTGCCAGGGGCGGGGCCAGCCAGCTGGCTCCCTCAAAGCGCTGGCCCACCCCTTCCTCGACGTCGGCGCAGAGCAGCAGAGGGGTGTCGGCCCAGGCCCGCAGCTGGCGGGTTCGCAGGCGCAGCTCGGCTGCGCTGCCACCCAGCAGGATCACACCTCCCACTCCTTCGGCCAATAACCCCTGCAGCTGGTTGTTGGCGAGCTCCCAGCGCGGATAGCGTCGCTGGCCATCGCTCAGGTGACCGCTGCAGCGGACCACCAGCAGGGATGCCAGGCGTCGGCGCAGGTCGGCGGCGGAGCTGACCATGGCGTTCAGTCCTGCTCGCCGCTGCCCACGGGAATCTCCCCCCGTTCCTGGCGCTGTTCCTCCAGACGACCCAGAAGTTCCAGCACCGAGGTGCCCTGTTCCAGGCCCCGGTCGAGCTGGAACACCACCTCGGGGGTGCGCCGCAGCTTCAGTCTGCGGCCCAGTTCCCCCTTGACGAAGGGGGTGGCAGCCCGCAGACCGGCCATTACCTGGCTGCGGTCATCCTCACTGCCGAGCACGCTCACGTGGATGCGGCAATGCTGCAGATCGCCCGCCACATCCACATTGGTGACGCTCACCATGCCGTGTTGCAGGCGTTCATCGCGGATTCCGCTCACGATCATTTCGCTGATTTCACGGCGGATCAGGGCGGCGATCCGCTCTACCCGTCGGCCCTGGGCCATGACGATGCTGATGGTTCTCAACTCACCATCGCACGCAGCACCAGAGTGAGGCTGAGCATGCCGCTCACAAGAGCCCCCACCAGCGCCACCGCCGTGATCGGGTTGCTGCGCCGGGCGGCCAGCGGCTCCACGACCGAGTTGATCACGCCCAGGCTGAAGGCGATCAGGTAGCGCGGGTAGCGCGTCACGTTCAGCAGGAAGTCCTTCATCGCCTCTTGAACCGCCGGTTCGGCGGCCACTCTCCGGAACTGCGGGCTACTCTGCCGCGGGCGGGATCACAACGCCCGCTGCACCGCCGGATTCTCCGGTTCCGGATTCGCTGAACCCCCCTTGGAGCTCCATCAGTTCAGACATTCCGCCTTCTGCGAGAAGGTGCGCCTCGTATTGGCGTTCAAGGGTCTCGACCACGGGCTGGTGGAGGTCATTCCTGGTCTGGGCCAGATCGAGCTGTTCCGTCTCTCTGGCCAGCGACAGGTGCCGGTACTGATTGACGGCGGCGAGGTGATCGCCGACTCCACGGCCATCGCCCTGCACCTGGAGGAGCGCCATCCCGAGCCGGCCCTGCTGCCGCGCGATCCCGTCGGCCGCGCCCGCGCGTTGCTGCTTGAAGACTGGGCTGACACCGCCCTGGCTGCAGGCTGCCGCCAGGCTCTGTTCCAGGCGGCGGCGGCTGATCCGGTGCTGCGCGGAGCCCTGTTGCCGGACACCACGCCGGCCCCCCTGCGCCGGCTGGTGTCGGTGCTGCCAGCCGAGCTGCTCAGCCCCGTGACGGAGGCGATGGGGGAGGTGATCGCCCCCTGCGAGGCCCGCCAGCTGCGCCGCAATCTCGATCAGCTCATGGTGCTGATCTCCCTGGCGCCCTACCTGGAGGGGGATCGGCTGAGCCTGGCCGACCTGGCGGTGGCGGCCCAGCTCACCCTGCTGCGCTTCCCGGCCAGCGCCGGCGTCCCCCTGGCAGGCCGCGGCGTCGCCGGCATCAGCGACAACCCCCTGCTGGAGCCGCTGTTCAGCTGGCGCGACCGGATTCTGGAGGAAGCGGGTCGAGCCTGAGCTGCCAGTGTCCGCCGCCGGTGGCGCGGGCCACCAGCCCCTCGGCCGGCGATGGATAGCGGGCCTGCCACTGCTCCGCCTCGATCCAGTCGCCCTCCTCTCCATGGTGGAGCCGGTAGCTGCTCAGGGTCTCGATGCGGCTGACCCGCGGTTCCGCCCCCTCGTGAACCACCTGGAGGGTCAGCTCATCGGCGAGGAACTGCTCGGTATCTTCGCTGCGGCGTCCCACCACGGTGGATTCCAGCAGCCCTCCCCCCGCCAGCCGGGCCAGTTGGCGGTTGGGATTGGCGGGGTCGTCGCGCACCTCCAGCAGGGCGTCGCCCAGCAGCTCCCGTCCTACCGCCGTGGCATTGGCGGCCCGCTCCCCCACCACCGCGCCGCGGCCATCGCTGCGGAAGCGCACTGCATAGCGCAACGCAGGCTCACCCCTTTCAGGATCAGCCTCCACCGTCACCTGCCAGTCGCCGGCGAACCAGGCTGGATAGCGCAGATCCTTCCGTCCCGGATTCGCCAGGGGGGCAGGCAGCCGCCACTCCGGCCAGGCTGCCAGGCGGGCGTCGAGCACGCCGGTGGCCGCGGCCGCCCCGGGCAGGGCCCCCACTGCCAGCAGGATCGCCAGGATGGTGCCAATCAATGCATGCCCCATGTCCGATCCCCTGTTGCGGGAACTTGATCATTACGTGGTACTCGAGCCCGCCGCCAAGGAGCGCATTCTCACGGCCGCTGAAACGCTGGCATGGCTCACCGGGCAGGTGGCTGCTCTGGAGCACCCTCCAGTTGATCTGGCGGATCTGAGCAGCCCGCGCGAGCAGGCCCTGCGACTGCTGGACACCGCCTGCGAGCTGGAGCTTGCCCCTGGCCTGACGATCCAGTGGTTTGCGGTGCGCATTGAACCCCCGGGTGGCTCGCCCTGAGGCATTTCCGCTGAAGGCGTCAGTTGAAGCTGCGGCTCCGGCGACCATCCACATCCACCAGGCTCAGCGGCTGCTGCGGCGCGCTGGCCGGATCCCTCAGGATCGAAGGCAGGGCCGCCAGCACCATGGCGGCCACCAGGGCCGGCGGTTCTTCCCCCTGCGCCACGGTGAGATCGGCCTGGGCATAGAGGGGGCGCCGTGCCTCCAGCAGGGCCGCAAGCCGGGCGGCAGGATCGGCCTGTGCCAGCAGCGGGCGAGCGGTGGGGTCAGCCCGCAGGCGCTGCAGCAGCAGGTCTTCCGGGGCATCCAGCCAGATCACGACCCCCTGGCGCAGGTGGCCCCAGTTCACCGGCCTCGTCACCACGCCACCGCCGGTGGCCACCACGAGGGAGTGCCAGGCGGCGATGCCATCAAGCACGGCGGTCTCCAGTTCGCGGAAGCCCTCCTCGCCGTCGCTGGCGAAGATCTCCGGGATCGCTCGTCCGGCCGCCTGTTCCAGGGCTGTATCGGCATCGAGGAAGCGATAGCCGAGTGCCTCGGCCAGGGGGCGGCCGACGCTGCTCTTGCCGGCCCCCATCATCCCCACCAGGTAGAGGTTCAGGCCACAGAGCCGCCCAGCCAGCTCGGCATGGCTCGGACCTGCAGCCGCAGTCGCTGCGTCGGCGGGGTCGGGGAGGGCGGGCACCATCGCGGATCGGCAAGCTTGCAGACGCTGTTTCTAGGATGATTGGCCCACGTGAGCGGTCGATGACCTCCACGGCCCCGACGGCGCCTCCTCACATTCCCGCTGCAGCGGCTCTCCACGGTCGCGGGCGCCCCTGCGTCATCACCCGCAGGGCCGCTTTCAGCGCCAGCCACCTCTACCGACTTCCCGAGCTCAGTGATGAGGAGAACCGCCAGCGCTTTGGTCCCTGCAGTCTGGCTCCTGGCCATGGCCATAACTACGAGCTGATCGTGGGAATGGCCGGTCCGCTCGACGCCGACGGCATGGTGCTCAACCTCTCCGAGGTGAAGCATGCGATCCGCCGTGAGGTCACCGATCCCCTCGACTTCCGCTTCCTGAACGAGGCCTGGCCCGAGTTCGATCTCAGCCGGCCGGGGGGTCGTCTGCCCACCACCGAGGCTCTGGCCCTGGCAATACGCGATCGCCTTGCCCCCCATCTTCCCGTGGTCGGGCTGCGCCTGCACGAACAAACCAACCTCTGGGTCGACGTCTTCGCCGGCCCCCGCATTGATCCCATGGAAGCCTTCCTCTCGATCCGCACCCATTTCGCCGCCGCCCATCGCCTGGCCCGGCCGGAGCTGAGCCAGGCCGAGAATGAGGCGATTTACGGCAAGTGCGCCCGTCCGCACGGCCACGGCCACAACTACCTGCTCGATGTCACCGTGCGCGGCACGATCGATTCGCGCACTGGCATGGTCTGCGACCTCACCGAGCTCCAACGGCTTGTCGACGAGCTGGTGGTCGAGCCCTTCGACCACACCTTCCTCAACAAGGATGTTGCCCACTTCGCCAGCTGCGTGCCCACTGCCGAGAACATCGCCCTCCACATCGCCGATCTGCTCAGTGCCCCGATCGCGGCCAGCGGTGCCCGATTGCATAGGGTACGGCTGCAGGAGAGCCCGAACAACGCAGCCGAGGTGTTCGCCGAGACACCGCAGCTCGAGATGGTGCCCCAGGCCCTTGAAGCCCTCGCCGGGGCCTGAGAGCAGCCCAGCTGCGTCTCAGGGGGCGCTCCCCCCAGGGGCTTCACCTCGGCTTGAGAAGCGTCGTGCCAGGTCCCGCAGCGGCACCTCCCTGAGGCTGTCGGCCGGCAGCCCGAACATCCGCGCCAGGCAGCGTTTGACCACTACCTCGGTGTCGCCGCCGAAGCGGCCCCCCAGCATTTCGGTGAGCACGCCCAGGCCCCGGCCAGTGGCGTCGGTCTCCTCGATCAGGCACTTGCTCGTGGGTGCCGCCAGTTTTCGGCAGGGATCCTGCAGCGACTTCGCCAGGTCGTCCCTGCCGCCGGCGGCGGTTTCCACGCACACCTCGGTGAGCCGTTTCTCGAGTTGGGGGCGCATCAGCATCAGCACCGGCCTGAGCAGGCCCGCCTCAACAGGCCCCGGTCGCGCCAATTCGCACACGCAGGAGCCCAGCAGCAGGGCGGCCACCAGGATCGGCTGTCGTGGAGTCATCGGTGCTGCCCAGCGAAGGGGAGAACCCGGTTAGTTTTGCGCCTCCTGTGCTCCGTTGCCTCGCTTTCCATGGCCGAGCTCACCGTCCGCTGGCACCAGGCAACCCGGGAGCTGCCTGAAGACCAGTGGCAGGCCCTGCTCGACGCATCGGATGGATCCAGCCAGGCTCGCCCCTTTTACAGCTGGCGCTGGCTGCATCATCTTGAGGCCAGCGGCAGCATCGCCCCACGCCAGGGCTGGCAGCCCTGCCACCTGGGCCTGTGGCGAGGCGACCGGCTGGTGGCCCTGGCGCCCCTCTATCTCAAGGGGCACAGCTACGGCGAGTTCGTCTTCGACCAGTCGTTCGCCCAGCTGGCCGGTCAGCTCGGGTTGCGCTACTACCCCAAGCTGGTGGGCATGAGCCCGGTGAGCCCGGTGCAGGGTTACCGATTCCTGTTCGCCCCCGGGGAGGACGCCGCTTCTCTCACGGCCCAGATGCTGGAGCTGATCGACGACTTCTGCCGCGCCAACCGCGTCCTGAGCTGTAACTTCCTTTACGTGGATCCTGCCTGGCGGCCCCTGGCCGAGGCAGCTGGTTGTGCTCTCTGGCTGAATCAGCAGAGCCTCTGGCTCAACCCGGGCCACAGCAGCTTCGAGGATTACCTCGCCAGCTTCAACGCCAACCAGCGCCGCAACATCCGCCGCGAGCGCAAGTCTGTCGCCACAGCGGGCCTGAGTGTCACCGCCCTGGCCGGAGAGCGGCTTTCGCCGCGGCTGGTGCGACGCATGCACCATTTCTATGCTCAGCACTGCGCCCGCTGGGGCCCATGGGGCAGTAAATATCTCACCGAAGCCTTCTTCGCTGCTGCCGCTGAGGAGCTGCGCGAGAACATCGTGCTGTTCAGTGCCCATCGCGGCGATCCACTCCAGCCCGTGGCGATGTCGCTGTGCGTGCACGATGAGCATCAGCTCTGGGGCCGCTACTGGGGCAGTGATGTCGACGCCGACCATCTGCATTTCGAGGTCTGCTACTACGCACCGATCGAATGGGCGATCGGCCGCGGCATCCGCAGCTTCGATCCCGGTGCCGGCGGCAGCCACAAACGTCGCCGCGGTTTCCTGGCCCAGCCCAGAGCCAGCCTGCACCGCTGGCTGGATCCGGAGTTCGACAGCATCCTGCGCCAGTGGTTGCCCGGTGCCAATCGCCAGATGCTGGGCGAGATTGAGGCGATCAATGCCGAACTACCGTTCACGGCTGCCTACGATCCACCCCATGCACAAGATATCCACTGCGACCGATCGGCAGAGGCTGGATGAACAGCTCTCCCAGCGTTTCATCGCCCTCGATCCCGCCGGCTACTTCCTGATCCAGGTTGATGCCGAGGCCGGAGAACTGATCGTCGAGCATTTCAGCAATGGCATCGATGAGAGGGGCCTGGCCACCGATCCGGAAACCGGCGAGGTGCTGGCCTGCCGGGGCGGAAATCCCCGTGAGCCCCTGACGGTGTACCGGGGGCGTAGCGCCAAGGAACTGGGTGTCGCACTCACGGAGGGGACGGGACCCCATCCCCTCAGCCGGCTCGACCATGCCCTCTATCTGGGTCGCGAACTGCAGAAGGCTGAGCACTGTCTGGAAGCCGGCTTGCCCTACGTGCAGGATTAGGCTGGTTGCAATTCCCTGTCGGCGTTGACGGGGGCGGTCGGAGGGTCGGGGGGCAGGGAGGAGAGTTGCTCCTGAATCTCCCGGGTGACGATGCCGCGGTATTCCTGGA
>JBIIJS010000078.1:0-11659 GCA_044233605.1 Cyanobium sp. | reverse complement strand
TCGGAGATCTCCCAGAAGACGTAGGCCCACTGGGGATCGCGGGGCAGGAAGACGACGCGGGTTTCGGCGGAGGGGCGTGGCGCCGGCGCCAGCTCGGCCTCGATGGCCCGCAGGTCACCCTCCCTGACGGCTGATTCCGCTGCAGCAGTTACAACGGGTTGCGATGCAACGGCTTGCGATGCAACGGGTTGCGTTGTGGTGGTGGGCGTTTCAGCAGCGCCCGGAGTCTTGTTTGCGATGGCCTCGGCCAGCCCTTCTTTGGTTTGGGCGCTGTACCTGCTGATGCCAAGAGTTCGGGCAAGCTCCCGCAGCTGCCGCATGCTCATGGAAGCAAGATTGGCCACTGGGTTGTTGCTTGCCATCCGAAGGAAATCTGAATGTTGAGCAGAATTGTGCGGGATCCGGCCGCTGTGGGATCACTCCTGTCAGCGGATGGGCACAGCCCCGCGGCTTGCCGGGTTCGGCTCCGGTGTCTGCGGCTGGCTGGCCAGCAGCGCTGAAACGGCCAGCAGCAGAGCCAGTCCCAGCCATGGACGCCAGGGTCGGCCGCCGCTTCGCCACCGCGGTTTTCTGACGCCCGCTCCCAGGCCCAGCACCCCGCCACAGCGGGCGCACACCATCCGTCCGGCCAGACCCCGGTCTGCCTTCACCGCCCAGCTGCCGCAGTTGGGACAGGCCATCGTCGCCGCGCGCTCCGCTCGCTTTCCGGCCCCATGCTCGCCGATCCGGCCTCAGATCAGATGGGGCAGCACCCCTGGCGGCCTTTCCAGCCCGTGGCGCAGCATCACGAAATCGGCGAAGTCGAAGCCCGGTCCCACACAGCAGTAGGCCAGGCTCCAGCATCCGGAGCTGCGGGCCGCCTGCCACCAGCCCGCCGGGATCACCTGCACGGGCGCCTGCAGTGGCAGCTGCTGATCCAGCGGTCCGAGCGCCAGCTCCTCGGCCTCACCCCCCTCGGGCGCCAGCCGCCATAGCTGCAGGGGGGCCCCGCCTCCGTGGTGCCACACCTCATCGGCGCCGCTGACCCGGTGCCAGCGGCTCAGTTCGTCGCGGCCGAGCAGGTAGGCGATCAGGGTGAGGCCGTTGCGTGGAGCGCCGTCGCCGCTGCGGCACACCTGGGTGTCAGAGCGGTGCAGCTCCCGGTACCAACCACCCTCCGGATGGGGGAGCAGTGCCAGCCGTCTGATCAGCTCAGCCGCGTCCGTGGACTCATGAACTGTCATGGCTTTCGCACGCAGCTGCGGCCCGGGGCCCCGCCATGATCGCTCCCCTGTCAGCGCGTGCGGAAGTATTTGTGTACTAGTGTAGCTCGTCTGTCTGTTGCTGCCGGGCTGTGTCTTTCCCCGCGCTTCACGCCGCCGCCCCCCTGCCGCTGCGCCCCGGCGCCACCGGTTTCCCCAGCCCCGCCGACGACTACGTGGAGGCGGCGATCGATCTCAATGTCGAGCTGATCCCCCGGCCGCTGTCCACCTTCTTCATGCGGGTGAGCGGCGAGGCGATGCGCGGTGACGGCATCGTCGACGGTGATCTGCTGGTGATCGATCGCGGCGTCGACGCCCGCCCCGGCATGGTGGTGGTGGCCACCCACGAAGGCAGCTTCGTGGTGCGGCGCCTGGGGCGGAGCGGCGGCCGCCTCTGGCTCATGGCCAGCGACGGCGTCGCTGCAGCGATCCCCCTGGGCAGCGATGGCGATGGGGGCGTTGACGGGGCCGAGCTCTGGGGGGTGGTGCTGCATGCGGTGCATCACCTGGCCTGGGCTCCATCACGGCGTCGTTGACGGATCACCCGGGTGGATCCCCGGTGGCGGCCCGGCCGGGGTGGGCGGCAGAGGGGTCAGCAGACCGCGGCGTTGCAGCTCACGGCGGAAGTCGCCGGCCAGACCGGAACGCTGGGCAGGGCGGCCGTCGTGCAGCCACACGCGGCGCAGCTGGCGACCCAGGGCCAGCAGACGCAGGCCGATGCTGAGGCCCACGAGCAGTTGCAGGCAGAGCTTCAACATGATGGTGATCAGGTTAGGCAGGCTGCGGGGCGCCATGCTGGGGCCTCTCCGCGCGGTACGTCCCTGACGCCTTCTCCGCCCGAGCCAGGCTCCGATCCGGCCACCGCTGCCGCGGACGAGCCGTTGCCGCCGTTGAGCGGCGCCGAACTCGAAACCCTGCTGGCTGCCCTGGATCCGCTGCTCGACGGCTTCGGTGACGGGGATTCCTGTCTTGATGACGCCCGCGCCTTCGTGGTCCGCCTGGGCATCGGAGCGGAATCGCAGGCGCGGCTGCTGGAGTGGCTGGAGCGCTGGCGTGCCGCCGGCGGTACGCGCCGCACCCTGCGCCTGATGCTGAGTACATGGCTGGCGCACCGCAGCTGAAGCCGCCTGCGGTGCTCCGGCCGTTGGCTGCGCTGCTGGCCGGCTGGATGGTGGCCGCCGCGCCAGCGGGGCTGCACTCCGGGCTGGCGCAGCCCCTGCCGAAGATCGCGGTGCCGATGCAGCAGGGGGAGGACTACCGGCTGGTGCGCAAGCGTCTGCTGGCCCAGGGCTGGCGGCCGCAGCAGCGGCCAGCGGAGCCTGGCTGTGTCTTGCTGCCCGGTGACCGGCGCTGCGCGCTGTACCCCGAGCTCGCGTCCTGTGCCCTCACCGGCCTGGGCCTCTGCCGCTTCGACTGGACCTCCCCCGGTGGCGTTCCCTACGCGGTGATCACGCGGCAGGGCACGGCCGACGGTCGGCCAGGCCTGATCGATCGCTGGTTCATCAGCCGTTGAAACCGCAGCGCCGCGACCGGCAGGCCCGGGCTCGCTGACCGTTTCCTGCGGCAATGGCGGCATCGGTGCAAACTGGGATCCAGTGTCAGCGTCGTACAACGCCGCGCCGAGCCGTCTGCCGATCCCGATGAAACGCTTTCCCGTTCTACCCGCGGCCCTGGCCGCAGCCCTGCTGCTGCTCGGCAGCCTGCCCGCCCAGGCCCATGGCGTTGCCGGCGGCGGCCTGCTGGGCGGTGTTCTGCATCCGCTGTTCGGCCTTGATCATCTCTGCATGTTGATCGCGGTGGGTACGGCGGCTTCGTTCATCTCCAGCCAGCTTCTGCTCTGGGCCCTCGGTGGGGCGCTCCTGGGCGCTGCCTTCGGTTTCGCCGGCTCGAGCCTTCCTGCGGCGGAGCTTCTGGCTGCCCTGGCGATCTCGGCGGTGGCTCTGGTCACCCTGCTGGCCAGCCGGCTGGTCCGCAGGACCGGAACCACGGTGCTGCCGCTGATGGCTGGCATCAGCGTGGCGGCCGGCGTGGCAGTGCACGCCCTGCTGCATGGCCTGGAGGCACCGCGCGATGGCTCCACCCTGCTCTGGTGGGGTGGTGCCCTGCTCAGCTCGGTCCTGGTGAGCGGCGTCAGCTGTCTGCTGTTCCGGCGCCTTCCCCTGGCCTGGACCCGCTTCGCGGCCCTGGCCCTGCTGGTGGCCGGAGCCGTTCTCGCCACGGGCGCCATCCAGCCCGGCTGAGCCTGCCCAGCGGTGAACCGCTGGCTGGATCTTCGTCGAGTTCAACGAACGCCATGGCCGCTGTTCCCCCCTACCAACCCTCGCTGCTGCGGCTGTTGCATGGCGCGGTAGCGCTGCTGGTGCCCATGGCCTGGTTGAGCGGCCTGATCGTGTACGCAAACCACGACGGCCGCTGGGGCCGGCTGCCCTGGCGCCTGAGCGGCGACTGGATCGATATCCACGGCACGGTCGGCGTGCTGCTCTGGCCCCTGGCGCTGTTGTTTGTTGTGTATGCCTGCAGCCTGGGGCGCAGCCGCCTGGCGCGGGCAGCCAATGCAGCCCCCCTGCTGGCGCTGACCCTGGCGGTGGGCAGCGGAAAGCTGATGAACGAAGACTGGCTGCGCAACGGCCAGCTCGATTCGCTGGTGTATCGGGTGCACCTGCTGGCCTGGCTGGCGCTGGCGGTGGTGGTGCCCCTGCATCTGCTGGGCGGACTGCGCCGCGGTGGCCCGGCGCTGCTCGGCTCGATGGTCCGCCTGCGCACCCAGGCGCGTGATCAACCCCGCCACTGGCCCGGCCAGATTCACGCATTTTTCAGGGGCAAGGGGAACAACAGCCGCTGACCGCTGCTAACAGGAGATCACACGCATCCCCTGACTGATTTCGATGGACGAACAACAGGCCGAGCGCATTTTTCACGGCGGCCCGATCCTCACGATGGAGGCCGGCCTTCCGCGGGTGGAGGCGCTGGCCGTTGCCCAGGGGCGGATCCTGGCGGTGGGCAGCGAGGCCGAGGTGATGGCAAGGCGCGGCGACGGCACCGAGGTGGTGGATCTGGCCGGTCGCGCCCTGCTGCCCGGTTTCATCGATGCCCATGGTCATTTCGCCAATGCGTTGCAGGTGGTCGACTGGGCCAACATCCAGCGGCCGCCGGCCGGTCCCGTCGCGTCCATCGCCGACCTGCAGATGGTGCTGCGTGAGCACGTGGCCAGCCATCCCGTCGCCAAGGGTGAGTGGGTGATCGCCTACGGCTATGACCCCGATGGTTTCAGCGACGGCCGCCCACTCGACAAGGCCGATCTGGATGCCCTGTTTCCGGACAATCCGGTGATGGTGATCCACAACTCCAACCATGGCGCCGTGCTCAACAGCCGCGCCCTGGCCCTGGCCGGCTACGACGCAACCACTCCCGATCCGGCTGGTGGTGTGATCGTGCGCCGGCCCGGCAGCACCGAGCCGGCGGGGCTGGTGATGGAAACGGCCTTTCTGCCGCTGTTCATCCACATGCCCCAGCCCTCGGACGACGAGCGACTGAGCCGTTTTGCTGCTGCCCAGCGCCTCTACACCAGCAAGGGGATCACCACGGTGCAGGACGGCGCCACGGTGGCCGGCGATCTGGGCCTGTTTCAGCGGGCGGCGCACGAGGGGGCGCTGCAGGTGGATCTGGTGCTGCTGCCGCTGGTGGTGGAGGTGCCCGGCATGCTGCGCGAGCGCTTCCCGGAGTTTCACGGCGAGACGCTGGAGTTGCCCCAGCCGGCTCTCGACGCCTTCGGCAGCTATCACGATCACCTCAAGCTGCAGGGCATCAAGTTGCTGGTGGATGGCTCGCCCCAGGGCAAGACGGCTTTCTGGGGGCAGCCGCTGCTCACGCCCGGCCCCAACGGTGAAGCCAAGTGGCGCGGCCAGCCTCTGTTCCCGCCCGAGCAGCTCAACGAGGCGGTGGCTCGGCTCTCAGCCCAGGGGCTGCAGCTCTTCGCCCACTGCAACGGCGACGCGGCGATCGACATGATGGTCGAGGCCTGCCGCCGGGCCGGGTTGAAGCCGGAGCACGACCACCGCACGGTGATCATCCATTCCCAGTTCATGGCTCCGGGGCAGCTGGAGCAGTACGTGGAGCTGGGTCTGCATCCGAGTTTCTTCACCGTGCACGCCTTTTTCTTCGGGGATGTTCACATCGCCAACCTGGGCCTGGAGCGGGCCAGCGGCATGAGCCCGATGGCCAGCGCCATGGCCAAGGGGCTGCACGCCTCCAACCACAACGACTTTTCGGTGACCCCGATCGAACCGATGCGGATGTGCGAAACCGCCATGACCCGCCGCTCCCGCACAGGCGTGGTGCTGGGCGCCGCTGAATGTGTCTCTGCGGAGGCCGCCCTGCGGGCACTCACGATTGAGGCGGCCTGGCAGATTCGCGAGGAAGACAGCAAGGGCAGCCTGGCGGCAGGCAAGCGGGCCGATCTGGTGATCCTCGATCGCGATCCCACCGCCGTGGCGCCGGAGCAGCTCAACGACATCGAGGTGGTGGCCACCCTCAAGGACGGCGCCTGTGTGTTCGGAGCCCTGCCATGAGCGCAGGCTCCACCCTGCTGGCGCCGCTTCGGGGCGTGCCCGCCACGGTGGTGGGCGGCTACCTGGGATCGGGCAAGACCACCTTGCTCAACGGCTGGCTCCGGAGCGGCGCGTGCCAGGGCTGGGCCCTGCTGGTCAACGATCTGGGCAGCATCAACGTCGATGCCGTGCGGCTGCGCCAGGGCGATGGCCGCGTGCTTGAGCTCGGCGGCGGTTGTGTGTGCTGCACCCTGCGCGATGGTCTGGGCGCGGCGCTTGTGGAGCTGACCCGGCGCGAGCGGCCTCCCACCCATGTGTTGCTCGAAACCAGCGGCATGGCCGTGCCGCTGCGGGTGGCCGATCAGCTGCGTCTTCATGGTCTGGCAGTGGCACGGGTGCTGCTGGTGGTGGATCTGGAGCGCATCGAGGCCCTCTGGCACGACCGCTGGGTGGGGGATCTGGTGCGGCAGCAGTTCGATGGGGTCGACGTGCTGCAGTTCAGCAAGGCGGATCTGCTTGCCCCCGGCGAGGCCGGGCGCCGTCAGGGCTGGTTGCGCCAACAGCTCGAGGACCGTTCGCAGCAGCCACCCCCGCCGTTCCACAGCGAACCGCAGCTGGTGCGCAGCGATGCCTGGCTGCAGCTGGAGCCGCTCGAACGCCGCCAGGTGCTGGCCTGGGCCGGCCAGCTTGGCCCTGAGGTGCTGCGCGCCAAGGGAGATCTCTGGCTCACCGATGCGCCAGACGGTCCCGTGAGCTTCGATCGCGTCGGTGATCGGGTGAGCCTGGCCGCCACGCCCAGCCATTCCTGGCCCAGTCCACTGCAACGGCGCGGTCAGCTGGTGGCCATCAGCCGGGCCAGCGCGCCGGCACCCACCTGGCCCTCTCTGCTGCGCAATCCCTGCCCGACCTCCGCTTGAGCAACAAATCCTCAGGCCTCCTGGCGGGAACCAGGCTCGTGGTGGCGCTGCCGGTGTTACTCCAGGGGTGGATCAGCCGCAGCAGAAGGCTGCATAAAAGAAGTCGGTGAGCGTCAGCTGCCAGGTGATGGCGGATCAGGTGAAAGCGCAGCAGCTCGGGCTGACATGGGCCGCTGAAGGCGAGGGTGACGTCGCTCAGCGTCGGTGTGAACGAGGCCGACAGGCGAACAACACCGGCTGCCACCGCGAGCCTTGCGAAGTTGCCGCTGCTGATCGCGCCCACCAGAGGTGAGTTCACCACCTTCGTATTCGTGCGGCTCGGAGAGAAAGAGGGTGACCGATAGATCGGTGCGGCGGAGCGCAGCAGGGGATGTTCCAGCATGGCCTCCACTTCCTGCAGCTGCAGCTGCTCAAACAGAGGGGTAGCGCGATCCAGTTGCCAGTTGTTCTTGCTGGCGCGCGCCTGACGGCCCGCTGTGAGCGCCCCTGGCTCCCAGCAGGCCTGCCCGGAGCTGAGCGATCCTTTCAGTTCCGCCACGGCGGCAGGCTGGAGCAAGGGTTCAATCAGAAAACGCACGTTGAGGCCGCAACGGGTGGTGGATCAGATGGTGAACCAATGGTGGAACGGATGCTGGTGTGCGGCCTTGCTTTCCCCTCTGGAGGACCGCCATGTTGAGAACGTTGCTTCCCGCCCTGCTGGCCCTGGCCACCATGGGATGGGCCTGTGGGCTCAGCTCCCAGGGCAACCATGCCACGGTGCTCTCGTTGGGTGACGGCGACACAATCCGCGTACGCCAGGACGGCCGCACCACTACGGTGCGCATCGCCTGCATCGACGCCCCCGAGTTGGCCCAGCGGCCCTACGGCGAGCAGGCGCTCCGCTACCTACGGGAGCGGCTGCCGGTGGGCCGGAAGGTGACGCTGGAGCTGAAGACCACCGACCGCTTCGGCCGCAGCGTGGCCGAGGTGATCAGTGACATCAACATCGGTCTGGTGATGGTGGAAGACGGCCAGGCCTTCGCCTTCCGCCGCTATCTGAGCGAATGCAACGCCGATGCGTATCTAGAGGCGGAGCAGCGGGCCAGCCGGCGCCGCTATGGCGTCTGGCAGGAGGAGGGAGGCATCACCCGTCCATGGGACTTCCGCCGCAGGCCCCGGCCGCCTCAGGCCGAATGATCCACCGCCAGAGCTGCCGCCAGAGCTGCCGCGAGCTTCTGCTGGTGGTTGCGACGGACCCACGGGCCTTCCAGGATGCGAGGAGCACCTGAAGCAGCCTGTCTTGCACCGAACGATCGGAATCGGCCTCACCACCACCGTGCTGGCCGCCGCGGCACTTGTGGCCCCGGCCCAGGCGGGAGCCCTCAGCGGCACCGCCAGCTACCGGGAGCGCATTGCCCTGCCGCCGGATGCGGTCTTTGAGGCGGTGCTGATCGATGCCGCCATCGCCGACGCGCCAGCTCGCGAGCTGGGCCGCGTGCGTCTGCAGCCGGCAGGTCAGCCCCCCTTCCGTTTCACGATCCCTTACCGCGACAGCGATGTGACCCCCGGCGGCCGCTACACCGTGCGGGCGACGGTGCGCCAGGGCGATCGCCTGCTGTTCACCACCGACACCTTCACACCGGTGCTCACGGGTGGGCCCAGCCAGCCCCTCAATCTGGTCATGGTTCCGGTGGGAAGCCGCCGGCCGCCCTCGCCATCCTCCCCGTTGGGTCGCCTGCCGGCCAGTTGGCGCGGCGATCTGCCCGATGCCGGCGGCACCACCCGCTGGCAGGTGGATCTGGCCAGTGACGGCAGCTTCCAACTGCGCCAGATCTATCTCGACCGGCCAGCACCCAACCAGTTCGATGACATCGGCCGCTGGCGCCTGGATCCACAAACCAATCGCCTGGTGCTGCTCGGCGGGCGCGAGGCGCCGCTGTTCTTCCAGCCCGCCGGCGGCGGTGCCCAGCTGCGCAAGCTCGACCTGGAGGGCAAGCCGATCCAGACGCGCCACAACGACCTGCTGCAGAGGCTGGCCGCACCCGAGCCGATCGAGCCGCGGCTGCACCTGCTCGGGATGTTCCGCTACATGGCCGATGCCGCCCGCATCCGCCTGTGCGCCACCGGTGCCAGCCTGCCGGTGGCGATGGAGGGCGACTACCGCCGCCTGGAGCAGGCCTATCTCAAGGCGTTGCCCACCGGCGGCGCGGGCCGACCGCTGCTGGTGAACCTGGAGGGGCAGATCGCCAACCGCCCCTCGGCCGAACCGGGGCGGGTGCCCGAGCGCACGCTCGTGGTGGAGCGCTTCGTGGGGGTGCATCCCGGCAAGGGCTGCCCGCAGGCCAGACCCGAGCTGCGCGGCACCCTCTGGCGCCTCCAGGCCCTGCAGGATGGCAACACGCCCACCCTGCTCCAGCTCCCCGGCAAACCGGCTGAGCTGCAGTTGGCGGCAGACAGCGAGCGCGTGAGCGGCAGCGGCGGCTGCAACCGCCTGATGGGCGGCTTCCAGCTGGGCAGCGAGCAGCTGCGCTTCTCCAGGCTGGCCAGCACCCAGATGGCCTGCGAACCTGCGGCGATGGCCTTCGAGAGGCGGTTTGTCGGGGCGCTCGAGCAGGTGCGCCGCTGGAGCATCGACAAGCGCAACCTGCTGCTGCAGGACGAGCGGGGCCGCACGCTGTTGCTGTTCACCGCGACTCCCTGAGCTCTCTGGCTACCCATGGTGATCGAGGCGCTGATGCTGGCAAGCAGATAGCCCTCGAAGACTTCGTGAAGCCTGCAGATGGGCCAGAGGGCACAATCTCGGGAACACTGACCATCGACACCTCGTGCACGCCGGCTGACATCACCTACCCAACTGATCAGAAGTTGGCAAACGAGGCTAAAGAGAGGAGCTCGACCGGGAGCCCGCTACCAGCCAGGAGCAGGTTGATGCCGGCTGGAAACTGAATACTCAGAAACCAAGGAACCGCAAACCAGTTTCACAACAAGTGGCCTGGTTGCTTCGGCGTGGGCTCAGCGTTCCAGCTGCTGCCAGAAGCTCCACTTCTGCGCGAAGGCCTCCCGCAATCGCCCCATGAAGCTGTTGTGGCTCTCGAAACCCTGCCAGTCGTCGATGCGGGCCTCCAGCTGCTCGCACTGGCGCAGGTGCTCGGCGGCGTAGCGGTAGCGCTTGGAGCGGCCCATCGACAGGGCGAACACCGCCATCGCTCGCAGCAGCAGGCTGGCGGCCACCGGATGGTCGGCGCTGAGGCGCTCGGCTGCAGGCTCGTAGATCTCATAGGCGTCGCCATCCCAGTGGTGGCAGTGCTCGATCACGTAGCGAGCCGCCCGGGGCAGGCTGGGCCAGAAGACCAGGAACTGCAGCGCCGCCAGCGGTAAGGGGTGCTGCTCCACCACCGCCAGGGCCTGCTCCTCGGCCTCGACATCGGCGAAGTCATCCAGCCGCTGGAGGTACTCGCGCAGCACTGGAATCGAGAGGGTGTGGCGGAACACCTGCCAGCGGTGCTGCTGGGCCTCCTCGCTGCGGCCCAGGGCTTCCAGCACAGCGATGCGGGTGGCGTGCCACGCCTCGGCCTCCATGATCTGGCTCGCCTTGGCGGCCCGATCGAGCACGGCCAGGGCCTGCTCGGCCCGGCCGCCTCGGAGCAGATGGCCGGCCACCTCGGCGGCGGTGTCGGGCCAGGTGAGCTGGGAGGGCTCGAACAGCTCCAGGTAGCCGTCGAGATCGCCACGGCCCCGGACGAGCTGCTCCATCGTGTAGCGATCGACGCCACCGCGCTCCAGCAGCGCCTCCTCCAGCTGGAGCAGCCCCGCCTCGCCCAGGGCCGGCGCCAGGGCCGGGATCAGCCTTTCGAACTGGCCGTAGCCGTTCTCCTGCAGCAGCTCGGCCGCGTGCTCCACCAGCTCCTGAGGCTTGCTGGCAGCCGCGGCGGCGAGGGTTGCGAGTGTGTCGACGCCCCGCTGGAACAGGCCGATCACCGCCCCGGTGGAGTCTGAGCTGCGGTCCAGCACCCCCTCGCCCAGCTCCAGCAGGCGCACCTGCAGCTCCACCGCCAGGGCGGGATCGGCCGTTGCGATCGGTCCTGTGATCGCCTGTTGCTGGGCCTCCAGGTCGGCGAGCAGTGCCTTGCGTTTGGCGGAATCGATGAAGGTGGTGGATCGGGCGATGCTGCTGAGCCGCTTGCGCACCTCCTGCGCCGCCCCCTCGGCTCCGCCGGCGGCCGCCAGCGCCAGCCGCAGCCGCCGCTGAATCAGGGCGTTGCCGGCGCTCACCTCGATCAGCAACTCCGCCAGGGCCGCCGCGCCCAGCGTCTGGAGGTTCTTGGCGTTGAGGGTTCGCTTGCCGGCCATGGGCTCGGGTGTTGCACCACGAGCATGGCGCGGCTCACGCTCCTTCCGGATCAGGAGGGAGCTACGAGAGTGAGACCGCAACCGGCTGCTGCGGCCTGCTGGCGGTAAAACAGCCCAAAACTATGCAAATCCCGCATTGATCCTGAATCAAAGCTGTATCGATGCCGTCAGATCCAGCGCACTCGCTACCGAGAGGCTGCAGACTGAAAGCAGGCGCTGCATTCCCCAATGCCGACCGATTCCCGGCAGACGGTGCAGCCGTGACCGCCCGCCTGGTAGGCCAAGAGGCTGATGCCTGACGCCGTACTCGCCCCAGGAGCCCGCATCGAGTGCCGCAGCGCCGAATGGCTGGTGCGGAGCGTGGGCCGCAGCTCCCAGGGCCAGCAGGTGGTGGATGTGGTGGGGGTCTCGCCGTTCCTGCGCGAAAAGGAAGCCCGCTTCCTGGTGGAGGTGGAGCAGGCGGCCGGCAGCTTCAAGGTGCTGCAGCCGGAAGACACGGCCCTGGTGAGCGACCCGTCGCCCCGCTACCGCGACAGCCTGCTGTTCCTCGAGGCCCATCTGCGCCGCTCGGTACCCACCGACAACGCCCTGGTGGTGGGCCATCGCGCTGCCATGGATGCCCTTC
>JBIIJS010000077.1:0-11683 GCA_044233605.1 Cyanobium sp. | reverse complement strand
GCGGATCCACGGGATACCGTGACTCTGCCGTTCCGCGAGTGGCACGCGCTGCCGCCGGCGGAGTGTCTGCGGCGACTTGAGGCCAGCAAGGAAGGGTTGAACGGCGCCGAGGCGGCCGACCGTCTCGAACGGTATGGCCTCAACCGGTTGGAGCTTGCCCCGGGGCGCAGCAACCTGCGCATCCTCTGGGACCAGTTCAGCAACATCATGCTGATCATGCTGTTGGCCGTCGCCGCTGTCTCGGCGGTGGTGGCGCTGAGTCAGCAGCGGTTTCCGAAGGATGCAATCGCGATCGTGCTGATCGTGGTGCTCAACGCCCTGCTCGGCTATCTGCAGGAAAGCCGCGCCCAGAAGGCCCTGCTGGCGCTGCGGCAGATGGCCCAGCCCTTGGTGCAGGTGCGCCGCGACCGCCAGTGGCAGCGGCTCGGCAGCGAGCTGCTCGTGCCCGGTGACCTGATCCGGTTGGAGGCGGGCGACAAGGTGCCCGCCGATGCTCGGGTGCTGGAGGTAGCCGAGTTGGGCCTGCGCGAGGCGGCCCTCACCGGCGAAGCGGAGGTGGTGGCCAAGCAGGCGGAGCTGCTGCTGGAGCCAGCCACGCCGGTGCTGGATCGTCGCAACTGCCTGTTTCAGGGCACCGAGGTGGCCCGCGGCCGCGGCCTGGCCGTGGTCACCGACACCGGCATGGCCACCGAGCTGGGCCAGATCGCCGAACTGATCAGCACCGCCGGCGGCGAATCCACGCCCCTGCAGGAGCGGCTCGACGGCCTCGCCAACGTGCTGGTGGGCTCTGCCCTGGCGCTGGTGGGCGTCGTGATGGTGCTGGGCCTGCTGATGAAGCAGGAGCTGCTCAACCTCCTGGAGGTGGCCCTGTCGATGGCAGTGGCGATCGTGCCGGAGGGTCTGCCGGCGGTCATCACCGTCACCCTGGCGATCGGCACGCAGCGGATGGTGCAGCGCGCCGCCCTGATCCGTCGCCTGCCGGCAGTGGAGGCCCTCGGCTCGGTCACGGTGATCTGCTCCGACAAGACCGGCACCCTCACCCAGAACCGCCAGGTGGTGGAGGAGCTGCGCTGCGGCACCGAGGCGGTGCGGGTGAGCGGTCAGGGCTATGAGCCGGTGGGCAGCTTCATCCCCCGGCCGCTGGATGCACCCGCCGGCGCGCGCGCCGGCCTGGTGGAGGGCGGCCGCCAGCTGCTGCTGGCTGCGGGCAGCCTCTGCAGCGACGCCGAATTGCAGCGCCAGAGCGCCGACTCCTGGGAGATCCTCGGCGATCCCACCGAGGGGGCCCTGGTGGTGGCGGCGGCCAAGGCGGGCCTCGACGATTTCGAGCTGCGCGAGCGCCATCCCCGCCGGGCGGAGATACCCTTCAGCTCCGAGCGGCAGCTGATGGCGGTGTGGGTGGCCGATCCCCACGGCAGCCTGCAGGCCCCCCTGGGCGACACGGCAGCGGGTTCGCGCGTGCTGATGCTCAGCAAGGGGGCTCCGGAGGTGATCCTCTCCACCTGCGACCGCTGGCTTGACGGCGGCGGTGTCGCCCCGCTGGATGAAAGCCTGCGCCAGTGGTGGCTTGACCAGGCCCGCGAGCTCGCCGCCGCCGGCCTGCGGGTGCTCGCCTTCGCCTGCGCTCCCCACCACCCCAGCCCGGAGCGGGAGCTGGAGAACCAGGTGCTGCTCGGGCTGATGGCCCAGCTCGATCCCGCCCGGCCCGAGGTGCCGGAGGCCGTCGCCCGCTGCCGCCATGCCGGCATCCGCCCGGTGATGATCACCGGCGACCACCCCCTCACCGCCCGGGCGATCGCCTCCGGCATCGGCCTGGTGGAGCCCGGCGCCGAGGTGACGATCGGCCGGGAGCTCGAGGCCCTCGACGATGGGGCCCTGCGCGAGCGGGTGGCCCACTGCAGCGTCTATGCCCGCGTGCCGCCCGAGCAGAAGCTGCGCATCGTCAAGGCGCTCCAGGGGCGCCGCGAAGTGGTGGCGATGACCGGCGACGGCGTCAACGATGCTCCCGCGCTCAAGCAGGCCCACATCGGTGTGGCGATGGGCATCACCGGCACCGAGGTGAGCAAGGAGGCCGCCGACATGGTGCTGCTCGACGACAACTTCGCCACGATCGTCAACGCGGTGGAGGAGGGGCGGCTGGTGTACGCCAACATCCGCCGCTTCGTGAAGTACATCCTCGGCAGCAACGTCGGCGAGCTGATCACGATCGCCGCGGCGCCGCTGTTGGGTCTGGTGGGCGTGCCGATGACGCCCCTGCAGATTCTCTGGATGAACCTGGTCACCGATGGCGTGCCGGCCCTCGCCCTGGCCCTGGAGCCGGCTGAGGACGGCCTGATGGACCGGCCGCCGGCCCAGCCCGGCGAATCGATCTTCGCCCGCGGCGTCGGCCGTTACATCCTGCGGGTTGGCATCGTCTTTGCCCTGCTGGTGATCGCCCTGATGCTCTACGCCTCGAAGCAGGAGGGTGCCGACTGGAAAACGATCGTGTTCACCACCCTCTGCCTGGCCCAGATGGGCCACGCCCTCGCCGCCCGCAGCGAGCGGCCGCTGATCCAGGTGAATCCCTTCTCCAATCCCTGGCTGCTCTGGGCGGTGCTGCTCACCACGGCACTGCAGCTGATGCTGCTCTACGTGCCGGCTCTCTCCTCCTTCTTCGGCACCACTCCCCTGCCCCTGCACGATCTCGGCCTCTGCGTGGGCGTGAGCCTGGTGTTCTTCGTCTATCTCGAACTCGAGAAGGTGGTGCGGCTGATGCGGCGGCGCGGCCACAGCGACGCCTGAGCCCCCGATGCTGATCGAAGATCTGCTCCTGGCGGTGCCCCGCCTGCTGGGCAACGCGGCTGAGGCCAGTCCGCTGCTGGGCTACGGGGCCATCGCCGTGGCGATGCTGCTGGAGACGGTGGTGGCGCCGGTGCCGGCCGAGCTGATCCTCCCCTTCGCCGGCTACCTGGTGCACGAGGGGAGGCTTGCGCTGGTGCCGGTGATCCTGGCCGGCCTGCTCGGCAGCGTGCTGGGGGCCTGGTGCTGGTATGGCCTGGGCCGGATCGTCAACGAGCGGCGGCTCGAGCGCTTCGCCGAGCGGCACGGCAGCCTGGTGGGTCTCAGTCCGGCGATGCTGGCGGCAAGCCGTCGCTGGTTCGCCCGCCACGGGGCCGCCCTGGTGTTCTGGGGGCGCATCGTTCCGGGGGTGCGCACCTTCGTGTCGGTGCCCGCCGGCATTGAGCTGATGCCCCAGTCGGCGTTTCTGGCCTGGACTGCTGCCGGTAGCCTGCTCTGGGTGAGCGCCCTCACCCTCGCGGGGCTGGCGCTGGGAGCCAACTATCAGCGCGTTTTCGCCCTGCTTGAGCCGCTTGGCCAGGGCATCGTGGCTCTTCTTCTCAGTGGCGCGGCGCTGCTGCTCGTGCTGCTTGCCTGGCGTCGCCGCCGCGCCCGAGATCGCCGTTAGCCCTGGCCCCGCCCCGTCATTGCTCAGCGGTCGTGTTCCTGCTCCTGCCGTGCCGGCTCCAGCGAAGGGCTGGTCGCGTCCAGCAGGGTGACCATCACGAACAGCAAGCCACCGGCGAACATCAGCGCCAGCATCATCCCCAGGTTTGTCAGCCGTCGCCGGCTCACCAGGGGATCCACAGCAATGTGCTGAGGCTGGCCGCAATCTACGCAGATTAGTTCCCACCCCCCCTGCGACCGAGCTTGGTATTCACGGGCGACCATGCGGCAGCCGCAATTCGTGCAGGCCAACGGCAGAGGGAATCAGGTGAATCATCATTTTCTCACTCCCCGTGAGCTCCCGATGGCCTTCGTTGCTCCCCCGGATCCGATTCCCCCTGTTACATCCTTCGGCGACACGCGAGGCTCCCTTCAGCTAGGGACCGCAAATCCCTCGTAAGGTTGCCAGCCAAGCTCCCCCTGCCGAGCCCAATCCCGGGTGCCATGAATCTTCTCCTCGCCCAGACGGCCTGGCTGGTGCCGCTCTATCCGCTGGCGGCTTCGCTGATCTCGCTGCTCTGGTCGCCCGGGCTGATCTCGCGCACCGGGCCCCGCCCCTGCGGCTACATCAACCTGCTGATGGTGAGTGTGGCCTTCGTGCACAGCTCCCTGGCGCTGGTGGCCCTGCACTCCAATTCCACCGCCGGTTCGGCGGCCATCTACCGGCCGCTCACCTTCGGCTGGACCTGGCTGCACACCGCCGGGCTGCGCGTCGGCATCGATGGCCTGATCACCGAGCCGGCCCTGATCGCCATGACCGTGATCACGGGTCTGCACGTGCTGGTGCAGATCTATTCGATCGGCTATCTGGAGATGGACTGGGGCTGGCCCCGCTTCTTCGGCTCGCTCAGCTTCTTCGAGGCAGGCCTCTGCGCCCTGGTGCTCACCGATTCGCTGTTCTTCAGCTACGTGATCCTCGAGCTGCTCACGCTCGGCACCTATCTGATCGTGGGCACGTGGTACAACCAGCCGCTGGTGGTGAAGGGGGCGCGCGATGCCTTCCTCACCAAACGGATCGGCGACCTGATCCTGCTTGCCGGGGTGATCGCCCTGCTGCCGATCACCGGTACCTGGAACTTCCACGGCCTGCAGGCCTGGGCGGCCGATCAGGCCAACAACCAGATTCCGCTGCCACCCGGCTTCACCCTGATCGTTCTGGCCCTCATCGCCGGGCCGATGGGCAAGTGCGCCCAGATCCCCCTGCACCTCTGGCTCGATGAGGCGATGGAAAGCCCGCTGCCCTCCACCGTGTTGCGCAATTCGGTGGTGGTCGTGGGGGGTGCCTGGGTGCTGCTGCGGCTGGAGCCCCTGATCGAGCTGAGTCCGTTGGTGCAGAGCCTGCTGGTGGTGGTGGGCGGCACCACCGCCGTGGTGGCCTCGCTGATCGCCCTGGCCCAGATTGATGTCAAGCGGGCCCTGTCGTTTCTCGTGAGCAGCTGGCTGGGTCTCCTGTTTGTGGCGGTGGGCCTGGGCGGCATCGATGTCGCCGACCATCTGATGCTGGTCTACCCGGTGCCGATGGCCCTGATGCTGATGGCGGTGGGGGCGGTCATCTTCACCAACGTCACCCAGGACCTCACCCAGCTCGGCGGTCTGTGGAGCAAGCGTCCGCTGATGGGCCTGGCCTTCCTCAGCGGTGCCGCTGGCCTGATGGCCCTGCCGCCCTTCGGCAGCTTCGCCGCCATCCGCGAGTTGCTGGCGGTCGCCGTCGCCAGCGACCATCCCCTGCTGCTGGGCGGTCTGGTACTGCTGAGCAATGCCCTGATCAGCGCCGGCCTGATCCGGGTGTTCGGCCAGATCTGGGGGGGCAACGAAACCCCCTTCACCACCCGCTCGCCCGAGGTGCTCTGGCTGATGGCCCTGCCCACCCTGCTGCTGATGGGCATGGTGCTGCACCTGCCCCAGCTGCTTGTGCGCAACGGCGTGTTTGCCCTCACCCCCCTGCCGGGCTGGGGGCCGCTGGCGGTGCCGCTGCTGGTCTCCACCATGGTAGGCGGCGGCCTTTCGGCGGTGTTCTACCTGCGGCCCCACCCCCTGGCCCAGCTGCCCTCCACCCTCGGCGGCCTGCAGGACTGGCTGGCCCACGACATGCAGACCGAGCGCTTCTACCACCGCACCGTGGTGGGCCTGGTGGTGGCCCTGGCCAGGCTGAGTTCCTGGACGGATGAGCGGCTGGTGGACGGCTTCAGCGGGGCCACCGGCGGCGCCGCCCTGGAGGGGGCCAGGCGCCTCAGCCTCACCACCAGCGGCCGCTCCCAGGCCTATGCCCTCTCGCTGCTGCTGGGGGTTCTGCTGATGGCCGCCTGGTTGCTTGCCAGCCTGCCCTCGCTGCCCCCCAACCTGCTCCCCTCCGTCCGCTGATGGCCTCCCTGCTCCTGCCCCTTCTGCTCGGGCCGCCGCTGCTGGCCGGCCTGCTTCTGCCCCTGCTGCCCGAGGGCCCCTCCAGGCGCGTGCGCAACCTGGCCGCCCTCGCCGCCGGCCTGCAGCTGCTGGTGGGCCTGCTGGCCTGGCGGCAGCCGCCCACGGATCTGCACCTGGCCTGGCTGCCCAAGCTGGGGCTCTCCCTCGATCTCGGCCTCGATGGCCTCTCCCTGCCGCTGGTGGTGCTGGCGGCGTTGGTGAGCGTGGCCTCGATCCTCTCGGCCCCGGCCGACCAATCGCGGCCGCGCCTCTTCTATTCGCTGATGCTCGCCACCAATCTCGGGGTGGTGGGCGCCTTCCTGGCCCGCAACGCCCTGCTGTTCGTGCTGGCCTTCGAGCTGGTGCTGATCCCCACCACCCTGCTGGTGGCCATCTGGGGCGGCCCGCGGCGGGCCGGAGCGGCGATCCGTTACCTGATCTACGGAGCGGTGTCGGGCCTGTGCCTGCTGGCGGCGGTGCTCGCCTTCGGCTGGTTCAACGGCAACGGCTTCAGCTTCGGCTTCGACGATCTGGCCGCCGCCTCCCTGAGCCCCGGGGCCCAGGCCGCGATCCTGGCCCTGCTGCTGGTGGCGTTCGGCCTCAAGCTGCCGGTGGTGCCCCTGCATGGCTGGCAGCCCTTCACTTACCACGAGGCCCCCACGCCGGTGGTGATGCTGCTGGGGGGCGTCGTCTCCAAGCTCGGGGCCTACGGGCTGCTGCGCTTCGGCGTCAGCTTCCTGCCGGATGTCTGGCTGGCCTGGTCGCCCTGGATCGCGGCGGCCGGCTCCATCAGCGCCGTCTATGGCGCCCTCAACGCCGTCGCCCAGAATGACATCCGCCGGCTGATGGCCTACAGCTCCCTGGGCCACATGGGCCTGCTGGTGCTGGCGGTGGCCGCCGCCACGCCGCTGAGCCTGCAGGGGGCGGTGGCCCAGTGCCTTGCCCACGGCATGATCGTGGCCCTGCTGTTCGCCTGTGTGGGTCTGATCGAGCGGCGCACCGGCACCACGGCCATCCCCGAACTCTCCGGCCTGCTCAACCCCCTGCGCGGCCTGCCCTTCACGATGGGCATGCTGCTGCTGGCCCTGATGGCGGCGGCGGGCATCCCCGGCCTCTCCGGCTTCCCCGCCGAGCTGATGGTGTTCGAGGGCAGCTGGAGCGCCTTCCCCTGGCCCACCCTGGTGAGCCTGATCGCCTCCGGCTTCACGGCGGTCTATGCGATCCGCCTGTTCAACCGGGTGGGTTTCGGCCGCCTCGACAACGCCCGCGCCGACTGGATCTCCACCAGCTGGGATGAGCGCCTGCCGGCCCTCACCCTCACCCTGCTGGTGATCGGCGCCGGCCTCTGGCCCACGGCCCTCACCGGCTGGAGTGAGGACGCCACCGCCGCCATTGCCCTGCGCTCCCAGACCTTCCTGCTGGCCCAGGGCCCCACCCTCTCCACCGTGGCCAGCACCGCCACCACCGTCGCCGTCGCTCCAGACCTCCTGCCGTCATGACGCCCCCCACCAGCGCCCCCGCGGCCGAGCCCGCCAGCAAGCCCCTCATCCCCCCCTCCCAGCACCGCTGGGCCGAGGTGATCCACCGGCTGGAGGCCGGCGGCTCGATGCTGCCGGACACGCCGGAGAACCTGATGCAGATCATCGGCATCTACAAGGCCTACGCCGTGCCGATGGACTTCTACTGGCGCGATCTCCTCTATATCGCCGAGCGGGTGTTCCTCAATCCGCTGCCGGCCTTCAAGTACTTCATCAGCCAGCCGTACCTCGACCTGCCCAACTCCTACGCGGGCGAGCAATCGAAGCTGCGCATCTGGCGCGGCGGCGAGAAGGCCCACCCCGAGCTGCTGGAGTTCATGGCCCGCGGTGAAACCCGCGCCATGCCCAAGCTGTTGCACCACCTCTGGCACGACCGGGTGAACATGGAGTTCGCCGAGGCCTGCATGCAGGCGATGCTCTGGCATCAGGGCATGGGCGGCCGCTTCTACGACTACCTGGCCAGCGATGCCTACCGGGCCAATGCCGATCGGGCGATCAAGGCCTACTTCCGCGGCAACCCCTTGATGCTGGGGCTGTACAAGCTGTTCCCTGAGATGTTCATGGAACAGGTGAAGCAGATGAGCTATTACGCCAATCTCGGCCTCTTCTGGGAGGTGATGGCGCCGGTGTTCTTCGAGATGAGCGACATCTACGACGAGGGCGGCTTCAAGGGCGTGCCGGATGCCATGAACTTCCTGGTGAACGGCATCTTCGCGGTGGCCGGCCGGCCGATCTATCACCACGTGTATGTGGGCGATGAATGCATTGAGGTGATCCCCAAATCGGAGGGCTTCACCTGGCTCTACGAAGCGGCCCTGCCCTATGTGGAGGCGGTGTTCTACCGCACCTCCCCCTTCCGCGGCACCAAGAGCTACAACGCCCAGGCGGGCCAGGTGCCTACTAACCAGGCGGATTTCCACTACGGCATCCTGTATGCCGATGTGTTTCCGGTGGGCTCGGCCGGCATCCCGCCCACCCTGCTGATGCAGGACATGCTCCATTTCCTGCCGCCCTATCTCACGGAGCTCTACAAGCAGCACCGCCGCGGCGAGGAGGATCAACTGATCCAGCTGGGCATCACCTTCCAGCGCTCGATGTATAACGTCACCTCGGCGGTGATCCAGGCGCTGCGGGCCGCCCTGCTCTATCCGCTCGATGACACCGACCCCGAGCATCTGATGGCCAACCGCCGCTTCTTCGAGGCCCAGATGGACCGCTTCCTGCGGCCCGAAGCCAGGCTCGGTGACATCCAGACCCAGGACTACCGCTGATTCTTCCCATGGCCAACATCATCGAAACCGCCAAAGGGGCGGGCTGCTTCGCCACCCTGCTCACCGCCGTGGAGGTGGCCGGCCTCACCGGCGCCCTCGAAAGCCCCGGACCCTTCACCGTGTTCGCGCCGGTGGACGATGCCTTCGCCGCCCTGCCCCCCGGCACCGTGCAGACGCTGGTGGATAATCCGCCCCAGCTGGCGCGCATCCTCAAATATCACGTGCTCGCCGGCGCCCACAAGCGATCCGAGCTGGTGGATCAGCCCAGCTGGGACAGCCTGGAGGGGGCGCCGGTGGCCATCCGCCGCAGCGAGCCCTTCGAAGTGAAGAACGCCACCGTGGTCCAGGCCGACATCGTCTGCGACAACGGCATCGTGCACGTGATCGACCGGGTGATCCTGCCGGGCTGAGCGGCGTTCGTTGCCGCTGAACTGGTTCTCAGCCCCATGCCTGGCACAATGCGGCCACCTCGCCTGCCCCGGATGTCGCGCCCCTGGAGCTTCCGTCCCCGCCGCCTCTGGCCCGCCGCCCTGCTGGCGCCGGCCCTGCTGGCGGGCTGCGCCCCCGATGACGGCGGCGTGCAGAGCCAGAAGCTGGCCACGATCCAGGGCCGCGGCAAGTTGATCTGCGGCGTGGAGGGCAAGCTGCCGGGCTTCAGCTTCGTCTCCCCCGACGGCACCTACAGCGGCCTCGATGTCGACGTCTGCCAGGCGGTGGCGGCGGCCGTGTTCGGCGATCCGAAGAAGGTGGAATACCGCGACCTCAACTCCAGCGAGCGCTTTGCCGCCCTGGCCAGCGGTGAGGTGGATCTGCTTTCGCGCAACACCACGATGACGCTCAGCCGCGACGCCGCCGGCGGCAACGGCCTGAGTTTCGCTCCGCCCACTTTTTATGACGGCCAGGGCGTGATGGCGCCCAACGCCAGCGGCATCCGCACCCTCAGGGATCTGGCGGGCAAGCCGATCTGCGTGGAGAGCGGTACCACCACCGAGCTCAACCTGGCCGACCGGATGCGGGAGCAGAACATCCCTTACACGCCGCTCAAGTTCCAGACCAGCGACCAGACCTACGCCGCCTACCTCGGCGGCCGCTGCGTGGCGGTCACCAGCGACCGCTCCCAGCTGGCGGGCAAGCGATCCAGCTTCCCGCAGCCCGATGAGCACACCCTCCTGCCCGATGTGATGAGCAAGGAGCCACTGGCACCCGCCACCACCAACGCTGATCCGGCCTGGGCCGATGCGGTGCGCTGGATCGTCTTCGCCCTGATGCAGGCCGAGGAGAGCGGCATCACCCAGGCCAACATCGATGCCAGGCTGGCGGAGGCGAAGGCGAAGACCAACCTGGCCGACCTGCGCCGCTTCCTCGGCGTCGAGGGTGAGTTCGGCAAGCAGCTCGGCCTGGCGCCCGACTTCGTCGTGCGCGCGGTGAAGGCGGTAGGCAACTACGGCGAGGTGTTTGAGCGCAACGTCGGCCCCAGCACCAGCCTCAAGCTTGACCGCGGCCTCAACCGCCAGTGGAAGGAGGGCGGCCTGATCTATTCGCCGCCGTTCCGCTGATGCAGCCGGCTCCCCCCTGGTGGCGGGACCGCCGCGTTCTGCCCTGGCTGGTGCAGGGGGTGGTGGGTCTGCTGATCCTGGTGCTGATCGCCTTCCTGCTCGGCAACCTGATCCGCAACCTCACCGCCGCCGGCCTGCTGCTCAGCTTTCGCTGGCTGAAGCAGCCGGCCGGCTTCGACATCTCCGAAACCCTGTTGCCCTTCAGCGCCGCGATGCCCTACTGGCGGGCGCTGCTGGCGGGTCTGGTGAACACGCTGCGGGCGGTGCTCACCGGCCTGGTGGGGGCCACCCTGCTCGGCACGGTGGTGGGCGTGGCGTCGTTCAGCCGCAACGGCCTGCTGCGCCGGCTCGCTCGCGTCTACGTGGAGGTTGTGCGCAACATCCCGCTGCTGCTGCAGCTGGTGTTCTGGTATTTCGTGGTGTTCATGGCCCTGCCCAACGGCACGGCGGCGCTGCAGCTGCCGGGGGTGGTGCTGGCCAAATCAGGGCTGTACATGGCCGGGTTCGGTGAGGGATTGCGCTGGGCCGGGCCCCAGCTGGTGAATGGCGTCTGGCAGGCGCCGTTGCGGATCACGGTGGAGTTTGCAGCCCTGCTCACCGCTCTGGTGATCTATTCCGGCGCCTTCATCGCCGAGGTGGTGCGGGGCGGGGTCGCCGCCGTGCCCCGGGGCCAATGGGAGGCAGCCTCCTCCCTGGGGCTGCACTGGGGCGGCACGCTGCGCCACATCGTGCTGCCCCAGGCCCTGCGGGTGATCGTGCCAGGTCTGAACACCCAGTACATCTCCCTGGCCAAGAACTCCTCGCTGGCGGTGGCGGTGGGCTACACCGACCTCTACTCCGTGGCGGAGACCACCCTCAACCAGACCGGCCGGGCGGTGGAGGTGGTGCTGCTGCTGCTCGGCGCCTACCTCACGATCGACCTGCTGATCTCGGCGCTGATGAACGGCCTCGACCGGCTCGTGCAGATCAAGGAGCGCTGAGCGATGCAGCCGCTTCTTCGCCGCCTCCGCCAGGAGCTGTTCCCCAGCGCCGCCGACGGCGCCCTCAGCCTCGGTCTGCTCGCCCTGCTCACGCTGGCGGCCTTCGGCTTCCTGCGCTGGGCCTTCAGCCAGGCCCGCTGGGCCGTGATCCAGGTCAACGCCACCCTGTTCGCCGTGGGCCGCTACCCGATCGAGCAGCAGTGGCGCCTGTGGCTGCTCACCGCCCTGCTGGCGGCGGCCACAGGCCTGAGCTGGGGCCTGCTGCGCGCCCACCCCCGCGCCGACCGCTCCGGCGTGCTCTGGCCCCGCAACGACCGTCTGGCAACCGTGCTGCTGGCCGCCGCCGCGCTGGTTCTGCCCGCCGCCCTGAACGTGAGTCTGCCCATTCAGCTGCGCTGGTGGGGGATCACCGCCGTGCTGCTGGCTGCGCGCTGGCTGGCCGGCCGCTTTGGCGT